>JAVFAO010000604.1:0-3443 GCA_034002465.1 Myxococcota bacterium
GCTTTCTCTGGCTGCGCTCGAACGCCTTCCACTACGGATTTTTCCGTCCGTACAAGGGACCTGCAGCGCTGGACGCGAAGTATCAGGAGACCAAGACTGCGGTCATCGAAGAGCGTTGGCATTGGAGCTACTATCCCGTGGCGCAGGCCTTCTGGGAGCTGATCAAGCGGCATTGGCAGGATGAGACAACGGACACTGAAGGAGTCACGACTCGAGTAACGGAAGGGCACTTCGATACCGTGTTCACAAGTGCCAAGGATCTCGAGAATCAACCCTTTCTTCCTACCGTGAGCTGGGTCAAAACGCAGCTCGAGCTCCTTCATGGCGCCATCGAGACGACCATCGAGACAGGAGCACCATGATGAAAATCCTATCGATTCCCCTTCTCGCCTCATGCCTCCTGGTCAGCGGCTGCTCGCGTCCCACTCCTGCCGTCGCCGAGCGGAGCTCGCCCACCGAGCTTGCTCGAGGTGAGAGCGCATTGGGCGAGGAAGAGCTAGACAACGAGGTGCACGAAGCGCCAGTGTTGGCCCCACGAGCACGCCCTACCCTACGTGTGATCGCAGGCCTCCGCGATACCTGCGTGCTGCTCGGTGATGGGCGAGCTCGGTGTTGGGGGGCGAGCGCAGGCGTGCTGGATTCGACCACCAACATCGAGCAGCTCGTGATTGATGAGCACGGTTGTGTTCTGCACGATGATGGCACGGTCTCGTGTTGGGCCACAGGAGAGGAGTCGGCCAAGAGCATGGGTGATGTGTCCTCGTTTGGAGCCGTGAGTCAGCTGGTGGACGTGGCGGCGATTGCGTTGGGGTTCTCGCGCCCGCTATCGGGCGAAAACCCTCTATGTACCATTCGGCGTGACGGCCACACCATGTGCGGTCTTCTGGGCGCCGCTACCCCTGGACGAGCCGAGGTCAACCTAGGTCTGGGTTCTTCCTTGTTTCCTACCCCTCAACGAGTGTACGGCTTGCAACCAAATGGTGAGATCGTCTGGAGAGGTCTACAACACGGTCCGTTTGTCCAGACCATGCCAGAGCCCATCTCGGAGTTGGCCCTCAGCTCGAACAAACAGGACTATTTCGTTCGTGATGTCTACGCACGCTCGGCGAGCGGTGTGGTGTATCGTTGGACGACCTCGAGGACTGCCAAGATCGACGAGGAGAGCGAGTACGAGGTGGTCGAGGAGCTCAAAGCGCTGGGTTCGGTGACGCGCATCGCAGGTCAGCGTGAGTATGTGTGCGCCATCCTGAGCCCTCACGAAGCCTCTGGAAAAGGCTCGACAGGGAGTCAGGTCTGGTGTTGGGGTGATTATCCGCAGCCCTACATCGACGAGGTCGAAGGTGTGGCTGACGCCCACGAACGAGACGACCTCATGGACACCACCCAGCCGACCTTGTTGCCCTTCGACGGCGTCGTCGAGGTGGCCTTGGGGCGCGAGCACATGTGTGTGCTGCTGCACGACGAGCGCTTGCTGTGTTGGGGCGCCAACCAGTACGGTCAGCTCGGGGTGCCTCCAGCGCCAACGGAGTATTCACTGCCGCAGACCATTCCACAGCTCGATGATGCCGTTGAGCTGGTGCTGGGCAACCAAGCCGCATGCGTCAAGCGGAGTGACGAGTCTTGGTGGTGTTGGGGAGACAGCTCAGGCGCACGCCGGACGAAATGGGCTCGATGGTCGCAGCCGGCTCGCCTTGACCTCAAACAGCGGTTTGCACAGCTCCACTTGGAACAGAACGAGATACTTCTGCTCGACAAGAAGGGTAGCTTGTACGTCTGGGACGGGAGCAAGCAGCACCCCTGCCTCGCAGACAGAGACCGGGATGAGGCGTGTGGAAGCTCTGCCCGTCCATACGAGTGCTGCGCTCTCGAGAACTATCTGTACACGTTTCTCAGCCGAGACCGCTTCGAGGAGATCGGCAAAGGCAAGTTCGCGCAGCTGAGTCGGGAGTGCATGCTGACGCGAACCAAGCATGTGCTCTGCACCTACAATGAGTCTCCCAGTGTCGTTGACGATGTCAGTCGCTTCGAGCAGATAGCTAGCTTCTTTGCAGGCGGATGTGGTCTGACCAGCGATGGTCTGGTCGAGTGTTGGCGCTCCTGTGGCAGTGCGCTTGCCGTCCAGGGAGTGCCCCAGCTCGACGCTGTGCGTTTGGATGTATGGAGGGACCTTGCCTGCGGAAAAACGTTTGAAGGACGCGTCTGGTGTTGGACCATGAGCATGATGGATAGGGACCAGCCATTCGAGGTGACTGCGGTTCGCGAGCTCGCGCTCGAAGACATCGCCGAGCTTGCGGGGGGACAGTTCGGGCTGTGCGCGCGCACCCAGAGCGGCTCGGTGTGGTGTTGGAGGGGAAACGAAGAACCCGCACAGGTGCCGGAGCTGGATGACGCGGTCAAGTTGGCAGTGGGATTCGGCTTCGCTTGTGCGATTGTGAAAGATGGTCGGGTTCGCTGTTGGGGCTCGAACTCTCACGGTCAGCTTGGAATCTCGGTTCGCGACCGGCCGGTGGAGCTGAACTGGCGAGAGGCCTTCGAGTGACGGCGCAAGCACCGCCTGGCGCTCGGCCAACACCCCAAGCTCAACGAGCAGCAACAGGCCCAACAGCGAGAATCGACGAACGAACTCGTCAGCAAGACAGTACCGAAGGCTGAGAAGCCCGCCGAGCTCGCCGCCCCATTGAGCGAGAATGCATTCGGCAAACGCACGTACCCTTCGGGCTTGCTTCGCAGCGAGTCTTCGCCATCCTGGCTACGACTTCTTGTCGAAAGGGGCGCCGGAGGTACAGAAAGCACTTTCGAACGCTCGAAAGTGCCCTCTGCGATGACGAAGCAGCGCTTCAGTGAGCAGAAAAAAGAACGACGAGCGAGCGCGAAGCCTACTTGGAAGGCTCGAAAGTGGATTCTGGGAGCGCCGTGAGCGCATTTGGGGCTTGCAGCGGTGCGTGACGAGACCACGAAAAGCACTTTCAACGGATGGAAAGCGCTCTTTGCAGGTCCGTAACGCAGTGCTGGCGAGCAAAAGTGGTTGTTGTGGGCACCTGGGGGCAGAGCCGAGCGCTCGAGAGTAGTGGTGCTGCGGCTCGGCATGGCTTGGGGACGCGTTGGGAGCGTTCCTCGCCGACTCGACATACTGATCTGCAGAATCTTGGCAACTTTCTCCGCGGGCTACCGACAATCCGTGTCTTCAGGGCGAGCATTTCGCGCGGGGACGGCTTGGCCTGGAGGATGGATGAGCAGCTTTGCTTCGACGCTTCGATACTTCGCGCATGCGCTGCTTACCCGTGTGCTTCGCCGCTCCCTAGCCGAGGGCTGCCTGCGCCACCAGCAGGGTGATGGCGTGCTCATCTGGAGCGAGGAGGTGCTCGGCACCCTTCGCCAGCTCGACGCCAAGCCCCTCGACCTCGAGACCGACGAGCACGGAGCACTCGAGCTCCGGCTCTGGG
>JAVFAO010000605.1:0-3440 GCA_034002465.1 Myxococcota bacterium
CGACTTGTTGCGCGCCGTCCCTGGCGCGCACCCTTCGGGCTTGCTTCGCAGCGAGTCTCCGCCTGGCGACGACTTCTTGTCGATTGGGCACTCGGCCTGCTCCCCCAGCGGATCTGAGTCACCGTCTTCGACCGCTGCTGGACTGTGCTCCTCGGCCTGGAGAGTGCTCGTATGGCTCCGCCAGAGCGTGTTGCTTCGCGCTCACTTGGTCGAGCTCGTCGCAGCTCAGTTGGGTGCGCAGCCTCAACTCGTCGTCCATCAAGCGGTGGTAGACTTTTTTGCACCGTCCGCTGCTCCGCCTTCCGAGCTGTTGTCGAGCGAGACCTTGCCGACGCTCACGGGCGAACAAGAGCTCGCTACGATGATTCGACGGGCAAGTGAACACCGACGAACGCATCCTGACGACGCACCCGAGTATGCGGTGTCTGCCGTTGTCGGTGGCGGACGACGCGTGCTTGCAGGACACCTGGCTGTGGCGCTTGGTCTGCGGGGCCTTTGGGTGTTGGAGCTGCCCAAGGCGTTGGCCCTCGACAGCGGCGACGAAGAGCTTCGTCGCGCCTCGGCGATGGCGGCGTTGGGTGGCTTGGCGGTTCTCGTCGAAGGTCTGGAAGACTGCGAATCAGCTCGAAGGTGGATGTACCGAACGCGCGCGATACTCTGTGCGAACGGTGCTGTCCTGATCTGGAAGCTGTCACTGAGCCCTCCGGATTGGCTCACACTGCCGCCGGAGCAGCTCCTGCGCCTCTCACTGCCCCCTCGCGAGCAGCGTTTGCAGGTCTGGCAGCGCGTAACGCAAGGTCTCCTCTCGCCGGAGCGGCAATCGGAGCTGGCAGGCAGATTCTTGCTCTCGGTGGGGCAGATCCAGGAGGCAGGGCGCTGGGGTCGAAATGAGCTTGCACGAAGTGGATGTGTGGAGGTGCAGAGCAAGCGCTGCCGGGTTCGCGGGCAGCTCACAGCAGAGCGAGAACGTTTCGAACGCTTTTGCCAGGCTGCGCGAGCTGTCGCAGGGAGCGGCTTGGGCGCCCTAGCGCAGGCCGAGACGAGCAACGTCGTACTGGATTCGCTGGTTCTGGATGCACCAACTCGCAGCTTGCTCGATGAGCTGCTCAGCTACTGCCGCTACCGACACAGCCTGGCTCACGAGATGGGTTTTGCCGAGAGCCTGCCCTATGGCTTGGGGGTGACCGCGTTGTTCACAGGTCCGCCAGGGACGGGCAAGAGTCACGCAGCGAACGCCATCGCCAGGGAGTTGCAGCGCGAGCTGTATCGGGTGGATCTGTCACAGCTCGTGTCGAAGTACATCGGCGAAACAGAGAAGCACCTCTCGCAGCTCTTCGATGTTGCGCAAGGCAACGATGTGATGCTGCTCTTCGACGAAGCCGACGCCCTCTTCGCAAAGCGCACCGAGGTCAAGAGCAGCACAGATCGCTACGCCAACCTCGAAGTGGGCTATCTGCTTCAGCGGATGGAGCGTTTTGACGGGCTTGTGATTCTGACGACGAACCACGAATCGTCGATCGACGAGGCCTTTCAGCGTCGGATCCGCTTTCGGGTGGCCTTTGACTTACCGGATGCGGAGGCCAGGTTGGAGCTGTGGCGGGGCACCTTGCCGCGCGCGGTGCGTCTGGCGAGTGATGTGGATCTCGAGCTTCTGGCCCGGGCCTATGAGCTCAGTGGTGGTCATATCAAGGAGGCGGTGCTGCGGGCAGCCGGGTTGGCGCTCGGAGAGGTGGGCGGCGTGGCAGCGCATGCCATCGTCAGCCAGCGGCATCTGCTACGGTCCGTCGACGCAGAGTATCGCAAGCTTGGGAAGCTGCCCCCGTTGCAGCACAACGGCGCATATCAAACGGAGTGAGGCATGAAAGTGTTCGTAGGGGAGAAGCAAGGGCGTGATGAGCGCAAGATAGCGGATGAAGCCCAGACTCGCCCAGCGGCGGTGCCCGCACGTCTGGGTGCCCGCCCGATGCCGTGGTGGCAGTTGGCGCAACGGTTGACGCAGGAGGAGCTGGCCTCAGTGCAGCTCGAGCACCGGCCAGAGCTCGAACAGGAGGGCAAAGAAGCCTGTGCGGTGGACGGGCGGCTGATCGCAGTGGCTCGGCCGGAGGTGGTCGACAATCCTCGAGTGATGGCGCACGAAGTTGCGCACATTGTCCAACAGCGGGGCGGTGCACAGCTCAACCCCAAAGGCGCCGAAGGCTCGGCAGGGGCTGTGCAGGCTCATGAAAGCCCGAACGCCCAGAAGGGGGAAGTGAGCGAAGCGAGGCACGAGTCGGCGTCTGTCGCGGGTGCATCCGATGCGCCTGCGCAGCGCTGCGAGGGTCTCGCGAGAGCGAACGAATGCAAGCAAGGTCCAAGCGGAGCTGCAGCCGATGCCCAAGCGGGCTCCACACAGTTGGCAGCCTCCCCTGCAGATACCGGCCAAACCGGTCAAACCTCGCAAGCTGCGCAGCCTGGGGAGAAGACGGTCGACTTCGAGTCCGAAGCGGACGCTGCGGCCGAGCTGTTTTTGGGCGGAGCCGTGCCGAAGGGTGGGCTACAATTGAGCGCGGCGGCGCAGGGGCTGATGTATGGTGGAGAGCCGGAAGGGGAGATCGAGGCGGAGTTCGAGAGCGACCCAGCACTTCGAAAGGATGCCGATTACGATACGAAGCACGGATTGTTAGAAGGAATTCGACAGAGCATTGACGAATCCGCCGCCGAAGCTGCCGCGAAACTGCTCGCTGCTACCGCTTCCGATGAGGAACGGTGTGCCTTTGTCTTTGCGCCCGAGAACAACGCTCTCCATCTTCTTGGTCACTTTGATAGCGAAACGTTTGGGCGCTTGCTCGTGGCCATGTCGGCAGAGCAATTTGCTCAGGTTCCAGTGGCATTGTTGCCCACTGCCAGCGCTTCTCTGTACTGGTCAACGCTTGAATGTTCGCTTCCCGAGACGCAAGAGATGGTCTTTGCAGGTTGGTCGGAGACAAGCTGGCTCTGCCTGCCACCTGTGGACAGCTTGTCCGAAGCGCTGTTTCGGAGGCTTGATGCGTACTTTTTTGCTCATCAAAGCGTGCTTCCCGGCGGAGGCTTCTCGGGCACCGTTTCCCAACGGCTCGAACCGAAGTTCAAGGAGCGCCGAGCCGCGCTGATCGCTGCGGATCAGGCGAATCTCGACGTGGCCGAAGCCGTTTCTCCAGGTGATGTATTCTCGCCCGACGAGATGGACCGAGTGAAGGAGCTGAAGGAGAAGAGCGTCCGCAGCGCGGTCGGAGCGCTGCTCGATCTCATGCAAGACCGAATGGTGCATCGGAGTGGCAGTGAGGTGGCAGGCTCTCGAGACGAACAGGGCCGTATTCGTTCGACTTGCAGCTTGAGCAGCCGTCTTCTCGTCGAGGCGCTGATGGGGATGGCTATCGAAGCCCGAATCGAGCTTTCACCCAAGACGAGTCACCGGATGATTG
>JAVFAO010000606.1:0-3440 GCA_034002465.1 Myxococcota bacterium
CCGACTCTTCGGCTGTTCCCGTTGACGTTCCCGAGCTTTTCGACGTCGTGGAGCTGTCCGCAGGATTGCTGCAGACCTGCGCCCGGCTTCTCGATGGGCGGGTGGAGTGCTGGGGGACTGGCAGGACGCAAGGCGGGGATGGCAGCGCGGTTCCGGTGCAAGTCGACGAACTGAGCGAGATCACGGAGCTTGCCGTGGCAGGGTGGGCGAGCTGCGCACGGCCGTCGACAGGTCCATGGCGCTGTTGGGGTGGAAACTATAAGGGACAGCTAGGCGTTGTCGGCAACTGGTCGCCGACTCCCGTACTTCCACCCCATGCAGACGCCCCCGAGATGAGCCTGGGCTCCTACCACCTGTGTGCACGTGAAGCGGATGGCGGGGTCTGGTGTTGGGGCAAGAGTGTTTATGGTGCATGCGGAAACGAGCTCCTCCTGAGCCCCCCTAGCCTCATCGCTGGTCTCGGCGAGGTCCGCTCGCTCGGGCTCGGAGCTGAACACAGCTGCGCACTGAGCACAGATGGAGACGCAGTGTGCTGGGGGGCCAACGAACGCAAGCAAAGCGGGTATGACGACCGATTGATGCTGACCGAGCCCAGCCCCGTACAACTGGGACAGCCTGCCGAGGCGCTTTCGGCCTCTTGGTATCACACCTGCGCGTTAATGGCTTCGGGCGAGGTCTACTGTTGGGGGGAGAACGGCAGCGGAGAGCTCGGACGAGAGAGTGAGGAACGCTACGCACCGCCTGCGCCGATGGAAGGGGTTTTCGATGCCGTCCAGGTGTCGACGGGCTACTATCACACCTGTGTGCTGCGCTCGACTGGAGCTGTGCTTTGCACCGGCGACAACAGCTACGGACAGTTGGGTGGCGGCTTTGGGGGTTCGACGGCCGTGCCCGTACCAGCGGCGATCTCAGAGGTCGTTGAGCTCGCTGCTGGCAATGAACAGAGCTATGCTCGCCTGTCGGACGGGCGGATCGCTTTTTGGGGTTCAGCGAACTCTCGGATGTCGGGAGATGGAAGCACTGGCTTTCGGGCCAAACCCGTCTTCGTTCGAGGCATCGACGACGCGGTAGCGCTCAGAGCAGGCTACGCCCATGTTTGTGTACTGAGGCGCTCCGGTGAGGTCTGGTGTTGGGGTGAGAATGTCCAGGGTCAACTCGGCTCCCCTCCCTCAGCCGCGGGGAAGCGTGTGACAATACCTGGCCTTGCCTCCCGGCGCTGCGGCGACGGGGTCCTGTATGCAGGCGAGGGTTGCGACGACGGGAACGAGGCCGCGGGCGACGGCTGCGACGCGACCTGCGCCATCGAGGCTGGTTGGCAGTGCGACCCTGGCGCGGCTTGTCGATTGATTCGTCCGGGCGAGGACTGTGCGCATGCGGTTCCTATCATGGCGCCAGCGAGCGTCGTCGGGAGCTTCGAGGGGCTGTTCGACGACTACAACCCAGGTAGCCGTGGTTGCACGCCAAACCAAGCCTCCGGTGGTGATTTCGTCTATCAGCTGACGTTGGCCGCGGGCGAGTCGGTGGAGCTTAGCGCAAGCAGCGAGGCCGACCTGGTCCTCTATGCATCGGCACAATGCCCTGAGATCGTCTCATCCTGTGTCAAGGGTACCGATGCCCAGCCTGGAGGTGGCACGGAGCGGCTGCTGCTCTCGAACTCGACGGACTCAGAGAGGACCCGCTTCGTGGTCATCGACGCCTACGTGGGGAGCTCGGCGAGCTTCGAAATCAAGCTCACCCAACGCTGACTTTGTAGTAGAGTCTTGGTCAGGGGATGGTGCATCGTGATTGAACAATCCGGCGAGATGGCTCGAGCCGTGGTGAGATGGGGGTGCAGCTATTCGTTCTTGGGCGCGCTCGTTCTTGTCGCCTGCTCCTGCTCCTGTGGCTCCCGGCTACACGAGCTCGACGCCGAGACCAAGTTCAACGCGGGCAACGACGTCGGCTTCGTCGCAGCAGACGAACCTGCGCCCAACACGCGAGACGAGGAACCTCTCCCGGTACTTGGCAACTGTGTGGGGACCTCTCTCGAGCAAGGCGTTTTGCCTGTCCGCCGACTGACTGTTGGCTCTGATGGAGGCGACGCCAATGGCGATAGCGACTGGCCAGACATCTCCGGTGATGGGCGCTTCGTCGTCTTGAGTTCTGCCGCTCGCAACCTGGACTCGTCGCAGCGCTCGGGAATCTTTTTGCTCGATCGACTCGACGACTCTTTCACGTTCGTCGCGTCTCCTGGCTGGCCAGCCATCTCTGCGGATGGTCGCAGTGTGATGTTCACTTCGTACGCCAGCGACCTCGTCGAGGGTGACGAGAACGACATGCCCGATATCTTCGTATGGGAGGCCGGGCGCATCGAACGCATCAACGTCAGCGATTCGGGAGAGCAGGCGGACGTCCATGCCGTGGGTCCCATTCCAAGAGCGATCTCGGGCGATGGTCGCTTCGTGGTCTTTCAATCCGACGCGGCAACGCTGGAGAATGGCGTTCAGGATGCACAGCTCGATGTCTTCGTCCGCGATCGGCATCGACAAACGACGTTGCATCTCAGCCCAGATACCGAACGTGGGCAGGGCTTTGGAGGTCTGCCGCAGATCTCTGCGGATGGCCGCTTGGTCACCTACTTCGGCGGCTGGTGCAACGAACAGTACGACTGCGTCAGGCGCTTTCCCTCTGAGTTGCTCGTCCATGAGCTCGAGCTCGGAACGACCACCGCGCTGGAGGGCTGGCGAGAGCCAGGAGCGCCGTCGATCAAGAGTGGCCTGATCTCACTATCGGTGGACGGTCGCTATGTGGCGATGGATCCGTCAGTCACAACCCTTCCCAGCATCATCGTCCTCGACACACACGCGAACACGACGCGCAGCCTGGGCCATTTCGGCGATAACCCGAGTATTTCCGGAGATGGGCGTTTTGTGGCCTTCGTCGATCGAGGTTCGCATCTCCCAGACGATACCATGGAGTTTTTTCAAGTGTACGTCACCGATCTGGAGCTTGGTGTGACCTACCGAGCGAGCTCGTCGTCCGACGGAGAACCTGGCAACGGGGACAGCGGCTTGTGGGGACCACCTCGTGTTTCGCTGAACGGGCGATTTCTGGTGTTCACTTCAGAGGCATCGAATCTGGTTTGCGACGACACGAATGGACTCGTCGACGTCTTCATCGCTGGCATTCCTCAGTAAGCTGATCACTTTCTGTCGCCTGCTTCACGCCCTCGCTTCAGCTTTTCCCCACCCGGCGGAGCAACCATCGAAACCGCGGCATGCACCCTCGCGCGAGTCGCTGCGAAGCAAGCCGAAGGGTGTGTGCCAAGGAAGGCGGGCGACAATGGTTGCTGTCGAGAGAGGGCCTCATCGCTACCTCGGGAGGGCCTCATCGCTGCCTCGGGAGGGCCTCATGGCTGCCTCGAGAGGGCCTCATCGCTGCCTGGGGAGGGACTCATCACC
>JAVFAO010000607.1:0-3431 GCA_034002465.1 Myxococcota bacterium
CAGACGCTGCCAGGCGCGTTCGTACGCGCTGAGCTGCACGACGCCGCGTCGCCGCCGCAACCACCAGAGCAGCAAGCCAAGCCCCAGCACAGCGACCGCTGCGGCGCCAATGAACCACCAGGTGCGGCTCGATTGGGCTGCTTGCGGCGCCTCCAGCTCGGGCAGCGCCTCTCGAGGGGGCCGCAAGGGGGTGCTGGTGGTGGCCTCGACGCTGAGGGATTCGACCTCGAGCACCACCTCCTCGGTGAGCAGCTCCTTGGGCTCTGCATCTTGTCCAGGGCGGCGGTCGATGAACTCGATGAGCAACGACGGAATACGCTGCTTGCCGCTCATCGGCAGGTCCAAGCGATAACGCTGGCTGGCTTTGCTGCTCCCGTCCGGGTTGATTTGCTGCTCCGGCGTGAAGTCCACGATCCCGAAACGACCGAGCTGCTCGCCAAAAGGAGGCATCAGCAGCTCGACTCCCGCCTCGGCCTCGACCTCCAGCAGCAGGGTGATGACGTCACCGAGCTTGGGCTTGGAGGGGCCGACTGTGAGCGTTGCTTTGACCGGACCCGCGCTGCTCTCCTTCACGATGGCGTCTTCGAGGACGCTGGGCTGCCCGGCCTCTGGCGGCAGCGGCTCTTCCCGGCAGGCGACGAGCAGCGCTGCGGCGAGCAACAGGGTGGCCAAGAGCGCGGAGATGAAGTGGGTTCTTCGACGAGGTCTTGAATACGATTGAGGACTTCGGCGGGCGCGATGAATCGCGCCCCAACTCGCGTTGGAGACACGCTGGCGGCTCATCGGTACCTCCTCTGCCGCGCGCGGAAGAAGGCGACCAGCGGCTCCACCACCGGCTCGGTGGCGTCAATGCGGATGAGGTCGACGCCGCTGGCGGCGAGCTGGTTCTGGAGGCGCTCGTCTCGGGCGCGGTTCGAGCTCTGTGCGGCTTGTCGGAACGCCTCAGAAGAGAGATCGACCACGCGGGTCTGGCCGCTCTCTTGGTCTTCGAGCTCGACGAGGCCGCTGGGGGCGAGCTCGCGCTCCCGGCGGTCGAAGACCTGCACGCAGACCACGTCGTGTTTGCGGTGGGCGGTGCGCAGGGTATCGATGAAGCCCTCGTCGAGGAAGTCTGAGATGACGAAGACCACCGCCCGGCGTTTCACGACCTTCTGCAGGAACTCGAGGGCCATGCGGATGTTGGTGTGACGGCGCGGATCCGAGGCCCGCAGCTCTCGCAGGCGTAGGAAGCGGCGCAGCAGCATTCGTGGCCAGCGCATCCAATCGCGGGCGCGCTCTTGCTGGCTCTCTGCGGCGGGGGCGAGCACCTCGCGGACCACGCGCAGCGCGTGTTTCTGTCCCTTTCGTGGGGGGATGTACTGCTCGACCGCACCGTGGAAGAGCAGCAAGCCGACCTTGTCGTCATTTTTGATGGCGGCGAAGGCGAGCAAGGCCGAGAGCTCGGTGGCGGCTTCGCGCTTGCTGCGTTGCAGGGAACCGAAGTCGAGCGAGGCGCTGACGTCGACGAGCAGCAGCACCGTGAGCTCGCGCTCCTCCACGAAGCGCTTGACGAAGGGGGCGCCCATGCGCGCGGTGACGTTCCAGTCGATGCTGCGCACGTCGTCGCCGGGGACGTAGGGTCTGACCTCGTCGAACTCGAGGCCCACCCCCTTGAAGACCGACAGGTACTCCCCGGCGAGGACGTCGGCGACCTGACGACCGGTGCGGATTTCTATTTGTTTGACTTGTTTGATGAGATCGGAGCTGAGCATGATCGGGAGTCCATCTCGACGGCAGAGGCCGTAGCTCGGCGACGCTCCTCAGGGGGAGGAGAGCCGTGATCATCGTCCGAGGCAACACCAGGCTGACTGGCCGTTCAGGGCACTGGGACGTTGTCGAGGATGGTGGCGATGATGTCGTCTGCGCTCTTGCCCTCGGCTTCGGCCTCGTAGGTGAGCAGGACGCGGTGACGCAGCACGTCTCGGGCGATGGTTTTGACGTCGTGCGGGCTGAGGAAGCTGCGCCCGTTGAGCAGGGCGTGGGCTTTGCCGGCCTTGACGAGGTTGATGCTGGCGCGGGTGGAGGCGCCGTTTTCGATGAGGGGGGCGAGCTGTGAGAGGCCAGCGGCGGCGGGCTGGCGGGTGGCGAAGACGAGCTCGACGACGTAGCGTTTGACCTTGTCGTCGACGAAGATGCGCTTGGCCAGTTGGCGTGCGGCGAGGATGTCTTCGGGCTTCATGCAGGTGGAGGCGTGGGGTTCGGCGCTCTGTCCAGCCATGCGGTCGATGACCTTGATTTCGTCTTCCTTGGAGAGGTAGTCGACGAGGACCTTGAGCATGAAGCGGTCGAGCTGGGCCTCGGGCAGGGGGTAGGTGCCCTCCTGCTCGATGGGGTTTTGCGTGGCGAGGACCATGAAGGGCTCGCTGAGAGGGAGGGTCTCGCCGCCGATGGTGACCTGTCGCTCTTGCATGGCTTCGAGCAGCGCGGACTGTACCTTTGCAGGGGCGCGGTTGATTTCGTCAGCGAGGATGAGGTTGCCGAAGACGGGGCCTTTCTTGACGCTGAAGGTGGCGTCGGTGGGGTTGAAGACCTGGGTACCGATGACGTCGCCAGGGAGCATGTCTGGGGTGAACTGGATGCGCGAGAAGGTGGCCGAGATGCAGTCGGCGAGGGTGCGGATGACGAGGGTTTTGGCGAGTCCAGGGACACCCTCGACGAGCACGTGGCCATCGGCGACGAGTCCGATGAGCAGGCGGTGCAGCAGGGCATCTTGTCCGACCAGGACCTTGCCGACCTCGGCTTTGACGCTGGTGAAGCGAGCTTGCGCAGTACTCAGTTCCTCTTCGAAATTGGCGCTCATCTCAAGATCTCCTCTCCCAGGTTTCTTGGGCAGTATTCGAACTGCCTCTGCTTGTTGGGGCGGTGAGAGCACCGCCGTGAGTTGATTCTGCGAAGGCTTGGCCGGATCCTCAGCCTGACCGTCGTTTTGAGGTATTTCCAACAGATTCGGCACACGCTCGACTGTTTGCCGGCGCAAACACCGTACCGGGCGTCAGAATCGACACCCGACAGGGCCTGACAACCCTATGAGCTTCGAAAAACTTCCCAGCGAAGCATTCTGACGCTCATCGGGCCACGGCATGCCATGGCCCGACGATCCTGGACCAAGCCTCTCGGTCTTTGGCGCTTGACCTGCCCTGCTGGCTTCACTGTGTTTTCAGAGTGAACTGTCATCGGCTCTTCATATCAGACCTTTTCGGCGGCAGCGTCGTCATCGAACGATGGCCAAGCAACGCCGAGGAAGCCCTTCAGGTGCACGGCGACAGTAGGGGACATCGCTAATGTATTGTCAAACTCTTTTTCGGCGTAGATGACGCCGAGCCGCGCCGATCCTGGGGCTCCGCTGATTTCTCGGAGAAAGGCCACGATCGTTTGCTTGCGCGGTCTCGACT
>JAVFAO010000608.1:0-3415 GCA_034002465.1 Myxococcota bacterium
GTTGCATGTCTACGCTCATCTCGCCCAGCTCATCCAGGAAGAGCGTCCCGCCACTGGCGAGTTCGAATACGCCCCTGTGCTGTTGCACCGCGCCGCTGAAGGAGCCCTTCTCATGACCAAAGAGCTCACTCTCGAGGAGGTTGGCAGGAAAGGCCGAACAGTCGAAGACGATGAAGGGGCCTTGGGCGCGACGAGAGCGCTGGTGGATGGCGCGGGCGAAGAGCTCCTTGCCGGTGCCGGTATCGCCGGTGACGAGCACATGCAGCGGCGTGGGGGCGATCTTCTCGATGACCGTAAAGATCTGTCGCAAGCCCTGACTCGAGCCCACGATATCGCCGAAGTGGGGGCTCTTCGAGGGCTCGATGTCGGCGACCTCGACCTTCATGTTGAAGGTGATGCCGCTCTTCCCAAAGTGCAGCGTTGCGCGGTCGGCGAGCAAGGTCTGTTCGATCCTCTGCCCTTCGACGTAGGTTCCGTTGGTGCTGCCCAGATCGGTGAGCTGATAGCCGTTCTCGTGCAGGCTCAGCTCGGCATGGCGTCGGCTCACCGTCGGCTCGCCGAGGACCAGATCATTGAGAGGATCCGAGCCGATCCGAATACTGCGCTTCGTGAAGTGGAAACGCTGTCCTTGGTCGGTGCCATCAATGATGGTGAGCACGCAGGAGCGGCTCGGGAAGGTGGCCGCGGCGAGCCCTTCCAGCTCAACGGTGGCTTGCTCACCAAGTGGACGCATGCGGCGTGGGGCCAGGTTGCTCATGAGCTCACTCCGAAGAGCGGCGCGAGCGCTGCGTGGAGCGCCTGATCACGGACCTCGCCGAGGCAGATGAGCCTTGGCGTGGTGAGCGCCTCATCCGGCTTCTCCAGCGCGAGCACGAGCTCGAGGAAGCGGGAGGGCAGGCTATCGGGGACCTGTCGTATCCACTCGATGACGCAGCAGGCGAGAGGGTCGCCGAGGCTGTCCCAGTAGCCGATACTCTCCAGATCATCGCTGCTTGCGCAGCGATAGAGGTCGATGTGGTGGAGGCGCTTGTGACCCTGCTCGTAGCTGTTGATCATGGTGTAGCTGGGCGAGCAGACCCTGACCCGCTCGGGGGCTTCGAAGTAGCCGCGTGCAATGCCCTGCACGAGCTGAGTCTTGCCCACACCGAGCCCTGCGCTGAGTCCCAGGACCGAGCCGGGTTGGAGGCGCGCACCGAGGCGTTCGCCCCAGGCGAGGGTGCTCTCTGGCGAGGGGCTGAAAAAGCAGGGGCGCGCTTCGTCGGCTTCTCGGGTTCTATCCATCACTTTGAGGGTCGCCTTGTGTGGGGCTGTGAGGGCGGCTTGACGGGCTCTATCCGTATGCGCCCCGAGGGTGGTGAGTCGGCTGCTAAGGTGAGAGGCCAGCGGCGAATTCGAGGAAGGGGGAGTCGTAGAGCTGCCGAATCAGGCCTGCCTGGGGCAGGTCGATGCGCAGCTTTCCGTTCTCGTCGCTGTGAGCGGCCTTGATGCTGGCGTCGGGCAGCAGGAGGTACGCTGTTTCGCCGATGGCGCGCTCTTGGGCGCGCCGCAGATCGATGATCAGCCAATCATCGCTGCTTGGGGGCACGACCTCGTCGATCATGGCGATGACCTCCGCTTGGAGCTCGGGCTCGCGCTCACGTTGCAGCGCATCCTGCAGCTCGCTCTGCGCGCCGCTGAGCCATAGACTCCGGTAGATGCTGAGGCGGAGAAAGGCGTTTCGCTCTCGGTTGAGCAGAACCTGGAGGTCCCAGAGCTCTGGGGCTTGGTCGAGCTGGTGCAACGCCCAGATGGCGTTGGCGGCGACGAAGGGGTTACGATCGTAGAGCCGGCGCTCCAACAAGGGTTGTGCGCTCTGCAGACGCAGTCGCCCGATGCTGGCGATGGCGTTGGCGGCGACGGCGGGAACTGGATCGTCGGCTAGGGCGAGCAAGCGCTCGGGCTCGACCTCGACGGCGCGCCAACCGAGCAGCCACGCTCCCTCTGCGCGCAGCGCCGAATCCTCCTCGTTGATGGCCAGCAGCGCGACTTCTCGGGTTTGTGGGCTGTCGATGTGAGTCAGCATCTGCACGAGTTTGCGTCGAATCGAGATGCGCGACGACTGGTAGAGCTCGAGGAAGCGCTCGCCGAGCCCGGCGGGCGGCGCGCTGCTGAGCACCTCGAGGGCGTTGTAGGCGAGGGGATCGTTGGGATCCTCGATGCGTTCGAGGGCAAAGCGCACGACTGCGGGGCTGGGCTGTGTGCGGATGCAGATGCCGAGCGCCCAGAGGGCGTCGCGCTGGGCGGGGTGTTCGTCGTTCTCTGCGACCGCGAGCAGGGCTTTGATGGTGTCTTTGGTGGCGATGGCGCTCAGCGCGAGGGCGGCTTGTTCTCTGATGAGAGGGTCTTTGTCCTTGAGCGCTTCGAGCAGAGCTGGGCGTGAGGACTCTGAGGCGAGGGCTTGGGCTGCGAGCATGGCGAGCTTGCGCGTTTTCTCATCGCTGGCCAGGATTTCGTCATTGATGATGGACAGCGCCGCCGGGTCTTTCAGGTTGGCGAAGCTGCTGAGCAGCACGTTTCGTAGCGCCGGGCTGGCGTTGGGATAGCGCTCGATCAGCGGGCGGCTGAGCCTGTCGTCGATGCGCTCACCGAGGCGCAGCAGCAGCGGCAGCAGCTGCTGCTCGTCGAGCTCGGGGATGTAGGGGGCGAGGACATCGATGGCGGCGGAATCGGTGCACGCGGCGATGGCCATGAGCAGCTCGTGACGCGGGAAGCTGTCATTCTGCAGCGCTGCGAGCAGAATGGGTGAGAGCGTGCTGCTGGGGGCACGGGCGAGGACCTGCAGGAGGCGGGCTTGTGCGAGGCTGTCGGCGCTGCGCTCGAGCTCTTGGAGCACGGCGTCGGCAGCTGGGGCACCGAGCTCGACGAGGGCAGCGATGACGGCGTCGCTGTGTTGGTCGTGTTGGAGCATGCTGAGCAGCGCGTCGATGACGCGCTGGTCACCGATGGCCCCGAGCGCTCTGATGACGCCGTCGATGCTGTCGTCGCCGTCGTTGGGGTTGAGCATGGCCAAGAGGGGTTCGATGGCGTTGGGGTCGGCGATTTGCACCAGGGCCCGCAGCGCGGCGCGGCGCACGTCGAGGGGCTGGCCCTTGAGCATGCTGGTGAGCGTGGTGGTGGCGCGGGGATCGCCGAGCTTGGCGAGGGCCTTGACGGCTGCGAGGCGCAGGCGCGGGGAGGGATCTCGGGTGAGATCGAGGATGGCGGAGACCGTGGTGGGATCAGCGAAGCTGCTGAGCTCCTCGAGCGCAGCCTCGACGACGTATTTGGAGTCGTCGCCAAGCACACCGGCGATGGCGGGGATGGATGAGGGCTCGCGGAGGGCACCGAGGGCGCGGACGGCGGCGAGGCGCACGTCGCCCGAGCCGTCGCTGAGCAT
>JAVFAO010000609.1:0-3414 GCA_034002465.1 Myxococcota bacterium
AATCGCTTCGGTGACTTCGACCCCTTCGGCGTGATGTTCGCCGCCGACGCCCTCGCACGCCTCGGACGCGCCGAGGACGCCCCCAAGGTCGAGGCCAAGCTCGCTGAGCTGAAGGCCACCCGCGACGCCAAGCTCGTCGCCATCTTCGAGATGTACCTCAAGCCCCTGCGCTTCACGCTCCTCGCCAAGACCCAGTAATGACGTAGAAAACGGGCCAGACCGGAGCCTGAAGCGTACTCTCGAGGTTCATCGCCTTCAGTGAACGTCTATCACCAAGGCCGAGCGCGCTCCGGCCGCGAGCACAGCGCCATGCAAGACCGCTTCATCCTCTACGTCTCCAATGGCAACGCCGCTGGCACCCGCCTCGAGTGGGCTCCACAGCAAGGACCCCTGCTCATCGGCCGTGATCCCAGCGCTGCTTTGGTCCTCTCGGACGATCACATCTCGGCCAAGCACGTTTCGCTGAGCTTGACCCCGGAGGGCCTCGAGCTCACCGAGCTCGGCAGCACCAACGGCAGCCGTATCTCGCGCCAAGGCCGTATTCTCACCATCAAACCCAACCTGCCTGTCACCCTGAGCGAGGGCGACGTGCTCTGCCTCGGCGACCTCGAAACCCCCGTCTGCATCCCCGTATACCACTCCGCCCAAGCCGAGCTGCAAGCCGAACGCTCCCGCGTGGTCGCCTCCACCCAGATCGCGCGCATCGCCGACTTCGAGGCCAGACTCAGCAACGATCACCGCCTGCTGCGTGCCCTCTACGACGGCATGAAGCGGATGAACCGCCTCGTCGAGCTCAGCGAGGTCATCGACGCTGGTACCGAGCTCTGCTTCGCCGCTCTCCCCACCGCCACCCACGTCACCCTCTACCTCGAGAGCGAACACCACGACGACGCCACACGCCTCGTCCCCGTCGCCTCGCGCCGAAGGGACGGCAAGCACGAGGCCCCGCGCCCGCTCAGCCGCTATCTGCGCGCCCGCGTCATCGACGAGCACAGCGCCATCATCGCCGCCACCAGCGACGTGCTCGGCTCCAAGTCCTTGCAACAAGCCAGCGTTGACGCGGTGCTCGCCGTGCCGCTGTGGATCGGTGAGCGCATGATGGGCATTTTGCAGCTCGACCGGAGAGCCTCGGCGAGCAGTGATTCTGGCAGCCTGCTCTTCTCCAACGCCGATCTCGAGAGCGCCGTCATCGTCGCCTCACAGCTCATCCTCGCCATCGACCACGCGCGCCTCTACGCGCGCCTGCGCAGCGCCGAAGAGAAGCTACGCAGCGAGAACCGCTTCCTCAGGCAGACCGAAGAGGCCAGCACTTTCCACATGGTCGGCGAGTCCGAGGCCATGAAGCGTGTCTTGTCCCTTATCGAGAAGGTCAAGGACACCCACGTCCCGGTCTGCATCATCGGCGAGACAGGGACTGGAAAGGAGCTGGTGGCGCGGGCCATCCACTACCGGTCGAGCCAGCGAGACAAGCTCTTCGTGGCCCAAAACTGTGCGGCCCTGCCCGCGGACCTGCTCGAGAGCGAGCTCTTTGGCTACGTGCGAGGCGCCTTTACTGGCGCCGACAACGACAAGAAGGGCCTGCTCGAGATGGCCGATGGCGGCACGGTCTTCCTCGACGAGATTGGCGAGACCTCGCCGGCCTTCCAATCCAAGTTGCTGCGCTTCCTGCAGGAAGGCGAGTTCCGACCAGTGGGGTCGGTGAAGACCAAGCGAGTGCACGTGCGGGTGATCAGCGCCACCAACCGCAACCTCGAGGAAGAGGTGGCAGAGGGGCGCTTCCGCGAAGACCTGTTTTACCGTCTCAACGTCTTCCCCATTCGGATGCCAGCGCTACGCGACCGCGCGAGCGATATCAAGCGATTGGCCGAGCATTTCATGGCGCGCTACGCCACGGACTTCGGGCTTGCTCCCATGGTCTTCTCGACCACGGCGTTGGACATGCTCGAGAGCTACAAGTGGCCCGGAAACATTCGTGAGCTGCAGAACGAGATCCAGCGCATCCTCATCTGCGGCAGCAAGAGCATCGTCGAGGCCGAAGACCTCTCGCCGCGTATTCGGACCATCGAGGATTTGCTGAAGAAGGCCGGTGACGAGCCGCAGTCTCCGCTGCGCACACGGCTGGAGGCGGTGGAGCGCTATTTGTTGATCGAGGCGCTGCGCGACCACGACAACAACAAGACGCAGACGGCGAAGACGCTGAACCTGACCCGCGAGGGGCTGCACAAGAAGCTGGCCCGGCTGCGGATTGGGTGAGGCGGTCAATGGTAACAGAACGCAGGCGGCGAAGACACTGAACCTGGCCCGAGAAGGCTGGTGCGGCGAAGGACTAGCTGAGGTGGTCACCGGAACGCAGGTGCACTGCTATAGGTTAGTCAACACAAACCCAAGCGTTCTTACACTCCTCATCGTCGCAGCCAGCTACATTGTTCTCGTTGGCGTCAATGTCAGTCGAGCAGTCCTCGCTCAGACAAATCCGCTCGAGGTAGAGAGTGTCGGAGCTTTCCACTCGGTCTGTGCAGAACAAACCACTCGCACAGACCTCTTCACAGAACTCCGTGTATGTGGGCGGGCGTGGGTCTCCACTGTTGCACAGCTGGGTCTCGAGCTGACAGTCTCCCACGCACCGCCATGAGGCATCGGCGCTCGAACACACTTGTTCACGTGGACAAGCCGTCTCACCGAGGGCTTCCGAGCACGATCCCCAGGCTGGGGAACGACGAACGCAGTGGCGAGGTGATGCATCGAGCAGGCAAAAATGCTCGGGGCCGCAATCCGTGTGCTTCTCGCAACGAACACGTTCCGCTGGATGACACCGCGCGTTGATACAGATGTAATCTCCAGGACACGCAACAGGCCCACCGCAAGGTTTTTCGACATCGAACAAACATTGGCCATTGTTGCATTGTCCCGACCGACAATCGCGCCCGGTCGCACACGCAAATCCGTCTGGCTGAGGCTGTCTACAATGATCGTCGATACATGATAAGCGATACTGACATTGGGCCGGGGACTGACATGGATCTCCAACATTTCCGAGATCCATGCAGGTGCCAGTTGTCATTTCACAAAACTGGTTCCCCGGACAATCCTGGGATCGGGTACAGTCACAGGTCAAGCACGGACGGCACGCCAAAACCTGCTCGTGACCTGCGGAGACAAGCAAACATCTATCGTTGGTGTCCGGGCACGGGTCAACTGCGGCCGTGCAGCGCTTCCGACACCTCCCTTCGGAACACACTTCATCAGGCAAACAGTCCGAACCTTCCGTGGCAAGGTGACTGCAGACCGAATCGAGTGGAGAATTGACCCGAGTTGGCAATGCAGGGCCAACATAACCCACTTCCACATCCAGTTCCTCGACGTCGGTGTCGCCTGGTACCTCCACCTCGACGTCGCCCACGATATCCGGCTCAA
>JAVFAO010000610.1:0-3406 GCA_034002465.1 Myxococcota bacterium
CACCTCCAAACGCGCTAACCAGGTCGCCTGTGCTGCTATTACCGCCGGCTCGTCGGCATAGGGAGCCCGCGCCTCATTGGATGCTGCCTTCGCCTTCTCCGTCTCCTCACTCAGGCTCGTCTCGAAGACCTCCGAGTGCTCACTCTTCCAACGACCGAGCCAGCCGTCCGCACCAGACACCGCCGCCTCCAGCTTTTTGTCCAGCTCCCCGATGACAGACTGCGCATTGCCCAAATACTGGTCCCGAAGCGCAAGCAGCTCGGCGCTCAGCGCATCGTACGAGTTCAGCATCGCAGGCATACACGACTGCTGAACCGAGACCGGAAAGCGCTCCACTTCGCTCGCCATCGCCAAGTAGGCTTGCGTTGCTTGTGTCCAGCGCTGTCCCACCAACTCATTGATCTCGCCAGCCTGCGCGTGTTCCTGCTCTTGCTCCGGCGAAGCCACAGCGTCGCCCGCGAGACCCCAACCCGCCAAGAATGCGTCAAGCTTCATCGACCCGCGCGCCGAGCCAAGGTTCAGCGACGCGAGCGTGGTGGCAAGGCTCTGCGACTCGCTCTCGAAAGCAAGCAGCAGCTCCGAGCGCACGCAGGCCGCGCTGGCGCAGCCCTCAGATGCTTCGTTAGCTTCGTTAGTGGAGGACTTCGTGTTCTTGGCAGCCTCGCCCAGCGCCGCCTGCTGCTTCTGAAGCGATTCTTGCGCCATCTTCGTGTGCGCCCGCACGTCCCGCTCGAGTTGCCCCAGTTTCAGGGAGATGTCGAGCCAACCGAGATCGAAGGACTTCGCGCGTTGAGCCTCGACGAACGCCATCGCCTGCGCCAGTTTGGCCAGCTCGACCGTTCCTTGCTGCTCGAGCTCGGCCAAGTAGCGCGCCAGATCCTCGTTCAGCCCTCGCGCGGTCGCCGCGCCCATCACAGGCCTCGCCAGCCCGGCCGCTCCCCCGCCTTGTTGTTCGCTCACCACCTTGCTCAGCAGCTGGGCGTTGTCCACGGTCTCCCGCGCCGTCCCGATCGCCTCAGTCAGCTCGGGGTTGCCTTTTTCTTCCGCAGGCCCTCCTGATACAGCACGCTCTGCCTGCTCGAGCTCAACACCTGCCCCTGCTCAGCCACGGCAGCGCCAAGGAACACCGCCGCCGCAGCGTCCGCTTCGGCCTCCAAGTCTGGGCTTGGCTTCTGTGCTGCTGGTTCGACGGCTCCCGCTCCGTCCGAGCCCTCAGGCGCCTCGACTTGGCCCCTTGACTCTGGCTGAGCGCCAGCCTGCCCTGGGTCCTCGACTGTCGCCCCAGCTTCGGTCTGCACCCCGGCCGCGCCTTCGACCGCGCCGTCGGCCGCGCCCTCAGGGGCCTCATTCGGATCCGGCTCGCTCCCAGGTGCAGAGCTATCGCGAGCGACAATTCCTTCGGAATCGCGATAGCTTGCGTACCCTTCGCGAGCCTGTTGAAGCGTCGCGCCGCCGCGTTGCTGCACAATGTGTGCTGCCTCGTGTGCCAACAACGTTGCGTCCTGCGCCAACTCCGGCTCGGCCACTGCGATCGTCTGCCCACCCTGGGCGCGCGCCTGCTTGCCTTGCTTGGCAAGCTCCGGGCGATGCTCCACCTTCACGTCACCGAGGTCTACACCGCTCGCCGCCCGAATTCCAGCCACAGGCAGCGCCGCTTCGTCCAACGGCGAGCCCTGAGCGGGCTTCGCTTCACGCTCACCTCGGTCTCCCCAGTAGTACTTCAGAGCCAGCGCCGCTGGATCCCCAAACTGCGCCGCCTCCATCGGGTTGGGCCACGGCTGGCCAGCAGCAGCTCGCCCTCCCGAGACCGTCGAGCTTCGCTCCGCTTCGCGAGCCAAGGGGGCTGTCTTCTCATCCGCGAATTGCTTGATCATCGTCACCTCAATTCCTGCGTTGGCGTGACTCCGAACGCTCGGGCACCAGTCGGAGCTGTGCTTGCTGGTGCTCGCCATTGTCGGCAGGACCGGCCAAGTGTTGCCGAATTGCTGCGATTTTTTGCGGGGCGACGGCTATTGCTTTCGTTCGCTTTCGGACACCGAGCTTGCGCCAGCAACAAATCCTTCGGATTTGCGAAAGGAGGCGTGCCCTGAGCTCACTTGTGATTGCCTGCTGGAATACAGTGTCTTGCACGCATGAGCCAACAGCTTGCGCGCAGAAGCGGGAGGAGACAGTGCATTGCTATTCGGGGGACAGCAATTGCTTGAGGACAATGGAAAAGCGGCAATGTCGCCGAGGAGACATCTCAATCTGCGGGTTGCTGTAGCACCTTGGTTTCGTCGTCGAGCAGCTTCTTCCACGGCAGCTCCACCACCTCGTAGCGGTTGGGGATGCCCAACTGGCCGTACTGACCGTCGCCCCAGCAGGAGACACGACCATCTGCGTGGCGAGCGCAGGCGAAGCGGCTGCCGACGGCGATCTGAACGGCGTCTGACACGCCTGCGATGCGAGCGGGCGCAGTGAACGGCTCGCCATCGAGACCCAACGAAAGCTTCCAGCAGCTTACTCCGCCGTCCTCGTGAAGCGCGCAGTAACCCCCATTGCCGCTGAGCGCCTTGACCTTCTCCAAGCCTTCGATTTCGACCATCTCGCCCGTCTCTGGAACAAAGCCATCATTCGAACCCCAACAGACCACTCGACCATCGTCTTTGCTGAGAGCGCATGCCGTCGCGGCGGCGACCGCCAAGGACTGGACTCGCCCAAGAGCTTCGAAGGGCTTCGCGATCACGAAACAACTCGGGTCTGGACGCTCACACTCCGCGCCAGGTAGGTTGGGAACCCAACCCCAGCAAACGACCCTATCGTCGCGCCTAATGCCGCAGTCCATCTCGCCTCCCACATGCACCTTCTTGAGACCGCCGATGAGGTCGCGGGTCGAGTCTGGAAACAGAGCTTCGTACGGAAGGTGAGTGCCTGAACCGTAGTAATATTCCCCTGCGCAATAGACTCGGTGATCACTGTGGAGCAGACATATTCGCATTCCTCCAACCGAAAAGTCGAGGCCCAAGAGGCTGACCCCGTCTTCATCTCTTTCGATGCCGTATAGGTCGTTGAGGCGAATGCAATTGATGCGACCACTTCTGTAGCGAACACAGGTGTCACTCCACGCTGCCACGATTTGCTCGATGTCCCCTTGGAATGCCTCCACCTTCAGCGGCACCGCCCAGCGCTTCCAGATGGTCTCTCGCCCAAGCCGTCCATCTTCGTTGCTGCCCCAGCACCAGAGCGAGCCGTCCTTGCGTTTGACGCAGGCATGATTGTCTCCCGCCGCCAAGTCCACCGCGTCGTCGATGTCCGGGATGAACAGCGGCGTCGCGCTGCTCGTGGGGCGAGGCTCGACGCCCAGTTGACCGTAGTCGTTCTCGCCCCAGCACAGCACCCGCTCGTCAGAAGTCACGACGCACATGTG
>JAVFAO010000611.1:0-3406 GCA_034002465.1 Myxococcota bacterium
GAGACCGCCTTGGAGGCCACTTGGTCTTGGGGCACGTGGACGGGGTGGGGCGGCTGCGCAGTCAGCGCACCCAAGGCAATGCAGTGCTGCTCGAGGTCGATGCGCCCCCTGCGCTGATGCCGATGATCGTCGAGAAGGGCTCCATCACCGTCGACGGGATCAGCTTGACCGTCAACGCGCTGGATGAGACTGGATTCAGCTTGTCGATCATTCCTTACAGCGCAGGCAAGGTGGCGCTGCTTCATCGGCCGGCAGGCTGGTCCTTCAACCTCGAGACAGACATCATTGGAAAGTACGTCGCTCGATTGCTTGCTGGCGACGCGGTGCGCGGGCGGCGGGCTGCGGCGGGAGCAGACTGGGAGCTGCTCAGGCGCGCTGGCTTCGTGGACGACGACGGCTAGAGCGATGGAGCGAACGATACGAGTCTTCCGCGTACCTTGGCGCGATGAGAGGCTCGTGAAGGCGAGCGAAATCTGGAACGCGGCACACAGACAATCGACAGGCTTGCGTCGGTTGGTGCCTTCACGCAGGCGAGCACCCGTTGGAGTGCTTGGAGGGTGAGACATGGCTGTGGCATCAATAGCGACCGCGCTCGAAGCGCTCCGGCGTGGCGAGATGGTCATCTTGGTCGACGATGAGAACCGAGAGAACGAGGGTGACCTCTGCATGCTCGCCGAGCTCGTCACACCCGAGGCCATCAATTTCATGGCCAAACACGGAAGAGGGTTGATCTGCTTGGCGATGACGCCCGAGCGCTTGGAGCGGCTCGAGATTCCGATGATGGTCCGGCAGAACACCAGTCGCCTGGGGACGGCGTTTACTGTCAGCATCGAAGCGCGCACGGGGGTGACCACGGGCATTTCCGCGGCAGATCGGGCGCGCACCATTCGTGTTGCGACCGATGATGGCGCCAAGCCGGACGATCTGGTGAGACCGGGGCACATTTTTCCGCTCGCTGCCAAACCGGGGGGTGTGCTGGTGCGCACGGGACAAACCGAGGGCAGCGTCGACTTGGCCCGCCTGGCCGGTTTCAAGCCTGCCGCCGTGATCTGCGAGATCATGAGCGATGACGGCACGATGGCGAGGATGCCCGAGCTCGAGCGCTTCGCGGCACAACACCAGATGCCCATCGTCACCATCGCCGATCTCATCCGCTTTCGTCTGGAGAAGGAGAGTTTGGTCGAGGCGATTCTCGAGCGACCTTGCCCCAACGCCTTTCATCGTGACTTTCAGGCGACCGTCTTTCGCAGCCTTGTGGACGGAAGTGAACACCTGGCCTTGCGCTTGGGCAACATCATGGACGATGAGCCGCTGCTCGTCAGGGTGCACACCGAGTCGAAGCTCAGTGATGTCTTTGCGGCAGAACAAGGAGATGCGGGGGTCGTGCAGGAGGCCATGCGGCGCATCGCTGAGGCAGGCCGCGGTGTCTTGCTCTACATCAGCCGTCCCGAATGGACACCATCTCAAGACCTGCGCGCGCTCGCGGGTGAGACGATACAGACGCTCGATGGAGATGACGCATTGAACGCACCACCCTCGGCCGAGAGGATGTTGGGCATCGGTTCGCAGTGCCTGCGCGCTTTGGGTGTTCGAAGAATGCGTTTGTTGTCGAATTCTGAGTCCAAGTTAGTGGGCTTGGCTGGCTTCGGGTTGGACGTGGTGGAGCGCATTCCTGTTGATCTCTCATCGTCCTCGGTGCGTACACGAGGCGGCGTCTTCTCGTCATTGCAGCCAGCGCCTGGCGCAGTCGCGACGCAGGAATGAGTTGCGTTTCGTTCGTATCTTCGTATAGATGGATACGCGCTCGGGTCGGCGAATCCCGAGCGCATCAGTCAACAAAGGTTGGGCCATGCCAAGAATCATTGAAGGACATCTCAGCGGCGTCGGCAAGCGCTTTGCGATCGTGTTGGGCCGCTTTAATGCCTTCCTCAGTGACCGTCTGTTGGAGGGAGCGCTCGACACCCTTCACCGACACGGTGTGCTCGATGGCGACGTGGACGTGTTCAAGGTTCCTGGCAGCTTCGAGATTCCCTTCGCCGCCAAGAAGGCTGCAGAGTCCGGGCGCTATCACGCGGTGATCTGCCTCGGTGTCTTGGTGCGGGGCGCGACGCCACACTTTGACTACATCGCAGCAGAGGCGACCAAGGGTATCGCCGCGGTCAGCCTCGAGCTGGGTTTGCCCTTGAGCTACGGCGTGATCACGGCGGACACCTTGGAGCAGGCCATTGAGCGGGCTGGAACCAAGGCTGGAAACAAAGGTGCCGATGCGGCAAACGCTGCCATCGAGATGGCTGATCTCTATGGGCGAATGGACAAGCTTGGCGAGACCTGAAGCACTTTCAAGACCGGAGATGGAGCGCGCGTGTCCCTCCTCGACTTGGGCGGAGAACAGCTCCGACGCCGACCATCTTTCGACGCCCTGGCGAGGGGGCTTTGGGTCTCGCAGGGCAAGAGGGCGGCGGTCGACGTGGCCAGCGGCATGAGGAAGCCAAGATGAGCAATAGGGACGTTGGAGCCGATGAGCTGGCTCGGGGGTCGTCGTCTCCATCAAGCGCGACAAGGCCAGCACGCGAGCTGCACAAGCCCCGAGCGAGCGAGCCTCGCTCTGTGGACAAGCGCAGCTCCAGAAAGCCAGATATGCGTCGAGTGGCGCGTAGCTGGGCCTTGGCTATCCTCTATGCGCACGAATACGTCCGTGAGCTCGAGACGCTGTGTGCGAGCGTCCCCTCGTTGCTTCGGGAAGGCGGTGAGCCCGAAGGCGTCGAAGAGCTCGCGCTGAGCTTGGTGAACGGGGTGGGCGAACATGTGTCCGCGCTCGATGAGGTCATTCAGCGCTCCAGTCCTCGTTGGCGCGTCGTGCGGATGTCTGTGATTGATCGCAACATCATGCGTCTCGCTTGCTACGAACTCTTCCATCGACGCGACGTACCGCCACGGGTTGTGCTCAACGAAGCCATCGAACTCGCCAAGAAATTTGGCGCGGAGCAGACCCGCAGTTTCATCAACGGGATTCTGCAGCAGGTCTGCAGTGACAACGCCATCGTGTTGAGTGACGGGTGAAGGCGCATCGTAGCTGTGCATCTGAAGACATCTCTCGCGCGACGTTAGGACTACACCGTGTGCGTCGGGCTTGGCTCTGCCAGGGTTCATCCTGCGGCGCGCGCTTGAAGAGGAGCGTCGCTCGGGTGTTGCTCGTCGCGCTCTTCGTGCTGAGTGCAGTGGCGTGTATGGCGGAGCGGGATTCGAGTCCCTCGCCGGAGCCCTCCGAGGGGAGCCGCATCTACCCTATTCACAGTGAGGGGAAGAGGTGCTGCACGCTGAAGCGTCGTGGAGCGACCTGGCTTCTGGTTGACGAGCAGGGAAGAGTGTTGGCGAAGGCCAGTGCACGCGATGCGCGTCGAAGGGT
>JAVFAO010000612.1:0-3406 GCA_034002465.1 Myxococcota bacterium
GGCCAGCTCGACGGCGTGCTCTTCATGGCCATGGAGTACATCGATGGGATGTCCGTAACCGCGCTGCACCACCAGGTCTACCAGCAGGGCCTGGCCTTCCCTCCCGAGCACGCGCTGCACCTCATTACCGAAACCCTCGAAGGCTTGCACGCTGCGCACACGCTGGTCGACACCCAAGGCCGTGCGCTCTCCCTGGTCCATCGCGACGTCTCTCCGCAAAACATCCTGATCTCCAAGAACGGCGAGGTCAAGGTGATAGACTTCGGGGTGGCGAAAGCGGCGAGCAACTCCTCCAAGACCCGCACTGGCGCCATCAAAGGCAAGATCCTCTACCTGAGCCCAGAGCAGCTCCAGGCCGTCGAGCTCGACGCGCGCAGCGACCTCTACGCTGCTGGTTTGATCCTCTACCAGCTGCTGACTGGCGTGCACCCCTTCGAAGGCCCGGACGAACACTCCACCATCTACAACTTCTGCACCCGCCAGCTCGACCCCCCATCCAAGCTGGCGCCCCAGCTCCCAGAACAGCTCGACGCCGTGGTCATGAAGGCCTTGGCCCGCGACCGGGAGCAGCGCTTCTCCAGCGCCGTCGAGATGTCCCGCGCCCTGAGCGACGTGCTCTACTCGGTGATGCCCAGCTACAGGCCCTACAAGTTCGCAGATTTCATCGCCTGGGCCCACGATCCAGCAGCCGGTCCGGCACCTAGCCTGCACAGCGGCGCCTCGCTCAGTGGCGCCGTGGCTTTTGCTCAGACCGCCCCAGGGGCGCAGCTCAGCGCCCACACCGGTGCCGGTCAACAGCCCTCGCTCCACGCCGTGGAGCCACAGTCGCTGGCACTGAGCCCTGAGCCCTCGGCCAAGCGCCCACTCAACAAAGACTTGGGGGAACAGGCCAAGCGCCCACTCAACAAAGACTTGGGGGAACAGGCCAAGCGCCCACTCAACAAAGACTTGGGGGAACAGGCCAAGCGCCCACTCAACAAGAAATGGCTCTTTGCCGCAGCGACGCTGCTCGCCCTGCTGGTCTTGCTGGCCATGGGCTGGGGCGCCTATGTGTTCTGGAGCAAGAGCAGAGCGTCGACAGCCAGCGCCACGAGCGCCGCGCAGAAGGACGAGAAGCCCGATGCAGCAGCACAGGCAGCCCTCGAGGCCAAAGCCCTGCTCGGCAACGCTGAGCCCGACACCGGACCTGCAGACCCCACTCCGCCCGAGACCAATCCCACCCCACCAGAGCCCGTCGACAACCCACCAGAGCCCGTCGACAACCCACCAGAGCCCGTCGACAACCCACCAGAGCCCGTCGACAACCCACCAGAGCCCCCCACCCCGGTTGACACCGTCGTTGAGCCCTCCCCCAACGCCCCTGCCATCATTGGCTCACCCAAGACCCTCGACGAGGCCTTCGGCGCCGCCATCGAAAAGGAGGTCGCCGAGCTTGACCAAGGGCTTGGGCAGCTCTTCGGAGAGCTCGACGAGGGCGTCGAATCCATCGAGAACTTCGAGCTCCACGACATGTCTTCTGGCCTGAGCCTCGCGCAGCTCAACGCGCTTCCCTTGCCCCCTGAAGCGGAACAGCAATGGGCGATGGCGCTGGCCTCGATTCCAGGCGCTGCCGGAAGCCGACTCGAAACCTTCTTCCGCATCGCCTACTACGCTCAGTATGTCAACGCCATGGACTTCGTGTCCCACTACATCGCCTTCTGCGAGGGTGTGGCGAAAGGCCCCCCGCTCACCCCGACGGAATACATGATCATCGGCGAGTCCTGCAACGCCTACTGATTCCAAAGGCTTGCTCGAGCCTGTCCCCATCACCTCGTTCCTTAGCGGACAAGAGGACAAGAGGTTCTCCATGCTCCCTCGATTCCTTGCAACCCTGCTCATCCTCGCCTGCCTGCCCGCCACAGCGTTGGCAGCAACCACCATCAACGGTGGCAACATCATCAACCAAACCTGGACCAGCGCTGGCTCCCCCTACATCGTGCGCGGCGACATCATCATTCCTGACGGCGCCTTCCTCAGCATACAAGCAGGCGTCGAGGTGCAGTTCGCCAACAGCGACAGCATGTCCTCAGGTTTCGACACCGCCCGCACCGAGCTCACCGTCCTCGGAACCCTTACGGTCAACGGCACCCAGCCCTCTCCCGTCCGCTTCCGCGCCCAGAGCGGCACCGCGTCAGGCATCTGGTACGGGCTGGTGGTCGCCGATGGCGCCATCGATGTGAGCCTGCAGCACGCCTCCATCGAACACGCGGTCCAGGCCATTCGCTACGGCAGCAGCGGCAGTGTGCTCGACACCGAAGCAGTCGAGATCGGGACGGCAAGTCAGCGTGGCGTCTGGGTCACCGCAGGCAGTCCAGTCATCAATGGGCTCAACATCCACAACGTGCACACGGGCATCCTCGTCGACGCCTCGGCCTCCGCAGAAATCAAACACACCTCTGTATACAGCACCTCGAGCTACGGCATTTTCATCACAGCAGGTGCCGCCTCCGGCTCTAGCTCCATCGAGTTCTGCAGCATACACGGCCCTGGACTCGATGGCATCCAATACAATGGCACCCAAAGCGGCACCGGCGCGCTCGCCGTCATCGCCACCATCGTCTCCTCTGCCGGCCGCTACGGCGTGTACCGCAACAACTACGGCACCATCAACCTCAGCTACAGCAACGTCTGGGGAAGCGGCAACACCAACCTGCTCAATGTCGCCAGCGGGAGCGGCAACCAATCCGCCAACCCCCTCTTCGTCTCCAGCAGCAACCTGCGTCTGACCGCCAACTCGCCCTGCCGCTTCGCCTCGGAAACGGGCACTGACATTGGCGCGCTCCCCTACATCTCCGATCCCACGCCCGGTCTCTACGGCACCCTATGGTCCAACACCGTCCTCGACCTCTCAGGAAGCCCCTACACCCTCGCTGGCGACCTCACTGTCGGCCCAGGCGTCACCCTCAGCATCCAGCCAGGGGTTGAGCTGCGCTTCGCCGTGAGCAGTGACCTCATGCGCTCTGGGCACGACACCGCACGCGGAGAGCTGCGAAACCGCGGGAACCTGCGCATCGAAGGCAGCCGCAGCCAACCCGTCAAGGTCAACACCAGCAGCAGCTCCAACGGCTCCTGGTACGGACTCGTCCTCGTCGAGGGCAGCGCCTACATCCGTCACGCCGACCTGGGCTACGCCGTCCAGGGCTTACGCATCGACACCGCCATCGCCCAGGATCTGCGCTTCGTCAGCGCCCACCATTGCAGCCAACGCGGCGTCTGGTTCACCCAGGGCAACCACAGCCTCGACGGCATCAGCAGCTTCAATAACCACACGGGACAGCTCGTCGACGCCAGCGCCGCTGTACAGCTCTCCAACGGCCTCTTCTACGCCAACAGCAGCTACGGTGTGTTCATCACTGCCGCCAACGGC
>JAVFAO010000613.1:0-3405 GCA_034002465.1 Myxococcota bacterium
CAAGTGCACGAGGGAGCAAGAAGGATTCGTGTGCCCAGACCTCTAACCTGTGAAGTTCGCAGGAAGGCGCAGATCAACACGTGGGGCAGGCTTTCCAGCCTGCCGACCGCGACTCTGGGAGAGGCACCGCCAGGATGTATGCAGAATCCGGGGAGGGCGGACACGCAGGTCCGCCCCTACAAGTTGGGGAAACAGGCCAAGCGCCCAATCGACAAGAAGTTGATATTGCGCATGACTTTCAATCGCTTATGGGTGATGCGCATCACGTGGGCAAAGGGCTAGCCCTTTGGAACGCGAAGCCAGGAGGCGGAGCGTCGCTGCGAAGCAAGCCCGAAGGGTGCGTGCCAAGGACGGCACGCGACAATCCTTCTCTTTTTTCGTATCGATTGGCGAGCAGTGCTTGAGCACTCAGAAGCGCGTCTCGCAGGGGTGCTCGGCGGCAAACGAGGCGACCTCGTCGAGTTCGTCCGCGCTCGCTTCGCCGTACATCCAACCCAGCGCGCCGGCGTAGCCGTTGTCGTACCAAGTGGAGACGACCTTCCCGTACGAGGCCCCAGAAGTGAGCGCTCCAAGCGGGAACTCGCCCATGACAATGGGCCGATCGAGCCCATAGGTCGAGGGCGGATCGGTGTACGGCCACCAGATGTTGATCCAGGCGTACATGTGGAACTGATAGAAATCGAGGTCGAGACCGGTCCAGGCTTTCGCCCACTTGGCCGCGGCGCCTCCGACCGTAATCAGGGCGTCGCTCTCTTCGCGCAGGACGGTGATGGTATCGGCGAGAAAGCGCTCCATCTCCGCGTGGCTGACCGGCTCCAGCTCAGTCATGGCGTCGAAGCCAGGGTCGCCGTAGAGGCTCGCGCCGCTCATCGCCCACTCGGGTTCGTTGATGACGTCCCAGGCGATGAGGCGCTCGTGATAAGGGCTTGCCTGTGCCGCGCGTGCAAAGGGGCGGACCACGTTCTCGAGCAGCGCTTCACGTCGAGCGGCGTCCATGACCATGGGCGCTATCCCAGGGGTCCAGATTCCGGCGACCTCGCGGCTGGGGCGGAAGTTGTCGAAAGAGAAGAGGCAGAGCATGAGGTAGACATCGTTCTCCTCGGCCAGCTCCAAGGCGCGTTCGAGATCGGCGAGGGTGGTCTCGCCCAGGCCAACCGGGAGCTCTTCGCCATCGAAGCGCACGCCGTCGCCGCGAAAGTCTGGCCACACCCACCAGCGCACGACGCTCACTCCATGGCTGCGCATCTCTGCCAAGTTGTTGGCATGCGTCTCCGCGTTCTCCGCCACACCTCTCTGTCCCCAGGGCGCGATGCCGCCGAAATCCCCAGCGAAGTGATGCCACGCATAGTTGATGCCGTACATGAAGCGTCTCTCACATCCCCATTCGAGTCCGCCGTGCGGCGCTGGACAGGGGTCCACACAGCTCAGCTCGTCGGGCTCGAGCTCGGTGGCGTCAGCGTCGTCTGCGTCGAGCTCGGGCGAGATAGCGTCGCTGTCGATCGCGTCATCCACTTCGTCGTCGTCTTCGACTGTATCCGGAGTGAGCACGTCGCCGGTGTCCTCGAGCTCGCCGGTGTCGCCCAAGCTCGAGTCTGCGTCGAGCAGCGCGTCTTGGCTCTTGGAGGACGAGCCCGTGTCGTCACAGCCACTGACGCTGAACGCCAGGATGAGCACCGCGCAGCTCATCAAGGCGGGGACACGGCCGAAGCGCGCGAGGAACGGTTGAGTTTTTGTTGATTGGGCGCTTGGCCTGATTCCCCATCTTGTCATGGGCGTGCCTACGGAGTGACGTGCTTTGCTTGGGCAGGGGATATGGATTTGTCTTTGTGGGGCGCTGCCCCACACCCCGTCAAAGGGCTAGCCCTTTGGAATCCCTTCTCTTGTTGGTGTCGTGAGAGCGCTCTAGAGCATCCGCAGAGTGGCTTCAGTCCTCGGCGGCGAGCAGCTCGCTCCAGGCCTCGGGGACTCGGCCGAGCTGGTCGTAGGAATACGAGCCGCCGACGTTCCCACAGTGCGAGCTCGAGGGGGCACCTGTTTCCGGGACGACCTTCCTGCTGACGCTGAACTGTAGCCCTTCATAGAACGCTGCTGCGGCCTCGACGTCCTCGAGCACGAAATCCTTGTCCCCATAGGTGAACGACAGGGCGCTGCGCTCGCGTGCTGCGCTGTTGGCCTCCCAGGCCAGCGTGCCATCGTAGGGCGGCGCACCGCCACAGCTCAGCGCGTAGTACCCAGGATACTGCTCCCCGAACAGCGGCAAGAAGTTCGCCGTCAAAAAGATGGAGCCGCCCGAAGACCCGCCCAAGAGAATGGCTTCGTTCGAGATATCCCAAGCCCCGCGCAGGGTCTCGATGAGCTCCTGCACCGCCTCGGCATTCTCACCAGCACGATCGATGGCCTCGTCGGGGATGGGCGTTTGACCGTCGCAGACCGTGTATTCTGGGGAGAGCCACCAAGCACAGCCGTTGGGGGCCTTGGCGGCGACGTAGAGGATACCGTGGGTGCTGGTGTAGGGCGCATGTTTCTTGAGCGCGAGCCCGCTCGTGTAGGGGCCGGCGCCGTCGCCATGGAAATACAGCGCCAGCCGCAGCGGCGCGTCGCCCACAGCTTGTGGCTCGACAATCTTGAGCTCGAGCGCGCCCACCGTGGCCACGCAGTAGGCGTAGCTGCTGCCATCGACGCTGACCGTGCCCTCGCTCACGCAGCTCAGCCCACCGTGGCCTTGGGAGCTATCGGTCGAATCCAGTTGGTCGAGCTCGCTGATCTCGCTGATCTCGCTGATCTCGCTGATCTCGCTGATCTCGAGGTCTTGCTCGCTTTCCTGCTCGTCGGCTTGGTCGACGGTGGTATTGGGCTCTTCAGGGTCTGAACACGCAACCAAAAGGGCGGTCGCGATGATGAGCCAGAAACGGAGGGGAGGGCGCGTGGGTGACATGAAAAACAGGCTCCATGCTCGTGCAGCTTGGGCGCTGCAACTGTGCGTACATAGGGCACAAACGCAGGGAGCGTCAAGCGCTTCGTCGCCCGAAACGGAACGCAAATGCCACCAAGCATGGCCTACAAGAACCTGAAATCAAAGGGATTCCAAAGGGCACAGCCCTTTGGCGGGGTGTGGGGCAGCGCCCCACAGACGTATTCCCCTTCCCCCTACCTCGCTGCGCGCAGCAGGTTGACGATGTCTTCTTGGCGCATGGGTGGGCGACCGGGCAGCCTGCCTTCTTTGTCTCGCACCACCAGCACGGCGTCTTGGGCATAGCGGTCGAAGAGCTCCTCGCCGATCTCGAGCTGCGAGAGGCGGGTGGGGCAGCCCAGGGCGCTCAGGAAGGATTCGAAGCGGTCGATGCCAGCCAAGGCGCAGTCGAGGTCGGCGGGGGTGCAGGACTCCAGACCGGAGATGCGGCTGGT
>JAVFAO010000614.1:0-3400 GCA_034002465.1 Myxococcota bacterium
GGGACTCGCAGACCGTTGTGACGATGCAAGCAGAGAATACGATGCGCTGTCCGGACGCCCCACCCTGGTGGCTGCTCTGTACATCAGCGGTGGTGCGTTGACCACAGGGGTTTTGGCCTACTGGCTGATCGATTGGCTGCTCGCTGAAGAAGACAGCGTTGCCAGTCCAGCCTTGAGCTGGACTGGCAACGGCGTGCAGGCATCGATCTCGATTACATTCTAGAAAACTAGACAGCACGACGTTCCGTATCCTGACCCGGCGCTCGCCGTGTCGGCGAGCTGGACGACTCAGCCTTGGTCGCAGTCGGGATCGTCTGCGTCGATCAAGCCGTCGCCATCGTTGTCGAGGCCGTCGTCGCAGAGCTCGGCCGGTGCCATGTACATCGGAACGATCTGCTCACAATCGCTGTCGTCAGCGTCGATGTAGCCGTCGCCATCATTGTCGAGGCCATCGTCGCAGAGCTCCTCGGCGGGGGCCGAGTACAACGTGACGTCCTGGCAATCGGGGTCATCGAGGTCGACGTAGCCATCGCCATCGTTGTCGATGCCGTCATCGCAGAACTCGGAGGGGGCGACGTAGAGCGGCACGATCACCTCACAGTCCGGGTCCGCGCCATCGACATAGCCGTCGTAGTCGTTGTCGATGCCATCGTCGCAGATTTCTTCGGCAGGGGCATCGTAGAGCAACACCGCCTGGCAATCCGAGTCAGCGTCGTCGATGAGCCCATCGTAGTCGTTGTCGATGCCATCGCCGCAGATTTCACCGGGCGCAGCATACATCGCGACGACTTCACAGTCAGAATCGGCCCAGTCCACCAGCCCGTCGTAGTCGTTGTCGATGCCATCCCCACAGATTTCCGAAGGGGCATCGTAGAGCAGCACGGACTGGCAGTCGGAGTCGGCGCCGTCGATCAGACCGTCCCCGTCATTGTCGAGCCCGTCGTCGCAAAGCTCGGTGTTCTGGCAATCGGAGTCGGCGCCGTCGATGAGGCCATCATAGTCGTTGTCGATGCCGTCCCCACAGACTTCCGAGGGGGCGTCATAAAGCAGGACCATGCCGCAGTCGTCGTCGGGGTTCGAACAGAAGGTGTCGCAGGTGCCATCGGAGTACCAGGACATCTCGGCGCAGAGGTCGCAGCTCGCCTCCTTACCAAGTTCCGTGCAGAACTGGGTCACACCTTGGCCTGCGTCGACGCTCGCCGCCACCTCGCTCTTCGAGAAAGCATCTTTGTCATCGGTCTCGGTGCAGCCGAGCAGTGCTGCACTGGCGAGCGCACCCGCCGCGACGGGACCAAGCAGGGTGCGACGCATCATGTCTTTGCACAGCTTGTCGAGAAAAGCCTTCATTTCCTTCGCGTTCATGGTGCTCTCCGTGTTGCCGAGCGACTCGGGTCGTGTTCCTTAGGCTGCCTCAGCGGCAGCGAGCGGTCGACGAGGCAGGCCAACGCAAGTTTTGAGCCACCCCCCTTGCCAAGGCCTGACGGCGGTCACATAGCTAAAAGGGTAGTGCGTCCTTCGTCAGAAATCTGGCCACTGTCACCGCTTCTTGACAGCGTCGGCGAGGCATGAGGCGGCTTTCGATTGGCTTCAGCCCCGGTCGACCCAGAGCACCAAGGGGGCGAGGCTGCCGATCCCATCATGTCGCCATTGCAGAGGCGGACGCTGCATGTGGCCAAAGCGACAAAGCCTGTTCAAGCCGAAACGGGCGAGTCGCCCGGCGAGCGTCTCAGGCTCCACGCCGGCACAAGCCAGGCATTGTAGGTGACCGTTGATGGGCGCGAAGCGCTCTTCCCAGCTGAGCGCATCCGTCCAAGGACGCAGCACGAGGGTGCGCCACCCTGGCCCGCCTTCGACGACCCCATCCTCATCCAAGAGCACGAGCATTGACCCACCCCCGCTCGACCAGCTCTGCCCTTCGAGCTGCAACGACCGACGCGCCGAATAGAGCGTCGCCGCCTCCTCCAGTGTCGGCTGCGCCATGGGCCAGCGCCGCTCCCTGCGCTCGACCTGCCCCAGCAGCGCCGCGGCAAAGGCCTCGCGCTGCGCATCCTCGCCACGGACGAAAACACAACGCGGCGACAAGCAGCCCGCCTGATCCCAGGCGCACAGATCCAGCGCCAGCCCCTTGATGAGCGTCGAAAGCGGCTGCGCGCTGCTAGGACCCAGGTCGATGAGCCCTGCACTGAGCCGAGGTCCATACGCCACCAGGCGCTGCGATGGGGAGAGGTAGCGGGTCCAAGCCGCGACGGCATCGCTGGAGCCGTGCACCACCATCAGCTCGACTTGGGCGGACATGCGCCGGCTCGCGCTCTCATCGGCGGAGGGAAAGCTCAGCAGCTCGAGCGCTGTCCCCAAGGTGGGTGCCAGCTCCAACAATGACGTCCGAAACAAGGCCAGCAGAGGCTCCCAACCTTGCGCTGGCCGCAGCAGAACTGGAGAGCCCAGCAACAGTGGAAAGCAGGGGGCAAGCAAACCCGCGGGAGGCACGGTGGACGCCAACACCATCCCGCAAAGCTCGGGGGCGAGCCAGCCGCCGGTCCGACCGAGCTCCCGCGACAAGAGTGACAAAAAGCCGCGCTGCGTCCAGCGAGAGCAGCCATCGCGAAGACCCCACGAGAGCATCGAGCGCGACAAACGCAAGCCCTCGGCGAGTGCCAGGGCCGCCTGATGCCATCGTGAGCGCGGGTCCTGCCAGTGCTTCCCCACGTATTCCAAAGCTGCCGCGCGCTGTGAACAAGTCAGCGCCCTGAGCGCAGGCAGGGAAGCGCGGGCACGCGCGGCCGCCTCTTCAATTTCTTGTCCATTGGGCACTTCTTGTCGATTGGGCACTTGGCCTGCTCCCCCCACTTCTTGTCGATTGGGCACTTGGCCTGCTCCCCCGAGTTCTTGGCATCCGTTCGCTCTCGCGAGACCCTCGCAGCGCTGCGCAGGCGCATCGGATGCGCCCGCGACAGACGCTGACTCGTGCCTCGCTTCGCTCACTTCTTGTCGATTGGGCACTTGGCCTGTTCCCCCAACTTCTTGGACAGACAAAACCATCAGCCTTCGCCCTGCGCCTGGTCGAAGGCCAGGCTGCAACCCTTGGGCGCTGCCGTGGGGCTGCGCCCTTGCAAGTGCAAACCGTCTGCATCGAGACGCCCAAGATCCCCAGTGAGCACATAGGCCACCGAGTCGAGATTGAGCAGATCCAGGAGCGCTATCTGACCGAGCTCACCCGCTGGCATCGGCGCCAGGCTCTGTGGCTCGAGCACCCGAGGCACACACCATGGAGGCCAAGAATAGGCGTCCAGAGTGTCGACCTCTTGTCCATTGGGCACTTGGCCTGTTCCCCCAAGTTCTTGTCCATTGGGCACTTCTTGTCCATTGGGCACTTGGCCTGTTTCCGCAAGTTCTTGTCCAT
>JAVFAO010000615.1:0-3399 GCA_034002465.1 Myxococcota bacterium
CTTCTGAACGAAGTCCGCTATGTTCTCGAGATAACTGCGGAAAATGTACTCCGCCCAATCGAAGTTCTGAAAGATGATCAGGTCGAAGCTGTTGAGCTCCTCCTCAAAGAGCTCCCGCTTCGGAAACGGAATCAGTGACATGTCGGCGTCACTGCCCACACTCAGATTGCGATTGGTCCGCAAGATGTAAAACGAGATGAGGTCGACGTTCGGATTCTCCTTCAACAAAGCCCGCAAAAACTTCTGGTCCCAGCTCGGCTGCCCACAGACGTGCAACACCCGAATTTTGTCCCGAATGACGTTCATCACGAAATGATGAGCGTTGTTCTCGAGCAACGCCTCATCTTCCACCGCAGGCACCACCAAACTGTACACCGAACGACCCAGCGCGGTCGGGACCAGGTCGAAGCTCAGTGATTGGCGCTCGTCGTCACTGCCAAAGGCCAACTGCTGCGTGCGTAGACGCGTTCCATTCTCCCAAAGCTCAACCTGCACCGCCGTGTTGGCAAGACCAAGCGCTCGCAGCTCGAGCTCGATGCTCACCCGATGACGCAAAAACGCGAAGTCGTCATGCGCCACCGAGGCAATCGACAGGTCGCGAAGACCCCCTGATGGCGCCACCCTCAGGCTGTGCACCGGAACCTCCAGGCGCTCCAGCATACGCCGCGTGTCCTCGTCCAGAACCGCGCCCGTAGGGTTGCGCCCGCCCAGGATGCCGTTGTCAGCTCCATCCCCAATGAACACCACACCGCCCAGCTTCTCCCTGCCAATCCGCGCGACGCTCTGCTCGAGCGCCTCCCGCATCCGTGTGCCATCCCGCTGCGCCCTGCTCAGCGACCCGGTCTCGGAGCCGACCTCCTCGAGCTCCATCGCTTGCTCAATCTCCGCAGAAGAGATCGGCTTGGCCTCATCCGCAAAGAGCACCAGCTCCAAGAGCTGCTCAGGCTCCTCATCCAGAGCCGCGCTCAGCGCGGCCGCTGCCTCCGCTGCAAGCGCTCCCCGACTGGCCCCCGAAGGCGTGGGCACCTGCATCGACAGCGACCCGTCGAGCAACACCAGGATGCGGTTCTTCTCACGCTCGACGTCGCGCAGCTCCAGCGCCGGCTCCAGCAAGAACAGAAATGCAAGGCCCAGACCGAGACTTCGCAACGTAAACAGCAGCACCGCTCTCCAACGCGGCCTCGTTGGTCGAAGGTCCAGCACAGTGAGCACCAACACCACGACGCAAATCGCGGCCAGCACCGCTAGGACCGTATTCGACCAGGCGCTCAGAAAGAGCACCTGGCCCTCGTTGTAGGAGCCCAACCACATGGCAGGTTTCGGGATTCGGGTTTCGGATTGCAGAACTCGCCATAGCTTCGGTCGTGGCGCTCGGCAAGCTTCGAGCCAGGTCCGCGGCCTCAGCCGAAGCAAGATAGCATGTGTACAGCCGGCCCGACAGCTGAGCCCAGTGGCCCTGCTTCTAGCTGGGATCGTAGAGCAGGCCGACGAACAGGATCGTCCCTGTCTCGGTGTCGCGAATGAGGTAGAGAAAGGGTCGGTTGATTTCCAGCTTGCGGTATTTCGGTTTCATCAGGCCATAGGGGACACCGACGATGGCGGTTGCGGCTGCGGCGATGGTACCCCTCTCGTCGAGCTCGATGGTGGCTTCGTGCATGACCTTGTCGATGCACAGGGGTGCGTTCGTGATACCTTTGAAATCCGCCTTGGGCCCGAACGCGTCGACCATGCCCATCGCGCTGAGCGTGTCGCTGAGCTGGAACCTCGAGCGCAGCTCGAACTTCGGAAAGCTCAGCGCCAGGTGTTCGCTCTCGAGTTGTTCCAATACCTTAGCGAGCTCTTCGACACTCAAAGCTGCGACCAGCTCAGCCAGGCTGCCCTCGCTTGGCATCAGCACCGTGAGTGCCATGCGCTCTCCCTCGTAGGGCATCTCGAGCAGCTCCAGACTCAGCGCTGCTGCGGGGGCGCCATCGGTTTCGGGCACCAGCGGCAGTGACACCTGTGCGGCGCGTAAGAGCTCGCGTTGGGACATCATCGGCACCTGCACGTCTCCCGTCGGAGCATGAAACACTTGCGGACGTGTGTCGAGGGGCTCGAAAGTGTCCTTCCACTTGGCGTTGAAGTAGACCGCATTGGTCAACACGAGCAGGGTAACTGGGCTGACGGCTCGCGTGTCGAGGACTGAGGGGATGCGCTCGCGTGTTTGCGTCGAGACCCAGTCGTTGATGGTCTGGTCGGCTGCCTCGAGCTCATGGGCAAAGTCGACGGCCTCGATGGCGACAGCATAGTAGCGTTTGGCGAGCTCGAGGTACGGTGCGTGCAGGTCGAGTCCCTTGGCTGGCCACAAGCTGTTGGCGACGACGAGCTCGAAGACGCGTCGGGTGCCGTCACGATCGACGCCAGCTTGATCGAGCTGCACTGCCAAGCTCGCGAAGGCTGGATGCAGTGCCTTGGCGTCCAACTGGAATTCCAAAGTGCTCGCCATCTGCTTGGCCGTCTCGCCGCGCGCACCGGCGAGCGTCATCGCCAGCGCGATTGAGAGGCTGTAGGGGGAGAAGAACAGGTTCTTCGGGGCTGACTTGGACTCGGCATCCTGAGAGGGTTTGCTGAGCTGTCGCAAGAGCGATAGGGCAAAGCGTGTGTTTCCCTCGACCAGCTTGGCCACGTTGGCTGCTGGCGGCTTCGGCGAGGGCATGGTCGGCACGTTGTTGGGTGCTGGTGGGCGGTTGTCGAAGCATAGGTCCTCGAGCTTTTCGTCCTTGTCGAGCAGGGCGCTGAGCTTCTTCGCGCTGAGGTCGAGAAAGCCATCGCGTATGACGGGGGCCGGGTCGACGATTGCGATGAGCTGCTCGTCGTCGAGGCGCAAGACGAGTCGCAGCTCTGGGTCCTCTTCGAGCCAGTGGGCGAGGGTCCTGCAGCCGTCCAGATTGACCCAAAGGCGAACTCCGTTCTGGGGCTTCTTGTCGATCGGGCGCTTGGCCTGTGCCCCTAACATGCTGATGCGCTCTGCAGCGACGAACTCGTCGTTGCCCATGTGCCAACAAGGGAAGTGGGCAACGCCTTCTATATCCAGCACCTGGTCATCGATACCATAATCGTCTGGGCAGTATCCGTGCAGGTAGAACCTCCCTGGTGGTGGGGGAGGTGGTGGAGGAGCTTTTGGCGGTGAAGGAGACGGATTGAAGGGAGCGTACTGCGGCTGGGCCAACACGAGTTGCGCCTCCCAGCGTGCCTGCAGCGCGGCTCTGTAGAGGGTGCTGCGAAGCAGCCGAGGCGCAGCTTGTGTTGCCGTCTCTTCTTCAGTCAGGTCGGGCTCTGTGCTGGCGATGACATCGCTGTCCCGACGTCTTTCATCTGTCTTTTCAGGCTCTTGAGGTGCAGGTGAGCTGGGTCGGTAGG
>JAVFAO010000616.1:0-3394 GCA_034002465.1 Myxococcota bacterium
CATATGTTGTCTGCAGCTTATGACTGCTGGCGATAGGGTGGCACAGTCGCGACAACGCTGAGAGGGGGGCACAGCGAGGCGTTACTTTTCTGTATTGGGAGCGCGTTCGCCGTGCCGCGTTCGTCACGGTGATCGTGATCCTCAGTCTGCTGTTGCTGCCGCTGTTTGGCTTGGGACTGTTGGTGGGACTTGTCGGAGTCGTCTATGAATTCGACCGACGACGCCGTTTCGAATGCCGCTTCAAGTTCGTTGCCTCCCAAGATTTTCGTGCTTGCCAGCTCCATCAGTCCGTGTTCTCCCAGGGTCTCCAGCGCTTTCTCGCTTTTCGCCGGGTCTCCAAAGAGACAGCAACCAGTGCCCGAAAGTGTGTGGAGTCTGCGAGCCAATTCAATCACCAACTGACTTCGGCGGGGGTGTTGTATCGGGATTTGGTGCTCCGGGGCGATCATCCGGGCGCCCGTAGACTCATTCGACAATACCAACGGGAGAAGGAACGCTTCGAAAGCAACCTTGCTCGCTTGGGAAACAAGCTTCAGGCGGAGTCCGCGGGTCTGGACACGACGGAGAGTCACCTCTTGCCCGTGATCCTCGAGCAGGACAACGTGCGAACCAATTTGGACGAGTACTTCGAGTCGATTCTCACGTCGACGGAGGTCGAGCTGTCCGTGAGTTCAGAGGTGGGCAACGAGCTGGCGGAGTTCGAAGGCAAACTGCTCCGCTCCGTGGACAGCTCGGTCGACCGTGTTCCAGAGTCTCCGCCCACTCCCGTGCCCAAAGCAGCGCCTGCACCGGTCGAGGCTAGGCCCCCATCGACGCCCACGCCGAGCACCGCGAGGACGAGTGCCCCTGTGCCCAGAGCAGAGCCTGCATCGGTCGAAGCGAGCGAACAGAGTCGTTCGCAGCGGCTCAGGTTTGGGCCTCGCCGCTGAGACGAAGACCTCTTCGTCCGATCAACCTTCCACTCCTTCGTTCGGAGAAGCGCATGCCGCCTGACCGAAACTCAGTCTGCCCGGATTGCACGTGGCTTGGCTTGGCACAGGATGGAGCGAGTTGTCCGGTGTGTGGAGCGGCTTTGCTCGAACGGCCCAAGAACGCGGCCTCGGAGTCGAGCGGGGTGTCGTCGGGCGGCAGCCGAGACCGAGGCCCATCATCCATCGCCGAGGAGACGAAGTCATCGCCCTCCGTGCTCGAGGTAGCCCGCGCACCTTCGCACGATCGAGCGCCCACTTCGACAGGGCCTGTCGCGCACCCCGCGGGCTTGCTTCGCAGCGAGTCTCCGCCTCCGAGTTTCGAGTTCGCGGCCGGCCCGAGCATCGAAAGCGATAGGAGCTTGCCACCGAGCACCCCCAAAAAGGCAGGCAGGGCGACCATTGTGGCAGTCAGCCTTGCGGCAGGTCTCATCTTGGGCGCGGCGGTGGCTGGCGCCGCTCTCTTCTTTTCACCCACGACGCTACCCCATTCCAGTCGAGCCGAGACTCGCACCGAGCGCCCCCCGCGCTCGGTCGACCGTCCTGAGGGGAATACGGTCGAGGTGGTCGAAGGCCCCTCCGCAGCCGCGGCTCCAGCGCCGGACTTGCCGGAGTTGCCGTCGCCCCGAACCGAAGAGCATCAAGCCGCACCAAGCCACGCCACTCCGCTCCCAATGCCCAGTTCTTCGAGCATCAGTGGGCGCATTTCGTTGTCTCGAAGTGACAAATTCGCCACCATTCGGGAAGAACCAGAGTACCCCGCCGGACGCGAGCTGCTTCAGGCTGCGCACGGAACTCCGCTGGAGATCCTCGGCGAGCGGTGCGGCGTCGACGGATACCGCTGGGCGCATGTAAGGCTCGAGCAGGGACAACAGAGCATCGACGGGTGGATCGTCCGTTATCTACTTGTCCCTGTGGTGGCAGAGTCGGAGCGCTGCTGTGGTGAATACCAGTTCGTGCCAGCGGAGGGTTGTCGACTGCCGGCTCCGAGTTGGGATGCAGCATCGACGAGCATCGATACGGATGCCAGCGAGGCGGCAAAGGCCGCACTGAACCAGCTTGCTCACAGCTTCAACGAGAAGGATGAGGCCGGCTACTTTGGCGCCTTCACCGATCCCCTCGAATGCTACTACAACAAGGCAGAGGCACCTTTGGAACGCGTTCGAAAGAGCCGTCAGTCTCATTTCGAAGCAGGTTCGCCAGACCAGAAGATGACCTGGCGCGAGCTGCGGGTTGTCGAAGCCAGTGACACTCGAGTGACCCTCTGGATCGACCATGGTTTTGCAGCGCCTGGGGAAGTCGAGCGACGCTACCGAAAGGTCGTGGTCTTGGTCAAGAGTCAGGGGCGATGGCTTGTCACCGTGGAGGCCGACGCAACCGCTCACGCCTGCTTTCCCAGTTTCGAGCGCCTTGCACCGTCCGACGGAAGGTAGACCGCGGTTGTGGTCAAATTGGGGTTAGTGTATGAGCTTACGACTCCACAAACCGCTGCTCAGAGGGCCCGTCCGAGGTTGGCCGCATCCGACCCTTCGCGAGGGAAGGGAACCAAAGAGTATCGAGCTTCTTCCCGAGGAGGTGCAGCACAATGGCTTGAATGCTTTCGAGCGCATCGGGGAAGAAGGGTGCGAGGTGCTCGAGCATCGGCGCGCGAGTATGGTCGTGATGCGCATTGTTCGCCCGAAGTTCGTGCGACGCGTGTCAGAGTCCAAAGCTGCCCAGACCGAGGCCGCTGCCCAGACCTCAGCGCCAAAGGCGTCCGACAGGTTTCGGCTGAGGATGCGCTACGCTGCGCTGTTCAAGCCCTCGACAGGGGCTTCGTCCCCACGCGTACTCAGCGCCGCGATGCCGGAGCAGAACCAGGCCTGCTCGCCGATACCGTCGACAGGCGATGCGAGGACGCTATGCATCGGCTCGAGGGTATCTATTCGAGAAACGGCCTCTCTCGCTTGGTCCACGCTCTGTGGCTGGCATGAGCCGCTTGCAAACTACTGCAAGCTCCTCGTCGAGGCCATGAAACGTGACGCCTTGACCCAGCCCGTGCTTTGCACGGCTGCACCGCAACGCCACTGCACATTTCCTGCTGTCTCACACCCCGCCTCCCCCGACGCGCCAGCGCTAGCTCTCGGGTACATGGCCTGGACAGCTTTGGCCATGAGCACACGATGGGCGGCCCGTCCATCTCGGACCGTCGAGGTAGGGAGTGTAACGCCTCGCTGTGCCCCCACACAATGCTCTTGACTTTGCGGATCCCCGCTCGCCAGCTTGCAACGCGCTCGTTGAGGCGATCACAGAGCAAAGCTTTTTTTGCGGGCAATGCCCGATGCAAGAGACACGTGCAGCAGCTCTGCTGCTCCGGCCACTTGCTCGTCATCTCTGCGAAACGCTGAGCGCTAGTTGAGCAGGCCACTGGGCAAGGTGACGGCTTC
>JAVFAO010000617.1:0-3393 GCA_034002465.1 Myxococcota bacterium
GCCGCGTCGAAGCGGGGTTGCAGCGCCATGCGCCAACGAACGCGACCGAATTACCGGTTGCTGTTGCGTGCCATCCCTGGCACGCACCCTTCGGGCTTGCTTCGCAGCGAGTCTTCGCCTCCTGGCTACGACTTCTTGTCGATTGGGCACTCGGCCTGATACCCCACTTCTGGCAAGCCACGCCAAAGGCTTGGAGCTGCCGTAGCGACGACCCGAAAGCAATTGGAGCCCAAAGGCATCGCCCTGTGACGAGTCACCTAGGTGTTGTAGTAGGTGTCGCGGATGGCCTGCACTGCGGTCTCGAGGAAGCTGCTCAGGGCTTCGATGGGGATGGCCTCGACCTTGGTGTCGAGTAGACCGTAGCAGTTGATGGGATGCGTTTTCAGATTGAGATCAGGATGTTGCGCGACATACTCGTTGAGTCGAGTGGTGAGCGCTTCAGGGGCGGTCTTGTTGGGATGGGGCTGGACGTAGACCTTGACGTCACCAGTGGTGGAAACGTCGAGGATGGCGTATCCAATCGACCCAAACCGAAAATTGATACCTCCGATGCGACCCCCTCCGGCGTCGATGGTGCAACCCAGAGTGCGAGCAGCGATCATGAGCTGCTCGAGCGCGTTGCGGCGTTCCTTGCCTCCCAGTTCCTCTGCCTTTTGAACCACAGCCAGTTTGTCCACAGCAAAACCTCCATTGGCGCCATCACGGCATCCCTGTGCCCAATGCCACGCGTGTTTGGCGCGGGAATCTACAGCATAGCCTGCTCGGGCCGAGTCGTCACGGTTGAGCTGTCAGCCAATCGGAATTGGGGGCGCTGGACGGGGTCCAGCGCCCCCAATCGCCGAGCGAGCTCGGCAGCCTTGGCGCTTGGCTCAAGCCAATGTGCGCAGCTCCTCGGCGAGGGCATCCACTGTGAAGCCAAGCTGCTCTTCACTGTGCAAGGAGCTGATGAAAAAGCGCAAACGTGAGGCACTGTCTTCAACCGCGGGATAGACGATGGGCTGGACGTTGATCCCTCTCTGCGCCAGCCGCTCCGATAGACTCAGGCACTTCATCGAGTGCCCAACGATGCAGGGAACAACGGCAGAGCCGTCACTCATTCCCACGTCGATGCCTGCCGTCCGCGCCCTCTCTAGGAAAAAGCGAGCACGTTGCTGGAGTTGCTGCACGCGTTGAGGTTCCTCTCGCATCTTGCGCACCGAGGCCAACGCGGCCGCCGCGTTGGCCGGGCTCATGCCTGCCGAGAAGACGAGCGCAGGGGTGGTGTAGCGCAGATACTCGACCACCGGCCGCGAAGCGGCGATGTAGCCACCACAGCTCGCGAAGGCCTTCGACAAGGTACCCATCCAGAAATCGACACCCGTCGGATCGACGCCGAAGTGCTCGCTGATTCCTCGACCGTTGGCGCCAAGCACACCGATCGAGTGGGCTTCATCCACGAAGAGCAGGCACTTGTGCTTCTCCCGTAGGGCCATGAACCCTGGCAGCTCAGCGATGTCGCCGTCCATGGAATAGACGCCTTCGATGGCGATGCAGCAGCGGCGGAAATTGCCGCGGATCTGGCTCAGCATCGCATCCAGCGCCTTGACGTCGTTGTGCGGGAAGGGACGGCGCTTGGCGCCGCTCATGACCGCACCCTGCAGGATGCTCGAGTGCGCGAGGGCGTCGTGGACGATGAGATCACCCTCGCCGATGACATGACCGATCACCGACTCGTTGGTCATGAAGCCCGCGGTGAACACCAACGAGGCGTCCACGCCGTGCAGTTGCGCGAGCTCCGCCTCCAGCTCGGTGTGGAAGGGGCGCTCGCCCGAGGCCACGCGACTGGCCGAAACCGACGTGCCGTAGTGGTCGATCGCCTCCTTGGCCTGCGCGCTCACCTCGGGATCCCCCGAGAAGCCGAGGTAGTTGTAGCTCGAGAAGTTGATCATCTCGCGCCCGGCCACCACGGAGGTATCGCGCGCCACCCCGTGATGCTGGACGAAGAAGGGATTACGAAGCCCCGCCTTCTCAGCCATCTCGAAGCGCTGCAGAAGGCTGGTGACCTCCTCGAATTGCTCCATGCGATAGCGCTCGGGAGGGATCTCTGCGCTGCTCGAGGTCGACGAAGCGCTCGCTTTCTCGGCGCGTGAGAAGACCTGCGCACGAACGCCGCGCATGGCCGCATAGCGTTGCTCGTGCTCATCGTAGAAATCGATGTTGCCGCTGAAGACGCCGTCGCCTTCGTCGCGCCCAGCGATGACACAGCGAACTGGGCCTGTCGGGACGCTGCCCCACTGCACGTAGTGCTCGACTCGGGTCGGAAATGCCGTCACCTGGTGCAGGGCCCACAGCCAGTACGAGACCAACTGGAAGGCACCATCGAGCAGAAGTGGATCGGCGAGCCAACTGCTGCGCTTCTCCAGGGAAGACCAGCTTGCTGGCTTTGAAGGCTTCAGCAGCCCGATGATATGGTTCGTGCCCAGCTCGAGGACCCGGCTCACAGACTGCATCAGCGGCCCGTGGAAAGCATGCTCCTCGTAGTAGGTCTGGATGCTCATGGGCAGCCCCAGAACCTCTCCCTGCAGCGCGATCGGCTCTGGGAGCTCTGCATCTGTCAGAAGCTGGGCGCGGTAGGCCAGCTTGGGCTGCTCGTCGGCATGCCGCGCATTGAGCTCGATGTGTCCACACTCGGGCGAATGGCTGAAGCGTCGGCTACGTGCTTCGAGCATCAGCTCGACGCTGGGATCAATCTGAATCCCATGACAGAGCTCGACACCGTGCACCGCCACCACCGCGTCGCCGCGAAGTCCTCGAGAGGCTTCGAGCATATCCTCAATCACCGATGCAAAGGGCAGGATGGCCTTGTCCTTGAGCCGATGATCGCTGAGCATGGGGTGGCTCTCCAAGCTCAGGGTCTGCCGCGACAGCAGGGTGCGCTCTTCCAGTGGCATCTCCAAACCAATGAGGACCTCCCCACGGCCACCGAGCAGCTCACCCACGAAACGCTCCATCCCTTCCTTGGTCGGCACGAAGAGCACCCCTTCTGCTTCGAGGCCCTGACGCACGATGGGCGGGATGCTGCGTGCCATGTCGGAGTCCTCCCAGGGGGACCACATGATCGACACCGCTCTCGCCTCGGGATGCAGACGTTCGACCTCGCCACAGAGGCGATTGACGAGCTCGTTGGCGGCGGCGTAGTCGATTTGCCCGATGTTGCCGAAGCGCGCCGACCAGGACGACCAAGCGGCGACGACCTTGATGGGGTCGCCGAGGGTGCCGCGGATCAGGTTGATGAGTCCATCGACCTTGGTTTGCAGCACCTCCTTCATGGCCTGAGCGCTCTTTTTTTCGATACGGGCGTCACGCAGTAGCCCTGATGCGTGGATGATGGCCTCGATGGGGCCGAGCTTCTCG
>JAVFAO010000618.1:0-3391 GCA_034002465.1 Myxococcota bacterium
AGAAACACAGCCGTTTGACCCGCATCATGGCCAAGCGCTGCGAGCATTGTCTGCTCTGCAAGCGCGCCCGCGCCAAGCCCGAGACCCGCTTCGGCCGCTTGATGGCGTGGCACGGCACCTGGTGCCCCTTTTGGAAGGCGCATCAGGAGGTCTATGCTCAAGCCGATGCCGAATAGCGTCAGAGCGCTGCGTGTTTGGTCTCACTTGGACCGTTGGCTGCCCTTGTGTGATGCACGATTCCGCAGTGCGTGTTCGGAAATGGATTGTCTTGGCAACAGACGCGAGCGTGTGACGTCCTCTCGAACGAATCGGCGGCGAGGACGCGTGTTCAGGAATTGTTCGTGGATCTCTGGGGCCTGTTGGCCCCTTGCGGCTCAGTGCTGAGAACGACCAGTCTTGTTTGAAGGGAGGAATCATGTCCAGGTGGCTCGGAATCGCCTTGCTCGTGCTGTCTTTTTCTGTGTTCCCGCTGACTTCGTACGCCAGATCGCGCGCACTCTCGGATGCACTCGACGACATTGCGGACGCTCTGGATGCCGCCAGGGACGAGGGCGGGAGCTGCGAGAAGGCGCTCGCCGATGGGCTCAAGGACGTCCGCGATGACCTGCGCGACGAGCCTGGTGCCAAGCAGCTCAAACGCGCTCTACGTGACCTCGAGGACCTGGAAAAGGACGCCGACAAGGAGTGTCCGGGACGCATCAGCAAGATGCTGGCGCGGGCCGCCCGCTCCGTCGAGGATGAGCTGGACGAGGAGGATGACAAGGGTCGAGACCGAGCTGATGAAAGAGACGAGCCCGCCAAGGTCAGCGTCACCGAGCTCGTCTCCAAGGTCGATCTCGACTGTCTCGCGCAGTCTCAGGCAAACTACCCCTATGCCGCCGACCAACAAAAAGTGGTGGAGTGGCTCGGTCGCTGTCGTGACGGCTCCTTCCAGGAGTCCCAATGTGCGACCATGACGACAGAAAACGACAACGCCTGTATCACGGCGGCGGAGGGCGCCTATGGTTACGCTCTTGGCACTGACGCCCAGAACGCCTTTGCCGACAACTGCAAGCTCTTTCGCTGCAAGATGGAGGGTCTGGGCGCGAAGTCAATGAGCTCGACCGTCGACACGAGCTGCGTTCAACAGCGCTCGGCGAGCTATTCCTATGCTGCGGATGGGGCGACGGTCAACGGCTGGTTGAACACCTGTCGCAGCACCGTCTCCGGCACGAACTGCGTCCCCATCTCCTATCCCTTCAACGCCGACTGTTTCGCCAAGGCCTTGAGCGTGATGGGCTATCAAGTCACTGAGGAGAACGTGGCCAGCTTCATCATCGACTGCAAGAACATCGAGTATCTGTGCGAGTAACTGCCTCTCGCTCAGTTCGCTCTTGAGCAGGGCCAAGCGAGCGAACGCTTGAGGCCGTGCTCGGCTCACTCTTCGGCTAGCCACCAGGCCGTCACATCGAGAGCGACGGCGTCGAACGGGGGTATGCGCGCCTGCGTTTCGTCGCCCCAGCGCCCACACAAGCTCCAAGTGTGACCCTCGACTCCGGAGATGAGCGAAGCGGGCGAAAGTTGGAAGGCCTCGATATAGCGGGCCATGGGGTCCACGAGCCAGACGAAACCCACCTGTTCGCGCAAGTAAACGGGCATCTTGACCAGCCGATCGAAACGGTGCGTGCTTGGAGAGCTCACCTCACAGACCCAATCTGGCGCGAGGCTGAGATGGCCCGTTCGAGGCATTGCTGGCAGGCGCTCTCGGCGCCAGCCTGCGACGTCTGGTACCAGTACATCCTCGCCCAAGTGAAGCTCCGGCTCGTCGAGGATCCACCAACCACCCGGACCGCCCCTTCCGCGCCCGAAAGCCATCAAGAGCTCGGCGCCCAGCTCAGAGCTCGCCGAGGCGTGCGGAATTGCCGGTCGGGGGCTCGTCTGCAGCTCGCCTCCGACAAGCTCGGCCACCAGGTGTTCAGGCGCATCGAGGACGTCTTGATAGGTCGCGCCAGCATGGGTGCGAGCCGGCTTTTCCATGTCGCCTCTCCTCTGAGCGACCGCCGCAGCACCGGCGGCGACTTCCCATCTTCACCATACGAAGTGATGTGAGCAGCGGCAAGTCCGGTGGCAATCGAAAGCGAGCGAAGCGAGGCACGAGCAGCGCTGCGAGGGTCTCGCGAGAGCGAGCGAATGCATTCGCTCGCTCAAGGGTACCGACATCTCGACAGCGTGCCCCTCGCTCACTTTCGAAGAGCACCGCCCGCTCTCGGCTCAGGGGGCGTAGAGGGGCTCACGCACGCCTGGGGCGCCGTCCTGACCTTGGTTGCCCGTGGACGAGCCACCGTCACCGCCGCGGCCTGGATCGCCTTCGTCGAGGATGGTGTTGGCGCTGGTGTAGCCAGTCACGCTGAAGGAGTTGCCTCCACGCTCGACGAAGACGCCGAACGAGGAGCCTCCGCAACCGCCGCCACCACCACCGCCAGGGCCGCCGCGGCCGCCATTGCCGCCGCGACCACCAGGGTAACCACAGAACTGCGACGAGGTGCCGCCGCTCGCGCCCACTCCGCCCAGACCACCCAGCGCACCCGGGCCGCCGGCCCCGCCATCGCCGCCGTCACCGGGGACGATGGTGTTGCCGTCGAGCACTGGAGCAGAAGGCAAGCTCGCGTCGAAGTACATGAACACGGCAAAAGACGAGCCGCCGCCGGTGCCTGCGCCACCGCCGGTGCCCGCGCAACCACCAGCTCCACCGCCACCGCCCGAGCCACCAACGGTGTCTTGGGCGTTGCTGTCACTGGGGTTGATGTCGTAACCGCGGCCAGCAGAGCCGCCGCCACCACCACCCCCGTGGACGCCGACTGCGCCACCGCTGCTGCTTGGGGGCAGCCACAGCCCGCTGCCGTCGACCTGCCCGTGCACGTCGCTGCAGCCGCTGCCCGCACTTCCTGCCGCTCCATCTACACCATTCTCGCCGGGATTGCCGACGGCGGGGGTGCCCGGCGCGTTGTGACACTGAGTGCCGCTGCCGTCGATGGTCACCGTGTCGTAGGTGGGGCCGCCGCCTTCACCTTCGTCGGAGCCGCCATTGTTGGCCCCTGGATCGCCTACGCCCTGGGGTGGTGGTCGACGGAGAGCATGGCAGTCCTCGGTGTCGCAGATGTTGAGGCACATCAAGTGGGTGGGGGCGGTGCTGTTGCTCAAGCGAGTATCGCAGTATGGCCAAGTGTCTCCGGCGAGGTTGTCGGAAGCTGAGCGTGGGCAGTGCGCCTCACCGCCGCGGCCGCCAGCGGTGCTCACGCCCGAGCAGCTGTTGGCGCCACCAGCGCCACCCTGTCGGGGGGCGATGGTGCAGTTGCGGTCAGTGCGAATGGCGTTCTGGCCGATGGCACCGTTGCCGCCGCTACCTCCGCCG
>JAVFAO010000619.1:0-3381 GCA_034002465.1 Myxococcota bacterium
GGACGACTGTTTCTTGGTCGTTGACGATGACCACGGTTTTCAGGTTTCGGCGGCGGGTCGTGGGGCCACCGAGGTCGCTGCCGCCGGGCTTGACCTCTTCGATTTCCTCTTGGATTTCGAGGCGGACCTGACCTGCTTCATTGATCTGGGGTTTGATCTTGAGGGTGAGGGCGACGTCGACGCGGGTGATCTGGGTGCCGCCGTAGCCGCCGTAGCCGCTGAGCAAGCTTGCTGCACCGGCGAGCTCCGAGTTGGCGCCGAGGGTGGAGGAGAGCATGTTGGTGTTGAGGCCACCCATGCCGGAGCTGGTAATGAAGGGAATACGCTCACCGACGGAGATCTCAGCTTCTTCGTTGTCGAGGGTGAGGATGGTGGGCGTGGAGAGCACGTTGACGTCGGTGTTGGCTTGCAGGGCGTTGAGCAAGACGCTGAAGGCGGGCACTTCCAAGGGGCCGAGGTCGAGGGTGGGGCCGATGAGGGCGGCGAGCAGGCCCGGCGCGCTGCCGCTGCCGAGGAAGAGCGAGCCTGCAGAGAGGGATTGCTTGCCGTTGAGCTCTGTTCGGCCGACGAGATAGCCGTCACCGTCGCCGGTCTCGAAGACGTCGCCGCCGTGTAGCACGATGCCGAGGCTGCGGGTGCGGTCGATGCTGACCTCGAGGATGGCGGCTTCGACGAAGACCTGTTTGCGGGCTCGGTCGAGCTCTTTGATGACCGACTTGAGGGAGAGGAAGTCTCTTGGGCTGGCGACGATGATGAGGTCGTTGGTGGCTTCGTTGGCGACCACCGAGACCTCACCTTGGAGCAGGGCACCGCCAGCGGCGCCCTGCTGCTGTTGACCGGCCTGTGCGGCGCGTCGCGGGTCCTCGGGCTTGAGGGTGGTGGAGAGCTCACTGAGCACCTGCGCCATTTCAGTGGCATCGGAGTTTTGCAGGTGGACCACGTTGATTCGGCCGGAATCGGGGAGCTCGACGTCGAGCTTGAGGATGAGCTTCTTGATGCGTTCGTAGCTGCGCTCATCGGCGACGATGATCAGCTTGTTGGTGCGCTCGTCGGCGACGATTTGGGAGATGATGACGGCGCTCTCGGCGTTGACCGGGACGGCGGTTTGGGCGGCGGCGGCGGCTTTGTTGTTGCCGCCTCCGCTCTGTTGGAAGACCTGAGTGAGCAGGTTGCTGATCTCCGTCGCCTCGGCGTACTGGACTTGGTAAATCCAGATCTTCTCGGCATCAGCGCTGCTGCTGTCGAGACGATCGATGACCTTGAGCAGTCGGCGGATGGAGTTGCCTGTGTCCGTGACGATGAGGGTGTTGGTCGGAGGGTATTCGACAATCACACCGGTGGCGGTTTTCAGCTGGTCGAGCACGGGCTTGATGCGGCTGATTTCCACGTGCTTGAGCTCGATGATCTGGGTGACCAGCGCGTCTTGGGTGGGCACGCTTTGGCCAGGGACCAGAGGATCGATGGGCTCTTTGAGGCCGCGGTTGATGTCGACGATCTTATAGAACTTTCCGCTCTGCACCACGGTCAGACCATTCATCTCCAGGGCCGACAGGAAGGCCTGGTAGGCCTCTCCTTGGCTGACGGGATTGGGGCTGATGATGGTGATCTTCTTACCTGCTCGCAGGGAGTCGGCGATGATGAAGTTCTTGCCCGTTTGAGCGGACATCAACTTGACCACGTCGGTCAGGTCGGCGTCGCGGAAATCGACGGTGAACCGTGTATTCGATGGCGTTGGGGTAAAGTCGAAGGTGTCGCCGAAGTTGTCATCGATGTCGATGTCCTCGCCGAAGTCGAAGCCCGTCGTTTGGTCATCGCCAGCGGCCTCCGCATCGGTCGCAGTGCCACCTCCAGTGCCGCCGGAGCCCGTGTCCTCGCTCGGCGTCTCGGGCTTCTCGCGCTTGACCACACCAGGTTTGGTGCCCTGCGGCTGAATGACCTTCACTTCGTCATCGGGCTCGTCCTGCGCCAACACCTGACCGGGCAACGCGAGCGCGAGCACAAGCATGGAGCAAAGCAAAAGCTGACTCGACAGCCTTCTCTCCACGCGAAGCCTCGCAAACCGTGTCGACGGGCGACAGCTCGTGCATTCCATCATCACCTGCTCACTCCTTGACACTGACCTTCACGTAAGCTCCTTCGAGCTCGACGTTCATTCCATTGACCTGCAATGCGGCGAAGAGCATTCGGCGCGCATCCTCGACGCCCACTGGCTTGGGCGCATAAATCGTGATTCGTTTGTCCGCGACCCCTTCGTCGGAGACGACGAAGTTGAGCTCGAGCAGCTCGGAGTAGCGCACCAAGACATCGATGACCGGGGCATCGCGCACATCGATCATCAGTTCGGCTTCGTCCTGCGCCTGCACTTCCCCGGAATACAGACCGGCGAACATGAGGAGCATGAGGAGTCCGCGGGCTGCGCTCACAGCGTTCCCCCACAGCGACCAAAGACCACCTCTTGTTCTCGTTCGACGACTTCGCAGCCCTGAGCGCGCGCGCTCTCGAGCAGCAGCGCATGCAGCGCCGCGGGGCTGATACCGGAGAGTGCCTTGAGCGAGAGCGTGCGGCTAGGCCAAGTGCCTGGAAGCACATATGTTTTGGACAGCCGCTCGGAGAGCAAGCCGCACAGCTCGGCGACGCTGAGCGCGTCGCCATCGATGATGATCAGCTCTCCGCTGAGCCGAAGCCCCGAAGGCTGCGTGGTCTGCGGTGTTTGGTCGATAAGCCAGAATCCCTCTTGCTCGATGAGGCGCAAACCTACGCCCTGCAGCGCCGTCTCGAACATCGCGACGAGCACTGCTGCTTCGACGTCGACAGCGCTGTAGAGGCTCAGGGAGAGTCCTCTCCATTCGGGCTGGGCGAGCACGAAGGCGCTCTCTGTGCGCTCGGCGACGAAACCAGCGACGTCGATGAGGTCTGCCCGCTGAAAGCGAAAGCCTGGTCGTTCGGGGGTAGCAGGAAGCGTCTTGGGGGCCCGCGTAGCGCCAGCGCAGCTCGCTGCAAAGAGCGAGAGCAGCAGGAGCAGCGTCAGCAAGCTCCGAGACCTGCTTGAGTGTGTTGAGCCGTGCATGAACCCTACTGGAGTTGGTACGTCAGGGTCTTGAGGCGACCTTTGCGGTTGATCTTGACCGCAACGTCAGCTCCTGGACCGAGTTGGTCGAAGAAAGAGAGCGCCTTCTGCGGGTTGTCGACAATCTGGCCGTTCACATCCACGATCGTGTCACCCGTTTGGATGCCCAAGCTGCTGTAGATCGAGCCGGATTGAACATTGAGCACGCGAAATCCCTTGACCGTGCCGCCACCATAGACCGGCTGGATCTGTGGGGGTGCTCCGTACTTGGGGTCTTGCAGGATCTTGGGGTTGGAGCGCACCGCCTCGGCCAT
>JAVFAO010000620.1:0-3377 GCA_034002465.1 Myxococcota bacterium
TTGCAGTCCTGGTGTGAGCTCGAGGTAGTAGTCGCCGAGGATGCCTGAGAGCTTCTTAGAGATGGTGGCACCGTCTCGGTATACACCTGCGGTCTCTGGTACCCCTTCGAACATCTCGATGTCGCTACGGATACGAACGGTGATTCGAGCCCGGCTCTCGACCAGCTTGATCTCTTCGATTTCTCCAACTTGTATTCCAGCAATGCGAACCTGGGAGCTCTTGGCGAGCCCTGTCGCGTCGTTGAAGTAGGCGTGAAGGACGTAGGTTGCTTCACCATCCCCCCAGCGAGAGCCGAGGCGACCGATCATCACCACTGCGGCGATAATACCGGCCAGGAATACGAGGCCCACCTTGAAAGGCGTGAAGAAGCGTTTGAGCATCTGCGTATCGATTCCAAAAGGAATGGTGGTGCAAGTAAGCTGCCACTACCACATGAGGACGGTCAGGAAGTAGTCGACGATGAGGATGGTGATGGAGCTCGTGACGACGGCGGAGGTGGTCGCTTCGCCGACACCTTTGGCACCGCCGCTCGCGTAGAATCCTTTGTAGCACCCTATGAAGCTGACGAGAATACCAAACACCCCTGCCTTCACCATGCCACTTACGATGTCGTGAATCTGGAGCAATTCTCGAATACGGCGGTCGAAGGGACCGAAGTCGATGTCGAGGAGGACCACACCGACGAAGTAGGAGCCCAGAATACCGATGAAATCGAAGAGCAGGCAGAGCACCGGCATGAGCAGGAAGCTGGCGAGGACGCGCGGCACGATGAGGAACTGAACGGGATCCACTGCCATCGTTTTCATGGCGTCGATCTGCTCGGTGACCCGCATGGTGCCGAGCACCGTGGCCATCGCGCTGGCAACCCGTCCTGCGACCATCAGCCCAGTGAGTACCGGGCCGAGCTCACGGGTGATGGCCAGAGCGACGGTCGCGCCGACGAGGCTCTCTGCGTTGAAGAGGCGAAAGGCGTAGGCGCTTTGATAGGCAAAGACGGCACCTGTGAAGATACCCGTGAGCAGCACGATGAAGAGGCTGCCGAAGCCGACGAAATCCATGGCCAGGAAGAGCTGGCGTAGGCGATAGGGCGGGCGCGCGCCGGCGATGAGCATCTCGACGAAGAGCAAGGCGAAGCGTCCCAAGCCTTCAATAGAGCCGGTGACGCCGAGCCCGAGCTGTTCGATGAAGGCTCGAGTGCTGCGCAAGGTCGAGCCCAGCTCGGGACTGGCTTGTGCTCCATCCTGTTGAGCCGCTGTGGCGGGCTTCATCGCTTGCATCTTCTCGAGGAAATGACGTGTTGTCGGGGGAGGCTGAGTCGAGGATTCGTCGTAGGCGCTCTCACGGTCGCATTCCTTGGCTTGATTGCCGATCCTGCTCGATGAGGAGCTGCCGTTGACGTACTGTCGATGAGCTCGTGAGCCTCAGCGCCGTTGGGCGCTGGGAATGCTTTGTAGCGCACTTTCCTTCTGGCGGCTACTGCAGTCGCAACTGCGCTTCACCAGGCGCGCTCCAAGATTTCCATCAGCTCGGCGTCGCTCAGCGGGAGCGGGTTGCCCTTCATGCTGCTCGCCGCTTGGCTAGCCTGCACCAGCACTGACCGGTCCTCGACGCTGAGGCCGTAGCTTGCCAAGGGTGGGATGCCAAGCTCTTCGACGAGTGACTGCAGTCGCTGCACGAGCTGCTCAGCGCTCTCGAGGGCGCATACTCGGGCGAGCGCTTCATAGCGAGCGAGGGATGGGTGTTGGGGGGAGCGTTGGCGAAGCGCGCGCAGATTGAGTTCGCAGACCAGCGGCAGCAGGATGGCGCAGACGGCGCCGTGGGGGGCATCGACCAGTCCTCCAATGGGCGCCGCCATGCCGTGGACCGCGCCCAGTTTGGCGTTGGCCAGCGCGAGTCCCCCACAGAGGCTGGCCAAGCACATCTGACTGCGGGCTTCGATATCGCTGCCTTGTCGTACCGCGCGCACGACGGCGGTGAGGGCCTGTGGCAGCGCCTCTTTGACCAGCGCGTCGGTGAGTGGGTTGGCGGCGGGCGTGACGAATGCCTCGATGAGTTGGGTGATGGCGTCCAGGCCAGTGCTAGCGGTGAGCGCGGGGGGCAGCTCCAGGCACAGCTCTGGGTCCACGAGGGCGAGCTTGGGCAGCATGCTTTCACTTCGCATGCTGGCTTTGACGCCGTGTGCGCGGCTGCGCAGCACAGCGTTGCGGGTGACCTCGGAGCCGGTTCCGGCGGTGGTGGGCACGGCGATGAGGGGAAGGCTCGGCTTTTCGAGGGGTCGGCCAGCACCAATGACCTCGAGGTAGTCGAGCACGTCACCAGGATTGGGCAGCAGGGCGGCGATGGCTTTGCCGAGATCGAGCACGCTGCCGCCGCCGACGGCGACGACGCTGGCGATGCGAAGCGCACGCGCTTCGTTGCAGAGCCGGCGCGCGTCCTCCACGCAGGGCTCTCCGCTGTGTTCGAGGTGAACGAAGGGGAGGGGAGAGAGTGCATCGAAGATGCGACGATGCTGCCCACGCTCTCGGCCGGTCAGCACCAGCACCGGGCTCCCCAGACGCGCGCAGTGTTTGCCCAACTCGGCGATGCGACCGACCCCGAAGATGATGCGTTCGGTGGTGGCGAAGTCGAAGCCCGTCACCAGCCGCCCTCCTCGGGGAAGACGTTGGTGTACTTCACGGAGCTGCGCGGCTTGGCCATCATAGGCTCCACGGTCTCGCGCCATCTGGCGTAGTGTGCGGTCTGTTTGTGAGCGGCAGGCGCGTCAGCGTCGCGGTACACCTCGATGAGGGTGAAGCGGGTGGGCTCGTTCGGTTCCTGGAGCACGTCGAAGCGCGCGATCCCGCTCTCACGGATGCTGTGGCTGGCGTTATCGATGGTAGCGGCTTTGAAGTCTTCGATGCAATCTGCTTTGACTTGGACGAAGACCTGAACGATGAGCATGTGGACCCTCCAAGGTGCGAAGGCGATGAGCTGCGAAGCAAGCTTCGTTGTGGGTTGATATCAGCTGTTGCTGGCGTCAGCGAAACGCTGTCCCGTGAGGTTTCGGAGACCAAGCCTCTGTTTGCTCGAGGGCGAAGCGTCCGCAGAGATGCATTTTGATGGATTCGGGCGCCGCGTGCAACGGCGAAGCGGCAGCCTGTACCCCCAAGTCGTTGTCGATTGGGCGCTTGGCCTGTACCCCCAAGTCGTTGTCGATTGGGCGCTTGGCCTGTTTCCCAAAATTGTGCTCACAGGGAGCTGACGGGTCCGACCACGATATCTGGGGCCTGCTCCACCTCGAGCTCGATGGTGAACCAATCGATGGCGAAGTCCGCGGCGTAGTCCGTGGTGCTGGTCTCTCCCCAGACGACCCAATACGGTTCTGAGGTGTCGCTGA
>JAVFAO010000621.1:0-3371 GCA_034002465.1 Myxococcota bacterium
GAGACGCGAGCAGTCCTGCAGGTGCCGAAAGAAGGGCACGGCTCGCTCGACGGTGCGTGGCCAGCCGAAGACCACAGTATTGGATTTCAAGGGACCAATGGAGTGCGCCTGCACCAGCACGCGCATTCCTTCGTCGAGCTCCTTGGCGAGTACAATCTCTGGAAAGACGCTGAGAGCATGCTCTTCGATGTATTCTTCGAGGTCGCGCAGCGCTGCGCGTCGACGGTCTGCCTGGGCGACCTGGTCAGCAACAATCACTCTGGCTGCGGTGACCAGGCCGCAGCCTCCCTCGAGCCAGTCGCCGTAGCGGATCTGGGTAAGGTGGGCAGTGGAGCTGCCGGCCATGACCAGGATGGTGGGGCGCCAGTTCTTGGGATCTGCCTTGGCACCGCGCAGGCGTTGTAGGCTGCGGATGGCGATGTTGAAGAGGAAGCCACGGCGCGCGTCACCGAAGGCGCTGGTGTAGAGGCGGCGGCTGATGTAGGCGTACAAGCCGCTGAGCACCAAGATCGCGCCGCCCGCTGCGACGGGGTCGATGAGCAGCATGACCGCGAAGCAGGCCAAGAAACCGAGCAGCGAGAGGCTCCAGTGAAAGAAGCGGAAGCGTGGCCTGAAGGAGGGGTTTCGACCGTAGGACTCGACGAAGGCGGCGAGGTTGATCATGCCGTAGGTGCACAAAAAGATCATCGTCACCAGCGACGCGATGGCGTCGAAGGCAGCGGTGCTGTCACGCTCGGGGTTGGCGGCGAAGAAGATCACGATGAGTGAGAGCACCAAGGTCAGCCACAGCGCGACGCGAGGCTCGTCTTTCTCTTTGCTGCCCTTGGCGAAGACATTGAGTCGGGGCAGGATTTGATCTCTGGCGACCGCTTGCAGCACCCGAGGGGCACCGAGAAACGATCCCACGGCGCTCGAGATGGTGGCCGAGAAGACGCCGCCGATGACCAGAAACGAAGCCCCAAACAGAGCGTTCTGCATGAGCATTTCGTAGGGTCGTGCGATCAGATCGGGGCGAGCTTGGGAAGCCCCACTGAGCACGATTTGAATGGCATAGATGACGAAGCCTAGGCCGACCGCCCAGAACGAGCCTTTCACCAAGGATTTGGAGGGATCCTTGAGATCGCCTGACATGTTGACCCCAGCCAAAAAACCGGTGACGGCTGGGAAGTACACTGCAAAAACCACCCAAAAGGAGAGGTCTGGGCTCGAGTACTCAGCGCTCCAATTCGCTGCGAGCAGCTCGGGGTCGAAGCGCAGGACGGCACCCCCCAAGAATGTCAGGATGGACAAGGAGAGCAAGGTCATGACCACGTATTGGGTCTTGATCGCCAGGCTCGAGCTGATGTAGTTGATGACGAAGAGCAGGCCGGCGGTGGCGAGGGCGATGCTGCGGTAGTGTTCGGCCAGCGAGGGGAAGCTCTGCGTGACTGAAGCGGTGAAACCCAGGATGTAGAAGGGCACCGACAAGGCCTGCGCGATGTAGAGGGCCAGACCGATCGCGCCTCCGTACTGCGGACCGAGCACGCGGGAGATGAGGAAGTAGGCGCCGCCCCCTCGGACGGGGGTGTTGGTGGCGATGGCGCTCATCGAGAGCGCCGTGAGCACGGCGATCACCTCCGCAGCGAGCAAGATCAGGAGTGCGCCGGAGACCCCGGCTTGGCCGACCACATAGCCGGCCCTCATAAACATGATGACGCCGAGGATGGTCAGGATGGAGGGCGTGAAGACGCCAGCGAAGGTTCCAAACTGATTGCCCGTGACGGCTCGAGTTGTGTTCGCGGTGCTGCTCATTCCCATCTCCCAGCCCGAAATTACCAGAGCCAAGGCAAGTGAGCAAGGGGCGCAGCGCTACGACGGGGGCGCTGTGCCGTATTCGAAACTATCTTGTGATTCTCGATGCCCGTGGCAGCGGTCCAAGGCGTTGCGACAGGACCTGCGCTCTCTGTTAAGAATCGAATCGCGCGCGGAGCACACAGAAGCGGCTGCCTGTCTCGGGAAGACGGCCCAGAGTCTCGCTCTGCGGCATCCCGAGGGTTCGTTGATGGGCTGCATTGAGCAGCGCTTGCTCTAGGCGGCGTGGGGAAATCTCGCGATGGTTCGAGCAGAAGAGCAGCCGTCCGCCCGGACTGAGCATGCGCAGGCAGTCGAGCATCAGCGCATCGAGCTGGCGGGCCAACGAGAAATGCCGCTTTCCGTTGCGGGCGAAGCTGGGAGGATCGCAGACCACGAGGTCGAAACGCAGCCCTCTGCGTTGGGCGCGGCGCAGGTAGTCGAAGCAGTCGTCGGCGATGAACTGGTGCAGGCTGGGGTCGATAGCGTTGAGCTCGAAATTGCGCTGAGCCTGTCGCATGGCCTTGCGCGAGAGGTCGACCGAGACGCACGCCGCGGCGCCTCCCAGCGCGGCGGCCACCGAGAACGAGGAGGTGTAGGCGAAGAGGTTGAGCACCCGGGCGCCTGCCGCCTGCTCGCGCAGCCACTGTCGGTTGTCGTGTTGATCGAGATAGAGGCCGCAGCCCAGGCCATCATTCATCGAGACCTCGAAGCGAGCGCCAGCTTCGCGCACCTCGAAGGGCTCGTCGAGGGCCTCACCGCAGAGCAAGGTGCCACCTTCCGCCCGTGGACCAGCGTGAGGCAGATGGTCGAAGAGGTAGGCAGCGCTGCAGCCGAGCCGCTCACAGGCGGCGTCGGCGAGCAGCTCGAGCGCATCATCCTCCCAGAGAGAGTGTCCCTTTGGGTTCGGCACGTAGCGGCGCAGGGCGAGCGCGGGTCCATAGCGGTCGAGGCGTAGCTCCGGTAGGCCGAGGTCTCCGAGCTCTGCGACGCGCAGGGCCTGCTGCGGGTGTTCTGGGGTGCTCAGGGTTTGGGCGATGGCGCGCAGCAGCGCGGCTAGGGAGCAATGCTCGTCGAGCAGCTCGGGGAGAGGGGCTCGGAAGCAGAGCCGTTCTCCATTGGGACTGTTGAAGCTGAGCTCGTAGGCGTGAAGCAGCATACGCCCCGTTCCGCTGCCACCCCCGTACTTGCTGTCTCCCAGGATTGGAGCCTGGCGATTGGCGAGCTGCCGACGGATTTGGTGAGTTCTTCCGGTTTCAATCTCAAGCTCGGCAAGTGAATACGGCCCGAGCGTTCGTAGCGAGCGGTATTGGCTGCGGGCGAGGCGTTCGGGGCTGGCGGCGTCGAGCACGTCCTCGAAGGTCTGGGGGTGTGTCGACAACGCAGGCTGGCGCAGATGCAGGGTGCGGTAGACTTTGCGGACGCTGTGTACCTCGAACTGTCGGGCGAGGCAGCGCGCGCCTCGCTCGCTGCGACTGAAGACCATGACGCCGCTGCTTTCTGCGTCGAGGCGCTGGTGCACCCCGAGGGGGCCATGCACC
>JAVFAO010000622.1:0-3370 GCA_034002465.1 Myxococcota bacterium
GAGCGGGTTGGCGACTGTGGGCGGCGTTGTCGCTGCTGGTCGGGTTCCTCTTCGTTGGCTTGGCCTGTAACAGTCACGAGCTCAATCCCTTTGCTTCGGCCATCCAGGTTGCGAAGGTGGAGAAGACGGAACAGTCGAATGTTCGCACCGTCGACATCCTCTTCGTCGTCGACAACTCCAGCTCGATGTGCGAGGAGCAGTTCAGCCTTCAGGCGAACTTCAACACCTTCATCGAGGACCTCGTGGACTTTGGGGCGAACTTCAACCTCGCCGTGGTGAACACGGACATGAGCGATACCTTGGGTGGGATTGGCCGTTTTCGAACCACCCCTGGCACCTACAAGGAGAACATCTCCAAGTGTACCGCCGTGCCGCCTCCCCTCGAATACTGCGATGCTCTGCCGTTGCCTTCGTATTTGGAGTCCGACGAGTATAAGGACGAGGCGACGGGAGAGATCGATGTTGCGAGGTTGCAGCGGGAGTTCTCCTGTATGGCGCTGACGGGCATCGACGGCGACGGCATCGAGATGGGCCTCGAGACGATGAGCCGGGCGCTGACAGGTGGGGTCAATTCCCCCGACTTTTTCCGCCAGAACTCGATGTTGGCCATCGTCTTCGTGGCGGACGAGAACGACTGTTCGGACACCACCTTCGGTGAGCTCAAGGGTGAGGTCTACCAGACGGGCGATGCGGGTTGCGAATACAACCGCAACCTTGAGGACAGCTGCATCTATGCGCGCGAGGATGACGGTACGAGCCTGAACGAAGGTCCGTTGATCAATTACGAAGGGGAGCGCAAGACGGCGCGGCAGTGGTGTCGCGAGGGCGATCCGAAGGTGATGAACGCGCTTCAGGATTCGCTCGAGGTGCTTTGCCCGAACACTGGATGCACGAACAAGTTGAAGCGACGTCTCACCTACTACAACACCGTGGTCGAGCTCGTGGCTCGGCGAAATGGTATCTGTAAGGAAGGCGCCGTGAGCTGCAAGAGCAATGAGCCTGCGACCTGGGCCAACGCTGACAGAGAGGACCTCGATTTCGAGCGGGCTGCCTCCGACGTCATCGTGGCCGTCATCATCAATCCCGACAAGGGCGTGCGCTACCTCGAGAGCGAAGAGATTGAGGGGGCCGTTTGTGGTGACGCCGGCACGGCTGGCTATCGCTACCAGCTCTTCGCCGAGATGTTTCCGGCCAACCGTCGGGTGATCTTCCCCATCTGCGAGAATAATTCGCCCACCTCCTTTGCCCAGGCGCTCGGAGAGATTTCGACCATCATCGGAAAAGCCATCAACTCCATCTGTCTGCGTTCGCGTCCGATGACCTGCAACGTCGACGCGGATTGTCCCGAGGAACAGAGCTGTGTCGGCCCCAATGGGCAGGCCGACGCCGAGTACCTCGCTGGCACCGATTACGCCTTCCGTTTGTGCAGTGGCTTCAAGGTGCGCGTCGAGAAGGAGCGCGCGGATGGAACCCGGACCCTCATGCGAGAAGGTGTGGATTACACGGTGAACTTCACCCAGTGCTCTTATATCGCGCCGGTTGGCCTGAACTTGGTCAATCCCCCTGCAGAAGGTGAGAGCCTCATCGTCTCGTATCCCAGTGTGGTTGGGCTCGCCGAGGACGAATGAGTCTCTGTCCCTCGTGTGCTCGCGCTCCCGCCCCTCCCCTGAGACGGGCTTTCAGAGCCTCGATGCACCGCGCATGTCCCTCCTCTCCGACGTGGCTGCGCGCCATTTCCTGCGCGCGGCACCTAACGGCGGCGGCCGCTCCTTGCAGCCGTTCGCACTCGGGCAGCGAGCTCGCGCCAGCGGCCCTTGTCGCCCGCTTTCCTTGGCGGGCACGCTTCGGGCTTGCTGGTTGCGTTCCTGTTGACGATGCGCAGTTTGAACTTGGGAGAACAGGTCAAGTGCCCACTGGACAAGAACTTTGCCACCCCGGTTGCGGCGGGAATGGGGCTTGGGGATGAGGAGAATAGTCATGCGTCACGTCCGCGTTGCAGGCTGTCTCGCTGGTCTGTTTTCGGTATTCCTGTGGTCTTGTTCGACGAACGAAACGGTGACGGAGCCGTCGCCGGAACTCGACCAGGTTGAGGTCCTCGAGGAGCAGGACCTAGAACCGGAGCTTCCACCAGCAGAGCTGCTCGACACGGTCGAGGATGAGGCGCAGTCGGAGGATGAGCTACCCATCGACGAGGACGTGCTCGAGCAGGATGACGAGAGCGAGCTCCCCGATGGCGTGGTCGAATACGAGCTTGGGGAGCAGGTCTACACCACACTGCAGCAGATTCGGCGTCCGCTGCCTGCCTCGGTCAGCACGCGTCAGGCGATCAGCGAAGGTGGTCTCTTGCTCATTGACACCGACCGGTTTGCCGAGATGGGTCTGGGGGTGGAGTGGGCTGCTGGAGAGCCTTGGCAAGAGCAGCTCGAGGCAGCCCTCGATTTTCGGGAAGAGGACCTGGGTGAGGCGCGAAGTCTGTTGTATCTATGGCAGTTTGCCGATCCTCAGCTGACGGACGAGGAGTCTCCGGTGCGGCTCGAAGGTTTCTACGCGGTGCCTTTTGCGAGTGCCTATCGGCCGCAGAGCCACCTGAGCTTGCAGCTCGCCGAGAGCCATGTGCGCACGGCGCGTCGCTTGAGTGAGCTGAGCCATCGGCCGTTTGATTTGGTCTTGGCCACTGGGGACTTTGCGGACAATGCGCAGCTCAACGAGCTGCGCTGGTTTGGTGCGATCATGAGCGGTGGTGTGGTGCAGCCGGACTCTGGCGTGGATGACGATCCGATCCCTGGTGAGGGGAACGACTTCAACGATCCCTTTCTCTCTCGCGGCATTGGACTGCCATGGTATGCGGTGCTTGGCAATCACGACATGTTGTACATGGGCTTCGTGGACATCTCTGAAGCGATGCAGAATGCGGCGGTGGGGGATGAGGTGATTGATCTCATCAGCAGCATCATCCCTTGGGCGGGTCAGCCTGGTACCCAGAATGGCTATCGGGACGGGGCGAGTCCGGATGCGAGGGTGGTGGTGAGCGGGAAGACACCAGCGGATGCCCAACGGCGACTGCTGCCGCGCGTCGAGGCGATGGCTGAGTTGGCGGATTTGCCTGGGGAGCCGCCGGGTCATGGCTATTCCGAGGATGCTTTGAGCGCTGGGGTAGGGGACTACGTGCTGCGGCCGATTGCTGGCAAGCCGCTCCTGCTGATCGCTTTGGATACGGCCTCCTTTGAGCCTGGTTTCTCTGAGGGGCGAGTGACAGCGATTCAACTTCAGTGGCTTCGGGCGCAGCTTGCGGAGGCAGAGGAGCGGGGAGAGCTGGTGATTGTTCACAGTCACCACGGCTCCACTGGAATACAACCGTCTGGCGGCGTGA
>JAVFAO010000623.1:0-3356 GCA_034002465.1 Myxococcota bacterium
CTGTGCGGCGCTCTGCTTGATTTTCGGTGTGCTGGCCTGCAACGAAGGGGAAGCCATCACGCTACCCGATAGCACGACCCCCCACGATTTGGTCGACGTCGAGGCCGATCTGCCCTTTCCCGACTGGTTCTTCGACGGCATGGACCTCCCTCCGGAGCAAGAGCTCGAGGACGCCGACCTACCAGATTTCGACCTCGACACTGATATCGACGCTGACACTGATATCGACCAAGACAGCCAAGAGCTGCCTGACGGCGTGAGCTTCGAAGGCGCGCTGCGGGTAGAGCTGCTCGACATCGGTCAAGGCGACGCCATCCTGCTGCGCAGCAGCGATGGTCGTGTGGCCCTGATCGACGGCGGGCGCTCGAGCGACCGGCTGATGGCGCATCTGCGCGAGAAATCCATCAGCCGTATTCACCTCATGGTGGCCACCCACGCCGATGCCGACCACATCGGCGGTCTGCGCGCGGCCGTCCTCGCCTATCCCGTCGACGTCTACGTCGACAACGGCCTGCCCCACACCACTGCCACTTACGAAGACCTGATGGAGGCGGTAGAGCTGAAAGCCGGCGAGTACCGCACGGCCCGCAAAGGGCTGCACTTCGACTTCGGCGAGCACGTCGACATCGACGTGCTCTGGCCTGGCACCCAGAGCTCCTCCGACCAGAACGCCATGTCGGTGGTGCTGCGTGTCACCCACGCCAGCAACTGCTTCCTGCTCACGGGCGACGCAGACTACCGTGTCGAGGACGCGCTGCTTCAAGAGGGAGTGGGGCGTTGCAACGTGCTCAAGGTCTCCCACCACGGCGCCGATAACGCCACCACCAGCCGCTTCGTTGACACGGTGCGCCCGCTGCTCGCCGGGATCAGCGTCGGCAACAACAACTATGGTCATCCAACGAGCACGACCCTGAATACCCTCACGTCACGCCAGATCGAGGTCCTGCGCACCGATCTCGAGGGCACCATCGAGTTCGTCTCCAACGCCGATGGCGCGCTGTGCTACCGCACGAGCAAGAACCCGAGCTACGAATGTCCCATCGGCACTGTCCAACCCACCGAGCAGAGCTTGGTCCTCGCCGAGGTCTACTACGACAACGCCGAGCCCAGCAGCGACAACGGCTATGAGTGGGTCAAGCTCTACAACGCCAGTGACGAGGAGCTCGTCCTCGATGACTACGCCCTGGGTTGGGGCGGCAGCAGCTATGCCTACGGCACGCTGCAGCTCGCAGGTCGGCTGCCGGCGGGCGGCTGCTGGCTGGTGGGCGGACCCGAGAGCAGCGCCGCCAACGGCAGCCCGGTCTACGATCAGTCGCTGGTTTTGACGCCAAACCTCCAGAACGGCGGCGACACCGCCGACGGCGTCGCGCTGTTCAAGCTGCAAGCCGACGAAATCGGCGACAGCTCCATCCCCATCGACGCGGTGCTCTACGGCACCAACAACGCCAGCGGCCTGCTCGGTGCAGGCGGTGGCGTGGCCCTGCCCCACGTGGGCACCGCCCCTGCGGGCTCATCGATTCGGCGCAGCTCGAGCGAGCTTTGGGAGCTCAACAGTAGCCCTTCGCCTGCAGAGTGTCCAAGCTGGTAGGAACGAGTGGTCGCCAATCGAGACGAAAAAGAGCGAAGCTCCGCCTCCTGGCTTCGCGTTCCAAAGGGCTCCTTTGGCAGGGCGTGGGCAGCGCCCCGCCAAGACGAATCAAAGGAATGCTGCTGCCGCTCGAAGAGCGCGGGCAATGGCGAGAATGAGGGGCGCTGACCTTCATCTCCTGCAACTAACCCATTGCGCAGCTGGCGCACACTCCAGCAGCGCTGCTCGAGATGGAGATGATGGCGGAAACGCCACGACGGTCCCGACACGCTCGGTCGGTGGTGAGTCGCGGACCAAGGAGGAGAGCAACACGGTGGACTCCGCCTGGGAGACACTGGGTGTGCTCATCACAAGCCTCCCATTGTGTTTCATCATCTTCCTGGCTCAGAGCTGAGCTTCCCACAGGCTGGGGAAAGAGTGGCGCACGTTGAGAGAGGAGGAGCTGGAGTGGCCACTGAGCGCGTGGGCTTCACAAGACGACAATCCCTTCGAAGTACTCTTCTCCTTGCGCCCGCATGAGAGGAATCTGCCACACGATTGGAGCTGAGCCCGATTCGCCCGTCATTTTGCTGAATGTACACGAACTTGGGAGCAGGCACCGAAAGTCGATCGATGTTCCCGCCAAGTGGCCACTTGAAGCGCTCGCTCATCGCGTGGTCGAAAACTCGCTTGACTTTCCTGAAGCGACAAATCATGCTGGGGATGAAAGTGCTATGGGCCCGCGACTTCGGGCAACAACCGGAGAGCAAGATGAAGGTCTGTCTGTCTGTCTGTCTGTCTGTCTGTCTGTCTGTCTGAGGTGCCTGCCCATGCCCAGAGTTGTTCTTGGTCGATAGGGGACTTTTCTGGGTTACCTGCCGACCGACGCTATTACGTTAACACTTCGAGTTTTCAGACCCATCTCGGCCTGTCCTATGACGAGGCGCGCGAAGTTGCCATTGCAGCAGCTTCAGTCTGGAACGAGCAGCATAGCGGTCCTGGTTTTCGCTTCGGAGGAACCACCAGTCTTACTACGCTTCCGCTCGATCAGTCGGAATGCCTCGAAGATGGCCTTGACTTTTCGATCGTCATTGCGTCCGAGTGGTGTGAGACAACAACCGCAGGGGGAATTCGGGCACAGGTCGTCAACAGGTGTCGGGATGAAGGATATGTTGGACATGCCTTCCTGATTGAGGTCTGTGCTTCTTCAGGGCCATACGACCAGCCGCCGGTGTTCAACCAATTCAGTACTGCCCATCCCCCAGCCCAAGGGACCTACGACCTTCAACGCACCCTCTCGCACGAATTCGGGCACACCTTCAATATCGGTCATCCTCCGTACTCCGTTCGTGCCGCAATGATGCACCCATCGATACCGGGCTACTCCAGTCGAAGTCTCTGGTACTGGGATAAGTGGTGTGCTGGCCTGTATGGAGGTTTTCGAGGTGGAACCATGTACTCTCGGCCGCTCTCGAGCATCGTTGGCAGCCGCACGGTGCTCCGGGACTCTCCACCCACAGTGCAGGTTGCGGCAGGAGGACCAGTCTATCATCAAGGCGCCAGTCGGCTGGTCCATGCGCGAACAATCGATTCTGCGTCTGCGCCTGCGGGCGTGTCCTTGCAAGCGCTGGGGGAGTTCACCTTGGCGCAGATGTCTCAGTTTGATACAGCGCTCTCGGTGCTGAGCTTCCACTATCCCGAGAGTTCGATTACCCAGACCGGCGTTTCATACGCGCGCTTCGAAGCCGTAAACAAGTTCCTAGTGAACGAGATTTTTCCAACCTGGATC
>JAVFAO010000624.1:0-3341 GCA_034002465.1 Myxococcota bacterium
AAGCCGGCCCCACGTTTTGATCTGCGCCTTCCAGCGGCTGGAGTCGTGTCCTCGTGGTCAACGCATACTCCGTGCTGATTTGGTCTTTTGATTCATGGAGTTGAAGGTGATGCGCATCACGTGGGCATAGGGCTAGCCCTTTGGAATCCCTTCTCTTTTCTGAAGAAAGCGCGCGCTTTTCCGCTATCGAAACCGGACAACGACGCCCAGACATGGCACTCTCTAGCTCCGTTCGAGTTGGACTCGGGCGAAGCAAACAGAGAGCGCCATGCCCAAGCCCCCTTTCGGTGTCAGCCCTTCCGCCATCGCTCGCTACTTCTTCCACGACTGCCATCGCTTCCTCTGGCTCAAGAGCTGCACACAGCCCGCCCAACTGGGCCTGCCCGACAAGCGCTGGGATGCCTCTCCCGCCATGAAGGCCGTGCTCGAGAGCGGCGCCGAGTGGGAAGAAGAGGTCCTGGAGCTGCTCGGTCAGCGCGCCCTCATCGCTCCCGCAGAGGCGCAAGCACCGCGCTCCCAACGCACTTGGTCCCTCGCCGACAGCCTCGCGCTGCTCGCTCTCGCCAAGCCAGGACAATACCTCTATCAGCCCACTTTGCGGGCTCCAGCCTCGTTTTATCAGCGATTGGGGCTCGACTCCTCTGTGATCGGTATTCGCGATAACCGCCCAGACCTCATCAAGGTCACCGAGCACCTCGGTGAGCGACGTCTCCGGGTCATCGACATCAAGCGGGGAGAACACCTCCGCTCTGCCTATCAGATGCAGATCCTGTTCTATGCGTTGGAGCTCGAGGCGATTGTTCAGGAATACAATGTCCAGGCTCGGGTGGAGCTCGACGAAGGTGACGTGTGGCTTGGCGCGCAGCCACACGCCACGCCGGTTTCACTCACGGCGGTGAGGGAATACCTGGAGCAGCTCCTTGCAACGCTGCCTGCGCTCTTTGGCGCCCCGCTCGAGCAAGCGGAGTGGCACCTGCGCTACCGCTGCGAATGGTGCGACTACTTCCCCTACTGCTTCCAAGAAGCCATCAGCGCGGGCGATGTCTCTCTGCTTCCAGGTCTGAGCGCTCATGGGAAGCGCTTTTTGGCCGCGGAGCTTGGTGTGCACACCCTGTCGCAGCTCGAAGCGGCGCTCTGCGCCTCTCCTGATCTCGACGAGCGGCTCTCGCGCTGCGCTTCGCTCAACGGCGAGCGGCCACGACTGCAGGCGCGCGTCAACGCCTTCAACAGCAAGAAGCCTGTCGTTTTCGGCAACAAACACCCCGCCTTTCCCCTGAGCCAGAGCTGCGCCATCTACGTCACCGTGCAGACCGAGCCAGTTCGGCGCCGCGTCTGGGGTGCCGCTTGGCTGCTGCAGGCCTGGGACAATGTCCGCGAGGCGCTCTTCGCAGACCCTCGAGGAGGTCCAAGCAAGCCGGTGACTTGGCTTGCTCGCGAGCCAGAGCAGGCGCTGCCCATGCGTCGGGCCTTCATCGCTAGCCTTTGGGAGCTGCTCAGCAGCGTGGACCAGTACAACGCCTCGACCGCTGATTGGAAAGCGAGATTCAGCGTGCAGCTCTACTGTTACAGTGAACGCGAGCGAGCGGCGCTGCTGCAGTGGCTGCTCGAGGCCATCTACGACGAGGAGCCTGAAGCGGCCCAGACCGCCATGAACGTGCTCTTCTACGTCCATGGCCCTGACATGATGAAGCTCGACGAGCACCCGGAGGCAGTGCCTTTCCACCCCATCATCGACGTCGTCAGCGCCATGGGGAAGCTGCTCGCAGTGCCCGTACCCGTGGCCTACACCCTGCCGGAGAGCCTGAGCGCCATGGGCTCGCGCTTCACCTACAACCGAAGCCCTGCCCATCACTTCCCGCTCGGGCACGGGCTGCGCTCCGATGCCATCACCCTCGCCTGGAGCGGACAGCCAGCAGAGCTCGACGGCCTGGAACGCGCCCTCTCCACCTTCCTCTGGGCGGTCAAGGCCGCCGCCGAGACACTGCGACAGCTCGCCAAACCCCAGCTCTTCGCCTACCCCCCCAAGCTCTCACTCTCTGGCGCCGCGCCGCTGACGCATCCCCGCCTCTCGCGGCTGCGCTTCTTCGCCCTGCACGAGGCCATCGCCCAGTGCCTGGACCTGCGCGCCCAGCGCTGTCTTTCGCCTGAGCTGATGCGCGCAAAAGGCAAGCGCATCGAGCTCTTGTGCATCACGAGTGATTACTTCGAGGTGCTCAGCGAGTCCCTCATCATCAGTGCAGAGGGCTTTCCTAACCGACTGCTCGTGCGTGATGATGACGAGGGCATGGCGGCGCAGCTCAAGTTCAACGATTGGGCTCTGCGTAGCTGCGCGCAGCAGCGCGCATATGGTGATGCGCTGTCGCTCGCGGGGATTGAGCGGGTCGAGTGTGATGAGCTGGGCTTCGCCACCCACCTGTTGCTCCAGCATGCCCTCCCCACAGCGCAGCCTGGACAGTACTTCGTGCTGATGGAGCGCTTCACCGACTTCAACACGGAGCGTTTGCTCAGCCGACTCGCCGAGCACGCACAGACCCTGGAAAAGGGCTGCTCCCTGCTCAGCAGCCTGCTCGATGCGCCGGCTGCTGCTGCAAGCCCGGTTGACGATGAACCGGCATTCATCGCGCAGTGCGAAGGCGCGCTCCAAGGGCTTACGCCGAGCCAAGTGAAGGCCTGGCAGCAGGTGCTTCGACATCGGGTGACGGCGGTCTGGGGGCCTCCCGGCACTGGAAAGACTCACCTCCTCGCCGCGATGGTCGTGGGTCTGCTGCGCGCGGCGCAGCGCGCCCAGACGCCCATGCGGGTCTTGCTCAGCGCCTTTACCCACGCCGCCATCGAGAACCTGATGCGCAAACTCGTCGCGCTCATGGACGACGAGCTCGCCGCGGTGCCTGTATTCAAAGTCGGGGACTGGAAAGGTCAAGCCAAGCCGGCGCTGGTCGAGGAGCTGGGAAAGAAGCCCGAGCAGCTCGATGCCCGGCTGGCCGCGACTGAGCTGCTCATCCTCGGCAGCACCGTCTGGGGAGTGGGTCGCTGCGAAGCGCGCTTCGAGCTGGTGGTCATCGATGAAGGCTCGCAGCTCAAGGTCTCCGAGTCGGTGTTGGCGATTCTGCGCGTCGCCGAGCAGGGGCGGCTCGTCGTCGCAGGCGACCACGAGCAGCTCGGCCCCATCATCAAGGGCGTCTACGAAGAGCCTCCGCCTGCAGAGCCCATCCTGCATGGCTCGCTCTTCGAGCTGCTCCGAGGGCGCGACACCTTCGAAGGCCTAGAGCTTCAGCAACTGCTCGAAAATTTTAGAATGTGCGACGTCTTGACCAAGGTCTCTCAGGCCATCTACTCCGACG
>JAVFAO010000625.1:0-3317 GCA_034002465.1 Myxococcota bacterium
GCTGCTGGTGGGGGAGCTCGGGCCCTGGGTTGCGAGCATGATGCTGACGGCTGCGACGCCCGCCAGAATCAAGACCGCCACGGCCAGCAGTGCGAGCAGTAACGTGTTGGAGCGGGCGGGCGCGACGTTTTCTTGTCGATTGGGCGCTTCGCCGGTTCCTCCAAGTTCTTGGCTCTTGGTGGAGGCAGCGTTGACGACGCGGAGGCCGCCGCCAGTGGTGAGCTCGAGCGCGCCGATGGGGCGGGTTCCGGAGTAACTGAGAGAAAGCTCGCTGAGCTCGCAAGCGGCGAGCTCATCGTAGAGCTGTCTGACGTCGTGGTATCGTTCTTCGAGTGATTTCGCGGTGGCTTTGGCGAGTATCGCGCCAAGGGGGTGGCTTGCGATGGGCTCTGGAATGGGGATGGGCGCGTCAGAGCAATGGACCAGGATGGCGGCGTATGGGGTGTCGGCGACGACGGCGACGTGGCCTGTGAGACACTCGAGAAAGATCAATCCCCATGCATAGATATCCGTTTGAGGGGTGGTTTCTCCGAGGGCTTGCTCTCGGGACATGTAGGACACCGTGCCGAGGGCTTGGCGCGTTTTGGTGAGGCGCACATGATCTTCGCCTTGTGCTTGTTCGAGCACGCCAGCGATACCGAAGTCGAGCACGACGGCGTCGCGCTCGAGTCCGGAGGTCGCGATCATGATGTTCTGCGGCTTCAGATCGCGGTGCACATAGCCTTTCGCGTGGGCCACGCTGAGGGCGCTGAGCACCTGCATCATGAGGCGTTTGCTCTCGGCGACGGGGATGAGCTCCCCCTTTTTGGCGTAGCGTTTGATCAGGTCTGAGAGCTCATCGCCTTCGACATACTCGAGGACCATGAAGAGAAGGCCGTTGTCGAGGGTTCCCGAGTCCACCAGCTTGACGATGTTTCGGTGGCGTAAGTCCCCGACAATTTTCATTTCTCGCCGGAAACGCTGGGCGGCGGCGGTGGCCTCCTTGGCTGAGATGGCGAGTCGCTCCGGAAGCAGGACCTTGATGGCGACGAGCTGTTCGGTGGCGAGTTGCATGGCCTTGTAGACGACCCCGAAGCCACCGTCACCGAGAATGCTGAGAATTTTGTAGCGTCCCTCGAGAAGGTCGCCAACGCGGGGCATGTTTGTCGAAGCGCTGCGTAGCTGGCGGGGCTCTTCGTCGACGTCCTCACTCAGGGTTTCGAGGAGGGCTTGCTCGCGCATGGTGACACGCCGAACGGGAGCCTCGTTGGGGCTGTCGTCATCAGGGCTTTTCGGTTCGCTCATCCCAATCTCCAGGCAGCGGCCCGCTGGAAGCATTCGTTCGCGCTTGGGCAGCGGCCTTGCGACAGCAGAAAGTGCTTCGGAATGTCCAGAGGATGCTTGCCCTTTCGATTTCCTACGTTTTTGGGCACTGACCCGCGCGAAGACGAACGGGGGACGCAGTGCCCTTTGCTCACTGTCCGTTGCAAGCAGCATGAAACCGCGTTGAGCAGGGCAGGAGGTGCGCTCACCGAAGGCGAGTGCGCCAAGGGCTCAGTGAATCACGCCTTTGGCGTGCTGGTCAATGGGAAAGCAGCGTTGGCGGCAGTGAGGACTGGGTGCCGTTGGCGCTCGAGTTGCGAAAGAAAGCTTGTCGTGAGAGAAAGAACAGGCATAATACAGCGGTTCGATGCTGCGGCGCCACGGCGGCCAAGGTGCGAGTCGGCATCGCGAGCTTTGTCCACGCCCATGAGCGCCGACGGGCTCGGGGGCGTAGAAGCCAAGTTTCCCTCGCGTCCGCCCGCGAGGACGACAGACGTCGAAGACAACGGAGATCCATGAGGAGGCGTCCAGAGCCGCGCCGAATTCCCGGCGAGAACCAGTATCGAATCAACCACCAGATTCGCATTCCGCAGATCCGTGTGATTGGCCCTGAAGGCGACCAACTCGGGTTGATGTCTCCCGATGAGGCGCGGGCCATAGCGGAAGAGCAAGGCCTTGACTTGGTCGAGGTGGCCCCCAAAGCGAAGCCCCCGGTTTGTCGCATCATGGACTACGGGAAGTTTCGCTACGAGCAATCCAAGAAAGCGGCAGCATCCAAGGCCGCGCGCGTCGATCTCAAGACCCTACGGATGCGCCCCAAGACGGATACTCACGATCTCGAGACGCTGGTTCGCAAAGCGCGTGGATTTCTCGAGAAAGGAGACCGAGTGCGCTTCGTGATGCGTCTTCGAGGGCGCGAGCAGAGCCATTGCGATCTGTGGATCAAGAAGCTCGGCGAAGTGATGACCGAGCTTGGAGATATCGCGACGGTCGTGCAGACACCTCGTCTCGAGGGGCGTATGATCACCGCCACCGTGGAGCCCCAGAGCAGCTGACACCGCGCTGCTTCAGCTTCGGTCCTGGCGCGCCGCTGTGCAACGTGTCGGAAGGCTCCTGACTGCGCGTTGTCCTGAGTTGCAGGCGCAATCATCACCGATGAGCTTGCGCTCGGCGTGTTCGTCCGTGGCTTCGTTGTGCAGCAGTGTGGGGAGCAGGCCGAGCGCCCATTCGACAAGAGACAAGAACTCGGTTGACATCATCCGGTGCGCGTGCTAATTCGCATCGGCCTCGCTCGAATCGGTAGGCGATTCGACGAGAAGGTTTGCAATTCCGCTACGCTGAGTGTGAGACATGGCAGCCCGTCGACCCGCGAAAATCGCAACCACGAAAAAAGTTCAATACGTCAAGCACTGCCCAAGCTGCCAGGCCCAAGGCAAGGAAGTGTCGATGTCCATCGTGAAGATGGTTCGCCATTCCAAGCCCAGTGGCATGTTCTGGGTGTGCCCGACGTGCTCGAACGAAGTCCCTTCACGCGGCTAAGCCGTCCTGTACGGTAAAGCGCTCGCTTTTCACGCTTGGAGCTCTCGATGGACAACAATTCCTCTGGCGGCCGCTCGATGGGACGCGGCTTCCGCCGACCGAAGCGAAAATCCTGCCCCTTCCGCGCAGATACCAGCGTCGTCATCGATTACAAAGACGTTCAGCTGCTCAAGCGCTTTCTCTCCCCACGCGGGAAAATCCTGCCTTCGCGCATTACCGGTGTGTCTGCGCGTTACCAGCGTAAGTTGGCCACCGCCATCAAGCGGGCCCGCCAGATCGCGCTGCTGCCCTACCAAGCCGGCGAATGAGCCCAGGCTCGCTGAGCCCGCTGTGACGACCGTGTCAGCGCCTAGGTGCGTCCATCTGGGCTGTCTGGCGGCTTGCGAAGTCAATGCCGTTCATCTGTGGCCTGCTGCTGCGCGCAGCTCATCGGTGTCAGGCTGAGCCTCGAAGCAAGCAGACGAGCGCGTGGCTCG
>JAVFAO010000626.1:0-3303 GCA_034002465.1 Myxococcota bacterium
CTCTGGAGACAAAGGCTCGTGTCGAAGCCACTGCAATCGTCTCGGCACAACAGCAGGCCTCCACTGTAGCCCAGGCTGCTGCAGCTAGCGCCAGCCAGGTCGAGTCCGTCGCAGCGTTCGCCGTCTCCAGGTCGCGCTTGCCGTCGCCGCAGATGGGGCATGCATCGGGGGTACAGCGAGGGCAGATATCCCCCCGTTGCGGCACACAGATGGAGCGAGTGCTGGATTCCCGAATGCATTGGTAGCCCGTAGGGCAAGGGGTCTCGGTACAACTGCGTGCGCAGAAGGGCTCGCCATCATACGCCACACAGGAGGAGTCCTCATCGATGCAATCTTCGGCGACCTGGCAGGGCTCGCAAAGCAGTGAGCTGGCAGGGCAGGGAAGGCATGCCGAAGCGATGCACCCACAGGGGCAGCGTTCGTGATCGCAGATGTTCGAGGTCGAGTAGACCTCGGTCACGATCGCCGCCTGCAAGAGAGCGCGAGTCAGGTACATCTCGTTGATATACGCATATCCGTTGACTCCCCAGTCCTCGCCCCAGCTATTCTTGGCGATAAACCACCAGCTCAGCTGACCTGTGCTATCGAGCATCTGTCGGTAGCCAACCAGCACCACGGCGTGCGCATACCCCGATGGATCGCCCCAAAACGTTTCGACCAAGCCGGAGGCGGACCATGCTGCCTCGGCGAAGTTGAGGGCAACGACGACATTGGTCGTGGCGGAGCTCGCAAGGTGTGCGCGCAGGGTGTCAGGCGTAGGGTTGCCAATAGCCTTCCACTCCAAGGCGCAGCGAACACTCTCCTCCCAGTTCGGATTGGGGTGGTCCTGTCCGAGAGGCCACAGGTCCTCTTCGGGGATCTGCGTGGAGCGTGCTGCGTTCAGCGCTGCTTCGATCTCTGCTTCGGCGTGAAGGGAGTGGAGCGCTTGCTCGGACAGGTCGTCGGGCATGTCCACAAATTGGTGGTAGGCTTCCATCCCTGCGACGACAGCGAAGTCGGCACAGAGGAGAGCGTTGCCCTGATCGCGCACTGGGGTTTGGTGTGGTCGGTGATCGACGCTGGACGGCAGGACTGCTCCAAACACTGGTGTCGCGGCATACATCGACGGCGGCAGATCCTCGCTCCACTGCTGGTGCTCGGCTTCGAGGAGCCGATAGACCCGCCCGTTCTGGCAGGTGCTCCCCTCCGCCGCAGAGCAGTCCGTCTGCTGAAGTTCGTCACCAGCTCCAGTCATATCGAGGAAAACCGGGTCTTCCTCCGGCGGTTCGACGCACGCCACAATCCACATTGCCATCAGAATGACGCTTGATTTCTGCATGTCTCGTCCTCTCCAGGTTCGTGCCGCAAAGGGCAGTCGCCAACGTGGCGATGAAAGGCACAGCAGCATCCTGCTTGCCGCGAGCCTTCCTTGTGCGTTTGCGCCATCAGGTTCTGCTGAAGAGATGGCGGCGGTACGCTGCAATTCTGCTGGCTGGCGTTCCGAGTGTGATCAGCAGTGCTGACCAGAGGACGCAAATTGCGCCACGTTTGCGCCATCGTTGCGCCAACGTGTTCGCTGTTCAAGCTGGGGTGGGGATTCTCCGTTCGTGTGCCTTCCTGGCACAGCATGCCGCATCGGAGCTGGGACCCTCGCGGTTGTTGCCGCGTCCGTCGTAGCGGAGGCGTCACTCATGCATTGGGCTCGTTGACACTTCTTCGAGGGTTTCCGTCATGATCGCGGAAAACGCTGAGCCCAAACTCGTCCACTCGGCCTTCACTCAGACCCTGGCCACCCTCACTCCTCTTCGAACTCCGCCACCACGAACCCGAGCGTTCGCGCATTCTCGCTCACGCTCATCAACGTCGACCCCTCGAAGCCTGCGCTACGCTCGGCTTCGACGTCCAAGGTCAAGACCACCTCCGTCCGAAAGTCCCCGGTGAACTTCTCCACCAAGCCCTCCACCACCGCCGTGAACGAGCCGATGGGGTCCCGTGGGTCCAGCTTCACCGTCCCATGAAAGCGCCGACGCGGCGCCGACGGCGGCGCGCCGACCCGACCTCCCGTGCTGGGACGCCGCGCAAAGCCTCCAGGCGCTGCCGATGGCGGCGTTCCCGCCTCTGGGACTGCATCCTGAGCGGGCGGTTGAGCACCGGGTTCCGGAGTTGGCCGCGCCAGCTCCGCCGCCAGCTCCGCCTCCAACAAGACCGAGTGCTCGTCCAGATGCACCGCACCATCGCGACCAAAGAGCAAGCCCTCGGCTCGCCCCTCTGCATACACACTGGCATAGCCGAGCTGACCCGACTGCAGACCCTCGCGCAAGCTCAGCTCGAAGTGCTTCTCGCTGCGCAAACGCGGCAGATACAAATAGCGACACGTGTCCAGCCAGACCCGCTTCGCGCTCGCCCAGCGCGCCGAGGCCGTCCAAAACCAGCTCCGACACAACGCCACCAGATGTGCTGGCGCCCACTCCCGGATGACCCACTCCTGCTCGTGCAGCACCTTCTCCAGCGCCCGCTCATAGCCGTGACCCGACACCGGCAAGGACTCGTCCTCCCACTGCGCCGCCGAGCCCGTCGCCGCCGCCTCCGCGTCCTGCATCGGCACCAACAAGAGCCGATAACACTCGCGTATGCCCGCATCCAGACGCGCGTTCGCCTCGTCCAAGGCCTTGCGCGACTCCCGCTCGTGGTGCTTGTCCAGGTTCAGCTCGTTGGCGTCCTCCACGATCGAACGCCACGCCAAATAGCGACGCACACTGTCACGGAGCGTGTCCACCGACGACACGTCCGCCGCCAAGAACAGCAGCCGGTTGCGAAACTCCCGAGGACGCTCGCCGTGCCGCTCCAAGAGCGCTGTGGCCGCCTGCACTGCACGGCTGTCGGCCGAACGTAGCTTGTGCGGCGTCGACGGCTCGAGCACCACCAGCTTCAGGTCTCGGTCGTCACGCAGGTCCGAGCTCTTCTCGAAGACCGACACCGCGTCCACACTGTGCAAGCGAAGCTGCTTGCGAAGCCGCGCCTGCAACTCCGGATACAGATGCAGTCGCTCCTCGTAGCGTTGCATCCGGTCCTCCATCTCTCGCCGGAGGTTGGGACGCAGGTCATACCAGTAGCGCTCGTTTCCCGTATACAGATAGTGGAGGCGGTCCGAGAGCCGCCGCAGCGCGTCGTCAATCTTCGAGGGCGACTGCCCTGGCTGTACGCTGCCCAGGCGGACCCGCTCGACGCCGATGCCACGCACCTGCTGGCCGCCCACAGAGGGGGCGCTGCCCAGGAAGATGGTGCGAGCGCTGCGTCGGCAGGCCTGCATCGCTCCCAACGCTG
>JAVFAO010000627.1:0-3231 GCA_034002465.1 Myxococcota bacterium
TGTTGAGCGGCGACTTCGTTCGCGCTGACAGAGTATTGTGCAAGCCAGGTGCCAAGCTCCAGCACGGCGCTTGCGTGGATGAGAGAAGGTCTATTATCTCGTGTGGTTAGAGTCATTTTCATGGCATTCGAGCAGGTCGTTTGGCTCCGCTGTGAAGGACAGTGCAGAGCAGGATTCACAGCAGGCGAGGCCGTCTGAGTCAAGCTTGCAACAGTGCGCGTGGCCGATGGAAGCGATGGAGGACGGAGCCAGAGGGTAGAGAGCGACTGTGAAGCAGCCCGAATTGCAGCGCAATGCGTCACGTTCGCCAGCGTGAGCGCTCGACTTTCCTCGCGGGTTGGCAGCGAAGCCCACTTTTCGATAAGATCGGCAGCGTCGGTTGGCAAAACTGTGACCGCCGACGCTGACCCCCAGCACGGTGCCCAACGAGAGAGAGAATCATGAACAAGAAGCCGAGGCAGAAGGCCCCAGCGAAGCGTCATCAGCAGCGCCGAGAGGCGAGCCGCATCGCGCTGCTGTGCTCAACTTTTCTTCTACTTGCCGTGGCATGTGCCGAGTCGTCGCCGACGCCTTGGAAGGATCTGAGCGAGACCGCGGAGACCGACACAGAGGACGGTCAATCGGATGCTGACCTGAGCCAGCCCGACCAACAGGATGCTGACACCGAGCTCTCCCCCGATCAAGCAGAGCTCGATGAGAGCGATGAGGACGAGCAAGCTTCTGGGCCCATCGAGGTCTGTGTGGTCAATGGTGAAGGACCCAACGGGGCTTGCGACCCTGCGGGATACCTGAACTGGACTTTGGCTCCGCTGGGACAGACCACCATTCGCTACGTGCGCTTGAAGAACCCAGAGATTGCTGTCGAGTACCAGGGCTTCGAGCTGGAGGACGAGGACTTCTCTGTGCGCGTGCTCAGCTTCAGCGGCGGTGAGCAGGAGCTGACGCTGCCCGTGCAAGTCGAGCCGGATTCCATGACCTTTTTCGAGCTGAGCTATCACAACGTAGGGCACATCCCTCTGAGTGACCACTTCGTGGTCCTGAGCAGCGTCGAGGAGCAGGCGCGCATCGAGATTGGGATGGCCTTTGCCAGCTCCTCGAGCTGCGAGCTCGGGATGGGAGACTGTGATAACGATGGGGTCTGTGAGACCGACCTGCGCCTCTCTCTGTTTCACTGTGGCGGCTGTCAGCAGGTCTGCTCCATTCAGAACGCCGAAGGCGGCTGTGAGCAGGGGGTTTGCACCTTCCTGGCCTGCCAAGAGAACTTCATCGATCTCGACCAGAACACCAACAACGGCTGCGAGTACTACTGCAAGTTCGAGACGGAGCTCGACCTCCCCGATGCGGCCTTCCTCGACGCCAACTGTGACGGCGTCGATGGCGACCTCAGCCAGGCAGTCTTCGTTGCGCCTGACGGCAACGACCTGGCCTTGGGCACCGAGGATTCACCCGTACAGACCATCAACACGGGTATCCAGAAGGCGCTCGACAGGGACCTCACTCAGGTCTACGTGTCCATGGGCGTGTACGACGAGACGGTGATTCTCGCTGATGGCGTCTCAGTCTTTGGCAGTTTTTCACGCAGCGCGGGCTGGAAGCGGGCCGAGAGCTACCTCACGTCGATTGCGCCGACCACCTTGGTCAATGGTCGCATGCTTGGGATGCGTGGCATGGACCTCGTGACGCCGACGTATGTCAGTGGCTTCTCGATTCTGCCGGGTGACACCACCCAGCCTGGGGCAAGCAACTATGGCCTGCACTGCCTGCGCTGTTCGGGGCTGGTGGTGACGGGCAACGTGATCACCGCGGGCAGAGCGGGTTCGGGGTTGAAGGGGCAGGACGGAAGCACTGGCAGCCCTGGCAGCAATGGTGGCACTGGCGGTGGTGGTTCCTGCAACGGAGACTCACCCGGCGCAGGTGGCTCTGGGGGCTCCTCACCGGCGGGTCGCACAGGCGGCGTGGGCGGCGTTGGTGGCAAGGAAGGTGAGCACAATGGGGCCACTGGTGGCACCGGTCAGATCAACATCGCTGGCGGCGCTGGTGGCGCTTGGGGCGATCCCGGCAAGACGGGGGCTCAAGGGAACACTGGGCCCAACGGCAGCGATGGATTGTGCGGGCAGGGTGGTGCTGCCGGTAGCGTCATCGATGGCTATTGGGTAGGTACCGACGGTTTGGTCGGGGGTACTGGTGAGCCCGGTCATGGCGGCGGTGGTGGTGGTGGTGGCGGCGCGCAGTCGTGCTTGCTGTGTAATGATGGCTCTGGAAACGGCGGCGGCGGCGGCGGCGGCGGCGGCGCTGGCGGCAACGGAGGGCGCGGTGGTGGCGCTGGTGGCGGCTCCTTCGGACTCTTCCTGATCGACAGCACCGGCATCGAGGTCTCTGAGAACCGCATTCGTTCCGGTCAAGGCGGAGATGGTGGCGGTGGTGGTCTCGGCGGTGGGGGTGGTGATGGTGGTTCCGGTGGCAACGGGGGCAACAGCTGCACCGGCGAAGTAGGACCTGGCGGGCGCGGTGGCAACGGCGGACGCGGCGGCACCGGCGGCGCGGGCGGCGGTGGCGCTGGTGGTCCTTCCTACGGTATCTACAAGGTGAACACCGAGTTGTATTCGTTCACCAACGACTTCGAGCCTGGAAGCAGCGGCAACGGCGGTGGCTCCATCGGCGGCGGCGCTTGCACTGGTTCGCGCGGCTCTGCCGCGCCGAGTAACTAGAAGCTTGATTGACAGGCCTCACGTCGGCGCTTTGCAGCGCGCCAGCCATGCTGATAGGCCGTGGATTTCGGGGGAAGGAGGCGACGATTGTGGGGCTCTGCCCCACGCCCCGCCGAAGGGCGATGCCCTTTGGAATCCCTTAGAATTCATGCGTTTGCTGGCGAGCGTGAAATGCTGCAGCCTGACCTGTCGGACGCTGCGACTTCGTCGCGAGGTCTTCGGGAGCCGCACTCAGTTGCGGACCAAGAAGCGAAGCAACTGGGGCTCGACCTCGGTCACTTTGATGGCCGCGTCGCGCGTGACCAGTACATGCAGCTCGGCGTCCTCTGGCTGCTGCACGATGGCCACCTTGCCGCGTTCCAGCTGCAGCCCGATGATCTCTGACACGTTGAGGAAGCTGATCCTGCCATCGGCAGCTTCGAAGTGAAAGCGACGACGACCACCAGCGTCATCGACCAAGCCGCCCTCGATGATCTGCCGCAGGCGTTGTAGTGTGATGGCAGCAGCCTCTGCTTTGAGCGCT
>JAVFAO010000628.1:0-3220 GCA_034002465.1 Myxococcota bacterium
CAGGTCCGAGGGCAATGAAGAGCACCCGGATCAGCGCGGCGAAACCAGCGGCCTTGACCGCTGTGGCCATGAAGCCGACCACCGCGGTTGGGGCTCCGGTGTAGGCGTCGGGGGTCCACATGTGGAAGGGGACCAGGGCAATCTTGAAGGCCAGCGCCACGAGCAGCAGCAGCATGCCGATGAAGAAGAGCGGGTCGAGGCTGGTCGCGCCGCTCTCCTCGGCGACGTTGACCAAGCCCGCGTTGGCCAGGCCCAGGGAGCGCTGGATGGCGGCGCCGATCTGCGGCAGCTCGAGGCTGCCGGTGGTGCCGTAGATGAGGGCCATGCCGTAGAGGAAGAGCGCGCTCGCGAAGGCCCCGAGGAAGAAGTACTTCAGGGAGGCCTCGCTCGAGGCGAGCTGCTGTCGGAAGAAGCCGACGAGCACGTAGACCGACATCGACATGATTTCAATGCCGAGGAAGAGCATCAGCAGGTTGCCCGCACTGGCCATGAGCATCATGCCGCTGGTGGCGAGCAGCACCAAGCCATAGTACTCGCCGCGTTCCCCGTCGTTGCGCTGTAGATAGCGCGGGGAGAGCAGGACGCTGGCGGCGGCGATGAGCAGGAAGAGCACGTGCAGGAAGGTGCCGAAGCCGTCGTGGAAGACCATGCCGTCGAAGTAGGCGCCTGGCTCGAGGCGTTTGCCCACCATGACGGTGACGATGGCCACCACCCCCAAACCGACGGCAGAGAGCGAGGCCTGGTAGCTTCGCAGGGCGCCGCGGCGGTGGAAGAGATCGACGACGAGCACGCCAATGGCGACGGCCACGAGCAGCGTGAACGGGAGAATGGCGAGCAGATCATCGCTTTTGACGATCATGGCTCAACCCCTTCGCGTGGAGAGAGAGAGAGACCGAGGGCGGCGGTGCGCCGCTCGGGCGTGGCGAGTCCCTGCGCTGCCGAGTCGACGGCGCTCATCTGCGAGAGCACGGCGAGCATGCGTGCGGCGTAGGCGTCTCGTGGGTTTCGTTCGGGCAGCGCCTCGTCAGGCGTGGGCTCGGCATCGGGCCGGGGTTGCGGCGGCGCGAGCCGGGCGTCGGGCTCGCCTTGAACCGGCAGTCCGACCGGCATTTTTTGTTGATTGGGCGCTTGGCCTGTTTCCCCAACTTTTTGTTGATTGGGCACTTGGCCTGTTTCCCACACTTCTATGATGGCGCCGGGTTGACTGAGCGTGGGGGCTGGCGCCTGGTCGAGGGTGTGGGCGAGGCGTGCGTTGAAGACCCGGAAGAACTCGTGGGCGCTGGGGCGGATGTGGTCGAGCACGACGTTGGGGAAGACGCCCATGATGAAGATGAGGGCGATGATGGGCAGCAGGTAGATGACCTCGCGCACTTTGAGGTCTTTGAGCTGCTTGTTCTCTTCGTGGACGATGGGGCCGAACATGACGCGCTGGTACATCCAGAGCAGGTAGACGGCGCCCAGGACCATGCCGCTGGCGGCGAAGACGGTGAGTGTGCGCCCCCAGGCGCCGCTCAGCGTGCCGCTGTTGAAGGTGCCGAGCAGGACCAGGAATTCACCGACGAAGCCGTTGGTGCCGGGCAGCGCCGCGCTGGAGAGCAAGATGATCATGAAGAAGGTGGCGAAGACCGGGAGCTGCTTGGCGAGCCCGCCGAAGTCCTTGATTTGTCGTGTGTGTCGGCGCTCGTAGATGATGCCGATGCAGAGGAAGAGGCCGCCCGTGGACACGCCGTGGGCGATCATCTGGAAGACACCACCCTCGAAGCCCTGCGGAGTGAAGGCGACGAGGCCCAAGACCACGAAGCCGAGGTGGGCGACGCTGGAATACGCGATCAGGCGCTTCACGTCGCGCTGCACGAGGGCCACCAACGAGGCGTAGATGATGCCGATGACGGCGAGCACCCCGACCAGCGGGGCGGTCTCGATGGCGGCGTAGGGGAAGAGCGGCATGGCGAAGCGCACCAGACCGTAGGTGCCGAGCTTGAGCAGCACCGCGGCGAGGATCACCGAGCCCGCGGTGGGTGCCTCGGTGTGGGCGTCGGGCAACCAGGTGTGCAGAGGGAAGAGGGGGACCTTGATGGCGAAGGCGACGAAGAAGGCGCCGTAGAGCCAGAGCTGCTCGCTCTTGTCCAGGTGCACCTGCAGGAAGTCGTTGAGGGCAAAGGAGTATTGTTGGTCGAGGGTGACCGTGTTGGTGTGGAAGTAGACGTAGAGGATGCCGACCAGCATCAGCAGCGAGCCGACCATGGTGAAGAGCAGGAACTTGATGGTGGCGTAGATTCGGCGCTCGCCACCCCAGATGCCGATGAGCAGGAACATGGGCACCAGCATCACTTCCCAGAAGACGTAGAAAAGGAACACGTCGAGGGACACCAGCGCACCGATGACGGCGGTCTCGAGCACCAGCAAGGAGATGTAGTACTCCTTGGGGCGCTTCTCGATGGCCTTGAAGCTGCTCAGGATCATGATGGGCGTGAGCAGCACCGTGAGCACCACCAACCAGAGGCTGATGCCGTCCATGCCGATGTGGTAGCGGATGCCGAACTGCGGGATCCAGGCGACGCTCTCGGAGTATTGATAGGCTCGGTAGTCTGCCTGGAAGCCAAAGAGCAGCACGAAGCCCAGGGCAGCGACGAGCAGCGAACCAGCCAGCGCCAGTCCACGCAGCAGCGCCCTCTGCTCCGAGGGCACGAGTAGCACCAAGAGGGCAACGGCGAAGGGCAACCACAGCAGCATCGAGAGCCACGGCAGTTGCACATCCATGCCCAACAAGGCGACGGATTCCAAGCCCCTCATCGCCACACCTCATCGTTGCAGTTGCAGGTCATCGCGCAGCAGGGTGCATCAGGTGCAAGCCCGCAGCATGCTCCCCGGACCACATCTCGTCGCGCAGCGCAACGCAGCCTACGTGCTGAGCTCTTCAAAGGAATTACCTCGTCACCGAAAAACCAAAAACAGGATGGTCGCGAGACCCAGCACGATGTATGCGGCGTAGCGCTGCAGGTCGCCATTCTGGAAGAGGCGCAGCGCCGAACCGCCCACCTGATAGATCCACGCGCTGCCTCGCACGAGCAGGAAGTCGATGAAGAAGACATCCACCACCTTGTGCGAGAAGTGACCCAGACCCAGGGTGCCGCGCACGGCGGTGGCGTCGTAGATTTCGTCGACGTAGTACTTGCGGGAGAGCAGCCGATGCAGCCGCGGCACTTTGCCTGCGAGGCGC
>JAVFAO010000629.1:0-3215 GCA_034002465.1 Myxococcota bacterium
GGGCCTGAGCGAGACCACCTCCGTCCACCTCATCGTCCTCGACCCGCAGCTCCTCGAAACCACCCCCACACCCTACAGCGTCACCTTCGCCGTCATCTTCCCGTGCGAACGCCCCTCCGCACCCAACAACGTCACCGCCGTCGGCGGTGAGGAGAGCCTGCGGGTCGGCTGGGATGCCGTCACCAACGCCGAGAAGTACAAGGTCTACTACGCCACCTCCTCCTTCACCGAAGGCACGCGCCCAGAGAGCCTCTCATCGGGTCGCTCCATTCAAGCCAACAGCGTCACCAGCCTCACCGTCAGCTCCGGCATCAGCGCCAACTCCACCTATTACGTCGGCGTCAGCACCATCGACGACGACGGCAACGAGAGCCTACTCAGCAACGTCGTCATCGCCGAAACCGGCGTCGTCGACGACTTCTGGGAGCGCTACTCCCGCGAAAACCCAGACATCGAGAGCGGGTTCTGTTTCCTCGCCACTGCCGCCTGGGGCTCCTATCAAGAAGAACACGTCCAGGTCCTGCGCGACTTCAGAGACCGCTTCCTGCTCAGCAACATGCCAGGCCGCCTCTTCGTCGACGCCTACTACGCCGCGAGCCCGCCGCTCGCCCATTTCATTGCCAAACACGACACCTTACGCGCCATCACCCGGACCCTGCTCTACCCCCTCTACGCCTTCGCCATCGTCATGCTCTACAGTAATGGATGGGTCCTGGCCGGCCTCGGCCTGCTGCTCTGCACCCTCTTCGTCTTGCGGCGACGCCTGAGACGAGCCGGGCGCCCCTCCCGACGCCTGCCCCGCTTAGCCCTGGGTGCTGCCGCTACCATCCTCCTCTTCGTACCTTTCGCCGCCTACGCCGAGTCTCCCATCGACATGGTCTTCGAGGTCAAGGCAGGGCCCTACGCCCCCGACCAACTCGGCAGCACCTACGACCAGTACTTCGGCGACGACTCCGCCTTGGTCTTCGAATTCGAGCTCGACTACCAGCTCTACCGCGGTATCGGCTCTGCCGCCATCGGCGCCAGCTTCGGCTACGGCGGTGTCACCGGAAAGGCGCTCACCCCCGAGGGCGAAACCAGCATCGACGAGACCAGCCTCGACTGGCTGCCCTTGCGTCTACAAGCCGTCTACCGCTTCGATCTGCTCGCCCAGCGCCTCGACGTCCCCATCGCCTTCCAGGTCAAGCTCGGCCTCGATTATTACCTCTGGTGGATCGAAGACGGTGGCGGCGATACCGCCGTCAACGAGCAAGGCGAGGATGGCTCTGGCGGCACCTTCGGCTGGCACACCGCCTTCGGCATCTCTCTGCTCCTCGACTGGCTCTCACCCACACTCGCCAAAGGCTTCGACGTCGAGTGGGGCGTCAACAACTCCTACCTCTTCGCCGAGTTCCTCTACGCCTCCATCAACGGCTTCGGCTCCTCCTCGAGCCTCGACCTGTCCACCGACGGCACCTACCAAATCGGATTGGCCCTCGAGTTTTGAAAGGAGGGGCGAAAAATCTTTCGCCCCTCCGCAACCACGGACAACCACACCCTGTGCTCATCTACGATGCAATGGTGGGGCGAAAAACCTTTCGCCCCTACGCACCGGCGCCCGCCAACACCCTGTGCTCATCTACGATGCAATGGTGGGGCGAAAAACCTTTCGCCCCTACGCACCAGCGCCCGCCAACACCCTGTGCTCATCGACGGCGCAATGGGCGAAAAATCTTTCGCCCCTACGCACCAACCCACCTCAGCCCTTGCTGCGCTTGTTCAGCCCCAGCAAAGCCGCGAGCTGCACGAAGTAGAAAGGGCTCGTGGCGTAAGGCTTGAACAGCTCGGGGCTGGTCTCGGGTGCCGCCAAGAGCGCTCGCAGCACCACATACTGCGCAGAGCTCGACAGCGAGCTGAGCTCCTCCGTCAACGATGACACACCATCCAAGCGGATGATAAGCTGCGCCATCAAGCCGCCCAGATCATCCCGCGCCAAAAACTCGGCAGCCATCGAGCGCAAACTCGAAGCCAGCCCCCCGAGCCAGGGCTGCTTCTCTGCAGGCGACTCGTCCATCCACTCACAGAGGCTGGTCAAAATGGGCCGTCGGTATTGCTCGACCGCCAGCTTCTGCGACACGGTGCGCTGAAACTTCTGGGAATCCTGCTTGTGCATCACCTTGAGCGCCGCAAGCCGCACCTCGGGATCATCATCCTTCAAGAGCACATCGGCCAAGCGCAGGTTCCGTGGACGCCGCAGCTCCATCGCCAAGATGTGCAGGCGCGTCTGCTTGCCCCGCCCCTCCAAGACCTGCGACAAGGCCAGGGAAGCGTCGATGTCATCAATGGCAAAGAGGGCCGTCAGCGCCGCTTTCTGCAGCTCCGGATCCGTCTCTCTGCCAGCAATCCGCTCGAGCTCCGGAATGTGCAGCTTGTCGCCGCTCTGCCCCATCCCCACCAAGGCGAGGTCGAAGAGCTCCGAACGTTCTGGCTTCCCCTCGGCGTCGCGATAGAGATCGAAGAGAAAACTCTTCATCTGGCCATCGGTGGCCGCAGTGAGAATGCGCAGCGCACGTCGCTGCTGCTCGAGCTCTCCCGTTTTGGCCAGCTCGTAGAGCGCGCCGCGCGTGGCTTCGTCAACCTCGGCGAGGCGCCCTTCAGAACCAGTGTACTCCAGCACCAATGCCACCACGTAGGGATCAGTATCGGTCAAGAAGGTCAGCAACTGCTGCTCCAACGCACGCGCCGTCGAGGCGTCGGGCGTCTTGCCTAGGCGAATGAAATCGAGCATCAAGCGGATCGCCTCACGCCGCACCTCGGCGGTGGAGCTGCGCAGCCCCTTGTTGACAATCTCCTTGGCCTTGGAATACGGAAGACTGGAGAAAGCGATGCGCATGCTCGCCAGCGACAGAGCAGGCGTGCCCGAGAGCACCCGATCATCCAGGTGTCGAATACCGTCCTCGGCAGCCTCGCTGGCCAGCAATGCGCGCGCCGCGACCATGCCCACCAAAGGATCGCTATCGGCGAGGGCCGCCTTGGCGCGGTCGGTCCAGCTGATGACGCCAGTGCTCGAGATGAGGTCGATGACTTCGGCACGAACGAACGGATCGGGCTGCTCCAAGCCCTGCCGAAGCACCTGCTCCAAGTTCGCCTCGGAGGCAGCGCGCCGCGCACCAGGCTTCGAATCAGAACAGCCGTTCGCCAGCAGCAACATGACGAGCATCGCGCTCAGCCTTCGC
>JAVFAO010000630.1:0-3207 GCA_034002465.1 Myxococcota bacterium
ACCCACAGGTGCGCGTCGAGTGTCGTCGGGTGCTCGAGGGCGAGGGGTTTCGTGTGCGCTGCGGGGCGTCCAATGCAGGGCTGGCCACGATGCTGGGCGAGGAGACGCCGGAGCTCATTTTGCTCGGGCTCTTTCTTCCCGATGGCCCGAGCTACCCGCATCTCGATACGATCCAGGGTAGCATCCCAATCGTGGGCTTGGCCAACGTCTTTCATGGTCCGATGGTGCGCAAGCTGCTCATGCAACGCTATGGTTTCGTCGAGATTCTGGAGCGTCCTCTGGCGGGAGCCAATTTGGTCGAGCTCGTACGTTTGCACCTGGGTCTGTTCTACCCTCGTGGCGCGACGCCGCAGGCAGTGGACGACGCGAACCGCAGTGAGCCGATGGTCGAGGATGAGACCACATCCGTAGGTCGAGTGAGCTGGGAGATGCCATCGAGCTCGGCAGATGAGACGCGCATCGAGCGGATGAACCCCAGCAGTGAGCAGCACGGTTTCGTGCGGGTTAGAACCTCCCCTCAGCTTCGTCCTGTGGGCGGTTCTACCCTGCTGCCCGAGCTTGATTGGCGGCAAGCCGCTGATGATGGCAACCTCGATGTGGTGGGCTTTCCCACCTTGCTTGCGCGCATTCTCCACACCCGTCACACCGGTTCTTTGCAGCTTTGGCGTCAGCGGGTTCGCAAAATCGCCTATTTCGACGCTGGGCGGCCCGTGTCCATGCGCTCCAATCTGCTCTACGAGTGCCTTGGGCATGTGCTCCTGCGACAGGGCTATATCGACGAGACCACCTGCACCACCAGTATTGAACGGGCCCAGGCCGAGGGGCGGCGTCAGGGCGAGGTCTTGCTGGCCATGGGGGCCATCGACCGCGGCCAGCTAGCGGCGGCGCTCAAGGCTCAGCTTCGCGAGCGTTTGCTCGATGTCTTTGGCTGGTCTGACGGTCGATATCAGCTCCAGACGCTCAAGTTGACGCCGAATGTCGCTCCCTTCTCTCGTGAAGAGACGGTGGCGTTGATCCTAGAAGGCGTGTTGACCCGCTTCTCCCAAGAGCGAATCATCGGGGGCCTGTCCAGTTTCTGGTCCGCCACTCCTCGGCTGCAGACTGAAGCTCATGTTCTCGAGGAGATGCCGCTCTCGGTCGAGCATCGTTCGGTCATCGAGGCGATGCGTAGCGGCTGTTCACTCCTCGAGCTGATTGCGCAGTTTGATCAGAACACGCGTGTTCACTCGATTGTTTATGCGTTGCTGGTGCTCGGCTATCTCAGTCTCGAGTGAGCGGCGAGGAGAGTGCGGAAATGAAATCAGCGGTGGTCAACAATGAAAATCTGAGTCGTGCCCTGCGTGGTCAACCGGTGGCGTTCAATGGTCTTTCTTGCGCTGATGCGAAGCGTAAGGCGCTCAATTTCTGGTATGTCTACCAACACGAGCTGCGATTGGGCATTCGTGAGTTTTCCTCTTGTCTGAGTTTGCAGCCAGATGGGAGCACCATCATCTTCGTGCTTCGAGGCGGCGCCTAGCGCGCATTGTGGTCTTGCTGCCCGAGCGGTGAGCCGAGAGGGGTTCGATGAGCGATATCACCCGCACCATCATGCTCGACAAGATCGAAGCCTTGCGGTTGCGCAAGTACACCATCATCCCCGAAGGAGGCAAAGCGCAGTGCTTCGAACAGCGTCAGGTCTTTTTGGGGACCAATCCCGACAACGACGTGGTCCTCGAGGACAGCTCGGTCTCCAGAAACCATGCGCGCATCGAGGTCGATGGCAGCGGCTACCGCATCATCGATGCGGGTAGTAAGAACGGGACCTTCGTCAACAACATCCGCGTCCGAGACGGATACTTGGAGGCGGGCTGCAGTTTTCGTCTTGGCCGTCAGGTCTTGCGCTTCGAGCTCGGCACCGATGAGGTCGAGCTCACCTTCTCCAAGAGTCACCAATTTGGGCGTCTGATCGGACAGAGCTTGGCCATGCGCGAGATCTTTGGCCTGCTCAGCCGTGTGGCACCCACACCCACGACGGTGCTCATCGAAGGCGAATCGGGCACCGGAAAAGAGCTCATTGCAGAGGCCATTCACCAGCACTCTCCGCGCAAGGACAAGCCCCTCGTGGTCTTTGACTGCTCTGCCGTCTCCAGAGAGCTCATCGAGAGCGAGCTCTTCGGCCACGTGAAGGGCAGCTTCACTGGGGCCATCGGTAACCGGCGCGGCGCTTTCGAGCAAGCCGAAGGCGGGACTCTCTTCCTGGATGAGCTTGGCGAGCTCGCCCTCGATCTGCAGCCCAAGCTGCTGCGTGCCATCGAGAAGCGAGAGGTGCGCCCGGTTGGAGGGGAGCGTGCCGTCCCGGTGGACGTGCGCATCGTTGCGGCGACCAACCGAAATCTGCTGCGGGAGGTGGAGCAGGGGTCTTTTCGAGAGGACCTCTACTATCGCTTTGCAGTGATTCGGGTGGTGCTGCCGCCGTTGCGCAAACGGCTCGACGACATTCCGTTGTTGTCACAGTTTTTTCTGGATCAGGCGGCTCAGCGGCTCGGTCGAAGCGAGCTGCAGATCCCTTTCTCCACCATGGAGAAACTCAAGCGCTACGCTTGGCCCGGAAACGTCCGTGAGCTGAAGAATTATGTGGAGCGTGCTGCGCTGCTTTCGCAGGACGACAAGCTCGAGACGCGTTTTCTGCTTGCCGACGACGCCGAGGTCAAGGTCGAGAATGAGCAGAGCAAGGCGCTCGGTGGAGAAGCCGAGGAGATTGCCGAGATGGCGATTGCCGAAGAGCTGCCCTTCAAGGATGCCAAGCAGCGGCTCGTCGAAGCGTTCGAGTCGAGCTATTGGTCTCGGCTGCTCGAACGAACGGCCGGAAACGTCTCCAAAGCTGCCAGGATTGCAGGCGTTCATCGCAAGAGCGTTGAGTACATCATGAAGAAGCTCGAGCTCAGCCGCGACGACATTGGTGTCTAGGAGAGCAGCGCCCAATCAACCAGAAGTGCCCAATCAACAAGCAGTCGCAGCCAGGAGGCGGAGACTCGCTGCGAAGGCAGCCCGAAGGGTGCGTGCCAGGGGTGGCACGCAACAAGTTGGGGAAAACAGGCGAAGCGCCCACTCGACAAGACGTTGGGGACAACAGGCGAAGCGCCCAATCGACAAGAAGTTGGGGACAACAGGCGAAGCGCCCAATCGACAAGAAGTTGGGGACAACAGGCGAAGCGCCCAATCGACAAG
>JAVFAO010000631.1:0-3186 GCA_034002465.1 Myxococcota bacterium
TCGGGCACCGACCTCGCGCCAGCGACCATTGTCGCCCTCCTGGCTCCGAGTTCCTCCAGAATGGCGCGAGGATGCGTGCCCTTCGCTCACTTCTGCTTCGAGCTCAGCTCGTCCCTCCTTCGGCCGGTCGGCAGAGCAAGTCCCTGAGCGCCGCCAAGTCGCGCGCAGCGTCTTGGACGATGGGGTGCGTCTGCGTCGCGTAGCAGAAGGCATGTAAGTCCTGTTCATGCAAGAGGGGGAGGATGCGCAGCACGAGGCTCGAGCGGGAGAAGGGATTGAGCGCAAGAGCGTGGCGAACGGCGTAGCGCGAGAGCCAGTGGCTGCGGGCAAGCTCGTCGAGGATGGTGGGGGTGTTGGGGCGGCGCGTGGCGACGAGTAGGATGTCCTGCTCGAGCACCCGTGGGTTGGCGCAGAGCTTGGCGACGACGCTGGGGTCGAGGTCGTAGAGCAGCTTCTCGAGAGCGAGGCGATTGCTCCCCACGGCCAGCGCTTTGCGCTCACCCAGGCTGAGGGGCCGGTCCCACTTGGGGGCGAAGTGATGCATCCTCAGGGGCGGTTTTCTTGCGGACGGAGGTTCGACCAGGAGGTAGCCAAGCCATCTCTGGAGCAGCGCCTCAGCGTCCCTGGGCGCGATGGGGGCGCTGCTGGGTGTTGGCGCGATGCGCTGCTCGACCAAGCGCTGCTGGGGCTCGAGCTCTTCGATAGCGCGAGGCGGCTCTGGCAGTCTGATGGGTACTTCGAGCTCTCGACTGAGCTCGGCGAGGCGGAGGTCTTCGTCCAGCGACCAGGCAGAGATGGGCTCGTGCTCCGCTTGGGCGAGCTCATCGGGGGCGGCGCTGAGCTCAGCGTGCTCCTCGAGCTGCGGCGCGGGTGTGGGGCGCACTGGCTCGGCTTTGGCGAAGGCATAGATCTCGGCGATACGCGCGTAGGCCTGGGGCTCGTTGCGCAGGTCGATCATGCAGGGCACGAAGGCTAGCAAGCCATCCTCCCCGGGCGGATACCCGACGAGGCTGCAGCGAACGAGCTCGGTGAGCAGCCTGGCCGCTTGCTCGGCGCTGGCGAGGAGCAGAAACTCTCGCAGCAGGGCGATGCGCATCTCTCTCTCGGCGAGCCCTTGGAGGGTGAGGAGTAGGGCGCCAGCATCGTACGTTTTCAAGGCCTAGGTCCCCCTCGCGCCAGCGCCAATCCTTCTGCTTGTTGCGACGATGCGAGACGCCGCTCAGGACTTGGGCTCTGCATTGAGCAGCCTGAGCTCGAAGAGCATCTCGTCGGTGATCTCGTTGGGACACGTCTTGGTGAAGACGACGACGAAGGGTCGCGGCGTGCTGGTGGGCAGCACGGTGTCTTTTGCATCCCGCAGATTGTTCTTCATCCAGACCTCGACATCCCCGACGGTCGGCATGGCGATGACGGAGGTGACGAGCTGCTGCGGATTGGTGATTTGCGACGCGAGCTCCGTGGGCATGGGGCCAAAGGACATGCTGACCGAGAGCTCACCGCGAGGTGTCCGGATGACGGCCTCGAACTCGAGTTGATGAAAAGGCGTGGGAGAGCTGTTGGTGACCTGCCCGTAGAGCGCGATGACCGAAGTTCCGTCGTTGAGCTCGAGAGAGACGGGAATGGAGAAAGCCACCTGAAGCTGCGGCTTTGCGGCAGCGGTCTCGATGGGCTTGAGCTCCTCTTGGCTGATTCGTTTCTTTTCGTGGACGGCAATCTCCATGGCGTCCATCTCGCCTTTGGCGACGCTGATCATGTCTGAGAAGCGCCCGAAGTGGAAGATGCCGTTGTTGCGTATTGCCGCGAAAATAATAGCAAAGTCCCCAATCAAGAGGAGAATGAAGAGGAAGAGCAGGACGTAGGTGCCACGCCGTGAGCCTTTGGGCACATCACCCACATCGGCGATGAGCTCGGCGTTGCCTTCGCTGTTGGGATCGGCCCCAAGTCGTCGTGCTTGGGCCTGCTGGTAGCCGACGAGGTGGGGGTCTTCCTCAGGGGTGAGCTCGTCGTCGGCGGCGAGCTCATCTCGGCCATAGCGCCGGGTTTCTGCGGGCAGTCCATCGACGACGATGGATTCTCCTGGGGCGTCGGCGCTCAGGGTCCGTGCGATGTCTTGGATGGAGACCGGGCTCGAAGGCGGCGACTTGTCGGAGAGCACCGCCTCTCCAGCGAGGGCAGGGGCACTTGGGATCACCGGAGGAGCCGGGGGTGGCGCCATCTGAGCGAGGTTGGGCGGGGGCACGTAGGGCCCGAGCGGCACACGTGGCACGAACTCACTGTCGGCGTCGCCGCTTGACGGATTGTCGACGAGCTTCGAGCAGAACGGGCACTGCAGTTGTGGGGCCGACTCATGGCCTGCCGGAACTTCGAACGGTTGGGAGCACTGGGGGCAGCTCAGGATCTTGGCCATCGTAGTCTCCGTCGAGGCGATGGAGCAGGTGCCTCGGGGCAGGGCTCTCACCCCTTGAGACCGGCATTATTGCTGTACGTGAGGAAATAATTCAAGCGCATTGGCGGTGAAAGCGCGTTGAGACCGAGGAAATGCTGTGCTACTGTGGCAAAGCGTTGCGCGGCAGGGAGCGACGGATGAAATGGTGCCTTCTGTTCATCATGCTCGGCGGACTCGTTGCACTCGCGGGCTGTTCCTCGGCGCGCACTTCGCAACAAGAGACGACGATCCTTGTGCTCGATTGTGCGCCTGCTGACGCAGCGTTGTGGATGGACGGCCTTTTGCTTCGCCCCCTTCCTGCTACCCCTGACGGCGCTTCACAAGAGGGCATCGCATATCGAGTGCCCACAGGAACTCGACGCCTGGAGCTTCGGCGCGCTGGATTTTTCTCACATCGACGCGATATTCTCCTCAGCGAGGAGCGCTCGTACCGTCTGAGTGTGGACTTGGTTCGTGATCTCTCTTCATTTTTCTCGCCCCCCCGCAGCAGCCTCCACGAGCTGCAGACCCCGCTGGGTACGCAAGCGCCTGTGTCGACGCCAGCGACAGGCAGCGAAGGGAACAGCTCCTCTCCACGCTCTGATGCCAATCAAGCGGAGGGCACTCCATCCTCTGATATCCTCGCGTTGGGGCGGTGTCCGAGCATGAGCGAAGCGGACTCCAGGCTTCGCGTGGGCTCGGAGAGCGAAAGCATGCACGACTACGTCAGACCTTGACGCGACAGGAATGGGCAAGATGGC
>JAVFAO010000632.1:0-3173 GCA_034002465.1 Myxococcota bacterium
GCAACGCGTGCTTGTTGCCGGTCTGCGGTGATGGTCGCATCGCTGGCAGCGAGATGTGTGATGACGGCAACACCAACGTCGGCGACGGTTGCAGCGCCGTGTGTGTGCCCGAACCTGGCTGGATCTGTACAGGCAACCCGAGCGAGTGCGTGCTCATCAACTAGGTGATGGGGTCGGAGTTGGAATACGAGTGCGAGGCTTTGTCCACACCTCGCCAAAGGGTGCCCTTTGGGAGCTTCCCAATTGCCGGCAGTGGTCGTGGTGAGTCTCGAGGAGCTCACCTCGAGATTTGCGTTGTCTGCGCTTCCTTTTGACTTGGTGGGGAGCGGAGGCTTTGTTGAGGAGCAGAAGATGCAGATTCGAGTCGAGTCGAAGCCAGAGCGAGCGGCGCTGGTGGCCCAAGGGGTCTTCTCCTGGCCCATATGGGAGTGTGGGGTCAGTGATTTTCCCTGGCACTATGATGAGGAGGAGACCTGCTATTTGCTCGAGGGCGAGGTGACGGTGACGCCGGATGGCGCGGAGCCCGTGCATTTTGCTGCGGGTGACTTGGTGGTGTTTCCGGCAGGGATGTCGTGTCGTTGGCAGGTGCATGTTCCGGTTCGCAAGCACTATCGCTTTAGCTGAGGGTGACGCAATCCCAACACAGGCTGGGTGCTTGGCTGTGCCGTGGCAGCCACGAGAGCATCGGGTGTTGTCGACAGCCCTCATTGCGGATGTGTGGTTTTCGTTGTTTTCTCATGACTTTTCGTGCGCCGTGCGACGGCTTCCGTTGGCACGAAGCATGAAGTGGGATGCTCTGGACACGGAGCGAGCGCATCGCTCGAAGGGCTCGGAGGCGAAGATGAGAAGTCAACGTAGACAGATGCTGCTTGTGTTGCTTGCGACGTTTGGATTTGCGGGATGCAACAACGAGCTGGGCACACTCGATGTGGCCTCTGCTCGTCTGATGCAGTTTGGCAGTTGCAGTGACGTCGAGGGGCACTTCAAGCAGGAAGCGCGGAGCGTGGCGCAGCACATGGCGGCGAGCTCCCTCTATGATCCCTTTGGCTACCTGGCGCAGGGCAGCTCGGCCGACATCAATTATTCGACGACGAACAATCAGGAGGAGGGCATTCATGAGGCGGACCTCTTCCAGGTCGACGCCACACACGCCTTCGCGATCGACGGTGATCGTCTGATCATCATCGAGGCGGTTCAGCAGCAGAGTGGCGTGGCGATGCAGATCAACGATGCGCGCATCGTATCCCAAGTCGCCTTGCGTGGCGAAGCCGTTGAGATGTTTCTGAGCGGCAATCAGGTGGTGATTGTGCAGCGCGTCAAGCATCAGTCGGTGGCGCTGCAGTATTCAGCGAGTAGCGTTCCCAGCCGTGATCCGCAGCTGGAGATGGTGATGGCGGTCATCTACGATGTGAGCGATCGCAGTCTGCCGCTGCTGGTGCGCGAGGTGGCGGTCGAAGGCGAGTACATCTCGGGTCGCCGGATTGACGACGAGCTGCACCTGGTGACGCGCTCCGCGATGGGAGGTCCCCGACCTGAGCAGGACAAGGAGGTCAATCTTTCGGAGCTGATGGCGCAGGTGGAGACGGCGCAGCTCGACGATTGGTTCCCTCATGTGTATTCACGTAGCTTCGCTGTAGGCGTCAAGGTCAATGAGAGCGTGGCGCGCAGTGATTGTGCGCGAACCTTTGCAGCCCAGAGCGGTGGCGGCGACGACGCCATTGGCATCTACAGCATCGACCTCAGCAAGCAGGACAGCCGTGTGCAGACGACGACCTTCATTGGTGACGGCAGCATCGTCTATGGCTCGCGCAACAGCATCGTCGTGGCGCAGACCAACTACGCGGACGCCACCTACACCGACGGCTCCGTAGAGAACGTGCAGGCGACGCAGCTCCACCGTTTCGCCCTTGCCGATGGCAGGGCCACCTACGCTGGCTCGGGTCTGGTGCACGGTTGGGTGCTCAACCAGTTCTCCATCAGTGAGCACCGTGGCTACCTGCGGGTGGGCACGCAGATGAACCGAGGAGAGTTCGATTCTCGCTCGATGATCTTCACCATGCCAGTCTCGGCGCCGCCTTCGGATCAGGACGTCATGATGGGGACCGAGGTGCCGACCTTGCAAGTCGCCGGACAGCTCACCGACATCGGTGTGCGTGAGGACCTCTACGCCGTGCGCTTCATGGGGGATGTGGCCTATCTGGTGACCTTCCAGCAGGTCGATCCGCTGCACACCATCGACCTCTCGAACCCCGCCAATCCAGTGGAAATGGGCGAGCTCGAGGTGCCGGGGTATTCGACCTACCTGCATCCCATCGACAACGGCAGGTTGCTCGCCGTGGGCACCGACACGGACGTCAACGGGGTCAAGCTCTCCATGTTCGACGTGTCCAGGCTCACCGACCCCACGGCTCTGGTCGAGCGCACCATTGGCTCGTCAGGCTCCAGCTCTGAGGTGGCCATTGACCATCGCGCGTTCCGTTACCTGCCCGACTGGCGGCTCATGGCGCTGCCCGTGGACGAGGGCGGGCGAAAGGGGATGCACCTCTTCGAGGTCGGGGCGAGCAGCTTCACCGAGCGAGGCGTCATCGATCACGCGCAGCTGCTGGGCGTTCCTGGTGCAGATGCGCGGCGCGCCTACCACATCGGCAGCTATCTCTACGTCTACTCTGGCGCTGGCGTGACCATCAGCGACCTACGCAACCTCGAGCTGCGGGCGAGTGTGAAGTTTTGAGGGTGTCGCGAGCGAGCAGGGCACTTCATCCTCCTGGCCTCGCCCGCGAGAAGGCTGATTGAACGCCATCGAGAGTGAGCGAAGGCGTGGTGTATTTGGCCTGCTGATCTTGCCGTCTCTCTCTTCCCATTCATCGCGGCTGTGCTAAAGGCTGGCACCGTGAAGGCTCCAGGGAGCCGTCACCAATGCGCTGCGGAAGCTTCGCGAGACGAGCGCACGCTTCGAAGCGAGTGAGGCCGTGTTCGGAGTGTGCGTCCTTGTGCCGCGCGCGCAGCGCGCAGCGCGAAGCGCGCGAGCGAAGCGCCCACACGAGAGCAAGGATGACGCTGTGGATTGGTTTGTGGAGCTGGTGAGCGAGCCGTCGATTGCGCACTCGATCCTGGTCTTGAGCTTGGCCGTGGCGCTTGGATTGGCGCTGGGCAGCGTGAAGATCGGAAGAGCG
>JAVFAO010000633.1:0-3155 GCA_034002465.1 Myxococcota bacterium
TGGGCCCTGGGTGATGATGCGGGAGAGGGGCTGACCTGGGAGCAGTGGCATCAGCAGGTAGGGGCCGAAGGCGTCGCTTTCACCGTATTCCAGTCCTTTCACGATGTTGGGGTGCTCGAGCTGCTCACAGAGCAGGCGAGCGCCGCGCAGGAAGCGTTCTTTGCTCTCATCGGTGTAGTGTCTGGCGAAGTGTTTGAGGGCGAAGCTTTGCTGCGCGTCGGGGAGTGTGGCGCGGTGGACGACGCAGAGGGCGCCGCGTCCGAGCTCTTCGCCCAGCGTGAGACGAGGGAGCAGCGATGACTTGCTGCCTGTGTTCATGGCGGCTCCATTTGGCCGAGTCGTTGACGCAGACCGGAGAGGCTGATGCCAAGGGCTGCGGCGGCGGCGCGTTGGTCGCCCTGGTGTTGGGCGAGGGCGTCTTGGAGCTGTTGGGGGCTGAGGTCGATAGAGCGTGGCAGCTGGTGGGCGCGCATCCAGCCATGAAACGTATTCAGTGCCACTCCAAGACGCTCCGCAGCCTTCTTGGGCTGGTGTCCGCACGCGGCAAGGGCTCCGGTGACGACCTCTTTGGGGAGAGGCCACAGGCCAGCGATGGAGAGTGCGGCGATGAGGCGTTTGGCTCCAATCCCGAGCGCCTCAGCGCTTCGCTTCGTATTCCAATCATGTTCATCGAGAACGCGATGCAGGGTTGCGTGGTCGAGGGATAGCGAAGCAGAGGCTTGGGGGCGCCCGGGGCTTGATGCTTGGGTGTTGAAGTCTTGATGTTGGGCGACGGTTGGGGGGCTTTGTAGGCTTGGGATGTGGGTGTTCTGGCGCCCTGAGGCGTGCAGGTTGGCCTGGACGAGCTGCCTGACGAAGTTGTGCAGCTCGCGCACGTTGCCGCTCCATTCGTATTCGATAATATTCAAGATGAGCGACATCGGGAGCGCCGCGGGCAGGTTCTTCTGGGGGGCCTGGAGCAGGTGTGGGGCCTCGTCGCGGCGCAGTCGGAGGAAGTGCCAGAAGAGGCGAACCGCGTCATCGGGGCGAGCACGCAGGGGGGGAATGGTGATGACCTGCTCGGCGAGTCGGTGGTAGAGGTCTCGACGGAAGGAGCCGTTTTCTATGGCCTGGTCAAGCTCTGCATTGGTCGCGGCAAGTATTCTGACGTCGAGCTCCCGTTGAGCTGCGGCGCCCACGGCTTGGATGCGGTGGGTATCGAGGAAGCTGAGCAAGGCGAGCTGGGTGGAGAGCGCGAAGTCGCCGATTTCTTCGAGGAAGAGTGAGGACTGGTGGGCCTTGGCGAGTGCGCCTTGGCGGCGTTGGACCTCGGTGGCGACGTTGGCTTCGATGCCGAAGAGCTCGGCCTGTTCGAGGGAGGTGGGGATGGTGCCTGCGGCGACGACGACCAGGGGTCGGGCGGCTCGGGAGGAGTGTTGGTGGAGGGCGCCAGCGAGGCAGCTCTTTCCGACGCCGGTCTCGCCGAGGAGGAGGACCGAGCGGCTCTCGGTGCCTGGGCTGTTGAGCTTTCGGAGCTGGGCGAAGATGTGGAGAGAGGCGGGGCTGGCGCCGACGAGTCCGAAGGCGTGTCGTTGGGCGCTGGCGGGCTCGGTGCCGAGGAGCAGCAGCAGTCGTTGGTCGAAGCCGAGCAGGCTGCCTGGGGGGAGCGCGACGGGCTCGCTGCCGATGAGGGAGCGGCGCTGAGGTTGGTGTAGAGGAGCGCTCCAGAGGCTCAGCTCGGGGTGGGCGCGGGCGCAGCGGGCGACGGTGAAGAGTGGCGCTTGTGGGGCTGGTGCCGCGCCAGAGCGCGCAGGGGGAAAGCTGATGTTGGCGATGTATCGGCTCAGACAGGGGTCTTGCAGGGTGAGAGCCTGTCCGTCGCGGCTGAAGCCTGGCTGAGCCCTGCCGAGGGTGAGCCGAGGCCTGGGTTCGCCATCAGGCGAGCTGCGCTCGAAGGGGAGCGAATCGAGGTAGCAGAGGGCACCGACGTCGTCGGGGTGGGCTGCGTAGAGCACCTCGACGAAGGGGACCTGTTCTTCTTGGAGGACCGAGGCGAGCGCCGAAGGCGCGGGGAGCATGGTGGAGCCCAGGTTGGAGGGCGCTACGGGCTTCATGTCGGGTCCTGGCTCGAGGGGATTTCTTGTTGATTGGGCGCTTGGCCTGTTTCCCGAAGTTGTTGCGCGCCATCCGTGGCGCGCACCCTTCGGGCTTGCTTCGCAGCGAGTCTTCGCCTCCTGGCTACGACTTCGTTTCTTGGGGGCAAAGGGTGTATTCGTGGGGCGCTGCCCCACACCCCGCCAAAGGCTGTGCCCTTTGGAATCCCTTTGATTTTTGGGTGGTAGTAGCACGGTGCGCTCGAGCTCCACCCGTTTGCATCGTAGCATGCGATGGGCGACCGACACGACGGACGATGGTCATCGCGATGATGACGATCTATCGCATTCGTTCGCTCTCGGGCACCGACCTCGCTCGATGACGCGCGAGGGTGCTTTCTTTCGGGGGTGTTCAGAGCTGCGCGTGAACCCTTCATTGAACGCTGCACGAGGGGCAATCAACCCTGCTTCCGTGGCGCTAAGTGCTGGGACTTCCAGCACTTAGCCGCTGCACTCGGTCGGGCACGGTGGGTGCAGAAGGCCACTCTCGGGTGCGAACGCGTGCATGCCAGTGCCCGAGAGCGAGCGAATGCGTGCGCATCCGATGCGCAGGAGCAGCGCTGTGAGGGTCTCGCGAGAGCGAACGAATACAAAGTGAGCGAAGCGAGGCACGAGTCAGCGTCTGTCGCCTGCGCATCCGATGCGCAGGAGCAGCGCTGCGAGGGTCTCGCGAAAGCGAGCAAATACAAGGGACAAGAGCATGAGAGATTCACACATACCGAAGAGCTTCGAGGGTTTGATCAAGTCTTTCGGGCTGGTGGTGCGGGCGCACCGCCAGCGCTGTGGGTTCTCGCAAGAGCGGCTGGCCGAGGTCGCGGGACTAGACCGGACCTATGTGGGCTGCATCGAGCGGGGTGAGCGCAACTTGGGCATCGCCAACGTGGCGATGCTGGCCCTGGCGCTGGGGGTGGTGAGCTCGCAGCTACTGCGGGAGGCCGAGGAGCTGGATACGAAGGGGGCTGGCGCTTAGGCAGACACCAGGAACAAGGCAAGCGCCAAGACGCCAAGGCTTCGGTCGGCAGG
>JAVFAO010000634.1:0-3136 GCA_034002465.1 Myxococcota bacterium
CTCCACGCTCAGTGCCCGCCAGACGTGCGAACGCTCAGCGCCCATTCTTCTCGTATTCCCTCCGCGGTTGCAAGATGGAGACAGCCAGCCAGGAGGGTTCACCACTGGATGCAAGCCACCCACTCGCGAGCCGACTCGAGAGTCCACCCAAGCAGTTCCTCATCCAAGCCCAGCAGGCCGACGGCACGCTCTGCGTGTTCCAGGTCAAGTGGGGCACCAACGCAAGGAATCCTGGGGCTGGGATGAGCTGAGCAAGCAGGAGCCCAGTCGAAAGAAGAACCGCTCCCCACGACCCTCCTTGCTGCAGAGTTGGAAACGCCATCGGGCACGGACACCGCACCGCCTTTGTTTGCGCCTGAGCCAGAACTTTCCACGCTTCCTAGCTGATGTCGATGCCGGTCCAGGTCTCCAACAAGGTGATGACCTGTCGGCGGTCTTCGGGCCACAGATCGCGGATGTCCGAGAGGTGGGTGCCTTGGGGTGCGATGAAAATGTAGGCTTCGCCAGCCTCGCTGACGTCGAAGGGGGCTGCGGTCCAGGGATCGTGCTCGCCGTAGATGAAGAGCAGCTCGCTGCCTTCGCTGCGCAGCCATTGGGCGATATCCTCGACGGCGGCGCTGTTGTAGGTAGGACTGACGCCTGCAGGAAGGACGCCCTCCTCGAGGGTGGGCGGGCGCGGGTTCGAGAGGCCGATGACGCCGCTCATCGTGGTGTTGGGATAGCCCAGCTCGGTGTGGGCTTGGTAGTAGTAGGGGAGGTAGGGCTCGAAGCCTTCGTCGCTGAAGTAGTAGAAGCCCACGGCGTTGTCGAGGAAGGCGTAGAGCGAGGAGCTTTCGGCGGTGGGCGCGGGGATGCGGTTGCAGCCATCGACGCCGGTGTACTGCCAATAGGTGAAGGGCAAGCTGATGACGAGCGACTCGACGGCGGTGTCTTCGCCGCCGAGCAGCTCGAAGGTGTAGTCGGTGTTGTCGAGAATATCGCTGAGCTCGGCACGCCGGGCGAGGGCCTCGTTTTGGACAGCGAGCAGCTTGGCTTGGCAGTCGGGCTCGGGGATGGCTTCGATGAAGTCGGCGAAGCGCTCGTCAGGGGCGCCCATGATCAGCGGCGACTCGTAGGCGACGGTGACCTCGACGTCGTCCGGGTAGAAGCGGCGATGAAAGACCGAAGCTTGGCCGCCTTTGCTGGCGCCGCTGGAGACCCACACACCAGGATAGATGGGCTTGAAGGCTTCGACGACGCGGTGGTGGTCGGCGGCGGCCTGCTCGAGGCAGAGGTAGCTCCAGTCGAGTGGCTCCGGCACGGATTCACCGAAGAAGCGGTGTTCGATGACGAGCTGATTGGCGTCCAGCATGAGGGTGAGCTCTGCTGGGGATTCTTCGATGTAGTCGTCGTAGCCGGTGGAGACCAGGTTCATGGGGCCGTCTTGGTCGAGATGGAGGAGGGAAAGTCTCTGCTCGAACTGTGGGCCCTCGGCTTGGTCGTGATCGACGGGCTGGCTGAAGCGCAGGGAGAAGAACACCGCGCCGCTGCTGAGCGTGCGTTGCGAGACGACGTGCATCCCTGGGATGGCTTCGAGCTGCTCACGCAGCGTCGCAGGGGGCAGCTCTGTTTCGTCTGCTGCGTCGTCTTCGGCTTCATCGGCCTCGTCGGGCAGGTCTGGCGTGCTCTCCTCGTCGAGGAGGTCGGGGCTCTCGTTCTCATCGCTGAGGTCCTCGAGGATATCGGGGAGCAGCTCGGCGTATTCGTCTGGGATATCGGGACGCGGCTCGAGGGGCTCGTCATCGCAGCCGAGGAAGCAGGACGAGAGCACAGCGATGGCCATCCACAGCGGAAAAGGTAGAGAATGGGGCTTGGAGCGCTTCACGATACTTCACCTCTCGAGGAGCCTTGGTCTTTGTGGGCGCAGCGCCAACGCTCTGCGCGACGGCGCAAGCTCTCACGATTTCGTGGCAAAACGCAAACAAGTGAGCGAAGCGAGGCACGAGTCAGCGTCTGTCGCGGGCGCATCCTTTCGTGGCAAAACGCAAACAAGTGAGCGAAGCGAGGCACGAGTCAGCGTCTGTCGCGGGCGCATCCGATGCGCCTGCGCAGCGCTGCGAGGGTCTCGCGAGAGCGAACGAATGCATTCTGGCCACGCGCTCGAGGACCTCAGGCATGTAGAAAGCCACGTAGGGGCGACCCTTGTGGTCGCCATCCATGAATTCTGCATACACTCGGGACGCATGCCGTGAGGCAGGAAGCCAGCGACTGAGCCCACCTGGGCTCGATGATCCTTGCTCTCGGATTTCATGCGGCTCTACCCTGCAGGCTTCCCACGGGTGTTGGCGAGGACATAACCCGAGGAAGTCGCAGCCAGGAGGCGAAGACTCGCTGCGAAGCAAACCCGAAGGGTGCGCGCCGCGGATGGCGCGCAACAACCGAGCGGCTCTGCGCGCTCCCGCGATGCTGCTCAACGAAGGCGCAGAATCCTGACGGCACCCCAGAGCACGAGCAGACCCACGGCGGTGCCGACGATGAGGTCGGGCCAGGCGCTGCCGCTGAGCGCGACGGCCACGCCTGCGGCCACCACGCCGAGGTTGGCGAGGGCGTCATTGGTGGAGAAGATCCAGCTCGCCTTCATATGCACGCCGCCCGTGCGGTGCTTGGCGAGCAGGGCGATGCAGGCGAGGTTGGCGAGCAGGGCGAGCAGGCCTACGGCGATCATCAGCGTCTCGACGGGCTCACTGCCAAAGAGCGCGCGACGTCCGACCTCGGCGAGGGCAGCGAGGGCGAGCGCGGCCTGCAGCCAACCGCTGACTTTGGCGGCGCGCCGCTGGGCGCTGAGCGCTTGGTGCACGGCGAGCAGTGAGAGCCCGTAGACGCCTGCGTCGGCCAACATATCCAGAGAGTCGGCGATGAGGCCCGTGGACTGTGCAAGCAGGCCCAAGCTGAGCTCGACGACGAACATCAGCGCGTTGATGGCCAGGAGCTGCTTGAGGACTCGGCTCTCGGCAGCGCGATTGGGTGTGCTTGCCGAGCGCGCGGCGAGCTCGTGGTCGAGGAGCGGCGCGCTGGATTCGAGGCGTGCACCGAGGCCGAGGGGTGTCAATCGCTCGAGGATGGCTTCGGGGGTGTTGCGGTGGCTGACCCGCAGCCT
>JAVFAO010000635.1:0-3135 GCA_034002465.1 Myxococcota bacterium
CGAGCACGAAGGCAAAGTCGCCGATACGATTGACGATGAAGGCTTTCTTGCCGGCGTTGGCGTTCTCGGTGCCCTCATAATAGTAGCCAATCAACAGGTAGGAGCACAGTCCTACCCCCTCCCAGCCGATGAACATCACCACCAGGTTGCCGCCGAGGATGAGCAGCAGCATCGAGAAGACGAAGAGGTTCATGTAGGCGAAGAAGCGGGCTTTGCTGCGGTCGTGCCGCATGTAGCCTGCCGAGTAGACGTGGATGAGGAAGGCCACGCCGGTGATCATGAGCAGCATCAGCATGCTGAGCGAGTCGGCGACCAGCTTCAGGGCGATGGAGAGGCCCCCGAAGCGGTGGCTGTCACCCTGTAGGCGCGCGCGCACGCCGCCGATGCCGGTTTGGGCTTCGACGCTTTCTTGACCACGGATCTGAGGTGTGTAGTGGGCCACGCAGCCGTTGAAGTCCAGCGCGCTGTGCTCGACGAAGGCCGCTTGGGTGCGGAAGGGGTTCCAGCATTGGCCGTAGCTCAAGGGCTCGCCCACCCGGAACTGCTCGACGGGGACATAGCCCTGCTCACCTTCGGCCCAGTCGCCGCTGTTGATCCATTCGAAGGCGGTCCACTCGACCCGCGGTGCGTTGATGGAATAGCGCTGGTGGTGTTCGTCGCCGCCGGGCAGCTCGACGAGCTGGTTGCTCCACATCCCCACGCCCAGATAGAGGGCGAGGGCGAAGGAGCTGCCGATGGCACCGGCGCCGATGGCGTAGATGAACTTGGGCGGCAGTCGATGGCCGATGAGGCCGTTGATGACCGCGCCCAAGAGCGGGAAGAGCAGGATCAGGCCGAGGATGTAGGAGGCGTCGTTTGCCATGGGCTTATCGCTTTACGCGCTTCGAAGGCAGAAGCGCGGGACGTCAGTGGCGAAGGGAGCTGGCTTCATCCACGTTGACCGAGCGTTTGTGGCGAAAGAGGTTGAGCACGATGGCGAGGCCGATGGCGGCCTCGGCGGCGGCCACGGCCATGACGAAGAGGGCGACCAGGTGCCCATCGACGTCCATGCGATGGCGAGCGAAGGCGATGAAGGTCAGGTTGACCGCGTTGAGCATCAGCTCGATGCCCATGAAGATGACGAGGGCGTTGCGACGCACCAGCACGGCGACCATGCCGATGCCGAAGAGCATCGCCGCAACCAGCAGATAGAAACTGACGGGGACCTCCGGCGACATCGATCTCTCCTAGTGACTTCGTCGCTTCGCCAGGACCACGGACCCGACGACGGCGACCAAGAGGAGCACGCCCATCACCTCGAAGGCGAGCAGGTAGCGTGTGAAGAGCGCCGTGCCGACGGCGCGAACCGAGCCGAATTCGTCGTCACTGGGCAGCGCTGGCGGCTGAATCAGCGCCTGCCTCGAGGGTGTGCTGGGGCGAACGTTGCGCAGCACGTCGTGGAGCCGCTCTCGCTCGTTGGAGGCGAAGTTGAGGGCGTTTTGTGAGGCGAGCTTGGAGATCAGCTCACGCGCTCGCCCGGCGTCACCGGAGCGCAGCGCCGAGAGGACCTGTCCTTGCCGGACTCGCGCCTCGACGCCGAGGGAGTGGACGTATTTGACCAGGTGCTCGATGGCCCCTTTGTCGTCGATGCCCTTGGCGAGCTCGGCCAGGGCATCGCTGTTGTCGCGGGCCTCGCGCAGGCGTTGCCCATAGGGCGGCACCTTTGGGGTGTCCTTGTCGGTTTTGCGCGCCTCGTCGCGTTGCTTGGTGTAGGCGGCGAGGGTGTCTTCGTCGAGCAGCGAGCTGGCGAGGGCGTCGCTGAGCTGGTCGATGCGTCGGGCGAAGATCAGCTCGACGGCGTGCAGGATGGCGCGCTCGGCGGGGCTGGGTGCCAGTCCGCTGCTGGGCTTGGCGGCTTGGCCTTGCCACTCGGCGGGGATGGCGGTGGTGTCGATGCGCGACTGCAGCTCGAGCAGCTTCTGGTCGAAGTCGTCGGTGGCGGTGGAGGCGATGGCGAGGGCCTGGGTGCGGACCTGCTCTTCATCGCAGCGGTACTCGTCGATGCTGGGCTCCCACTGCGCGACCAGGCTCGAGCAGGCGCGGATTTGCACGTCTTTGCTGCCGTGGCGCAGGGCGAGCTTGGCGTAGGCCATGGTCCGCAGGTAGCGCATGTCGGCATAGAAGGTGTCCATGTCCTCTTGGCTGTCGAAGGAGGCCTGCTGCGCCATGTCGGAGAGTCGCTGCAGGTTTTCGCTTCGGGAGATGGCGGGTTCGTCGAGGTAGCGGTCGAAGGCGACGACCATCGCGGAGCCCAGGCTGAGCAGGATGCCCACCACCGCGAGGACCGCCACCACCTTGTGCAGGTTCCAGCGCGACTCGCCGAGCTCGTGCGGCTGCAGGTTGAGCAGCATCACGACGAAGAGGAAGAGCACCATGATGGCGCCGGCGTAGACCAGGATCTGCAAGACGGCGAGGAAGCCTGCGTGCAGCATCACGTAGAGGCCAGCCATGAAGAAGAAGCTCAGAATCATCGACAGGGCGCCGTACAGCGGGTTGCGAGCGAAGACCACGAAGGCCGCGCTGCTCAGCATGCCCACCGACAAGACCACGAATCCGATCAGCTCAAGGCTCATCTCTGCCTGACCTCTTAGGCGCCGCTTGGGCGACGCTCAGGTTCACCACTCCGGAAAAGAACAGCCGCCCTCCGCCACGTGGGCTTCGAATTCCGGCCGGAAGCGTTGCACGATTCGCCGTACCACCATCGCCAAGGCATCCCCGTGAGGGCAGATGGTGTGGCCTTCGATGTTGTCGCACACGTTGAGCACCAAGTCGATCTCGGAGCGCTGTGCCGTGCCGTGTTCGAATTTTTCGAGCAGGCGGCGCATCCAGCCTGCGCCTTCGCGGCAGGGGGTGCATTGTCCGCAGCTCTCGACGTGGTAGAAGTGGGCGAGGTTGGCGGCGACGCGCACCATGCAGGTCTGCTCGTCCATGACGATGACGCCGCCGGTGCCGAAGAGCGAGCCTGCGGCGCGCAGGGCGTCGAAATCCATGGCCACGTCGATTTCGTCGGGCATGAGGATGGGGCAGCTCGAGCCACCGGGGATCACTGCCTTGAGCGCTCGGTCTTCGCGCACACCCTGGCCGTAGTCCTCGCCG
>JAVFAO010000636.1:0-3131 GCA_034002465.1 Myxococcota bacterium
TTCCAGCTCCTTGGGTGCTGTCCATTCCTTCTCCCCTTGATGGAGCACCAGCGCGATCACCGGCGGTAGCTGGCGCTCGTCAGAGTGCTCGCGGCTCCAATCCTCAAGCAGGCGCGTCGTGTTCCGGTGCGGTCGCAGAGCCATCATCGGAGGGACGCTGCTCTGGTGTTCCCAGAGCTGATAGAGAAGGACGCTCTCGGTCTGGCCGTCTGCCGCCTCCGTACTCCGCAGAGGGATCGAATGCGCCACGTCGGAGTGGTGGTCCCTGAGGGCGTCGTCCACCCAGCTCCCGGGTACCTGCTGGGCTTTCGACAGGTCGAGCGCCGCCACCAGCTCCGGCGGCAGGCCAATGGAAGCGCCTGGCGATGCGAAGGACGCGGGCGGCGATGGCTGTGAGCAGCTCAGCGACCTCTGCGCCCACCTTTGCGCCCACCTCCTGCGCGTACCTCCTTGCTAACGTCGTGACCGTTAGGTAATCTAACGTCGTGAACGTTAGGGACATCAACGACTGCCTGCTGCGCGGCGAGCTCGACCGTCCCGGCGTGCTGCCGCACCTCGACTCGCTGGCGCGATCTCCCTTCCGATTCGAGGTCGACCTCGGGCTGCCGACCCTGCCCGCGGAGCCGGGCGTGCTCCTCATTCGCGGTCCGCGGCAGTATGGCAAGAGCACCTGGCTCGAGGGCGCAATCCGCCGTACCGTGGAGGAGCACGGCCCCGGCTCGGCGCTCTACCTGAACGGCGATGAGCTGCCCTCGGCCAGCGACCTCGCCGAGGCTCTCGCCAGCCTCGGGTCCGCCTTTCCCCGGCGGGCGGCTGTGCGGCGGCTCTTCATCGACGAGATCACCGCTGTGGCCGACTGGCAGCGTGTGCTGAAGCGTACTCTGGATGCCGGCGACCTGCGGTCCGTGCTGGTGATCACCACGGGCTCCCAGGCCACCGATCTGCGTCATGGAGCCGAGCGCCTGCCTGGCCGCAAGGGCCGCCTGCAGCGCACCACCTACCTCTTCACCCCCATCTCCTACGCCGAGTTCGTGCGGGTCTGCGGCGCCCGTGTCCAGGGTCACGCGCTGCTGACCGATCTCCTGTCGGGCGGCTGCCCGCTAGCCGCAGCCGAGCTCGTCTCCACGGGCCACCTACCCGAGTTCGTGCCCGCGATGATCCGCGACTGGGTGCTCGGCGAGTGCGCTGCGTCCGGGCGGACGCGTGGCTCGCTCCTCGCGGTGCTCGGGAAGCTCGCCTTCTTCGGGGGCAAGCCGCTCGGCCAGGCCAAGCTGGCAAGGGAGGCCGGGCTGGCCAACAACACGATCGCCGCTGCCTACGTGGAGCTGCTAGCCGACCTGCTCTGCGTGTCGGTGTCCCAGGGCTGGGATCCCTCGCGCGGGATCCGGGTGGCACGGCAGCCGGCCAAGTACCACTTCGTGAACCTGCTCTGCGCCGTGGCGTTTCACCCCGCGCGCCCCCGGAGCGTCGAGGACCTCGAGGCACTACCGGGCGAGGAGCTGGGCGTTTTCTGGGAGTGGCTCGCCGCCCAGGAGCTGTGGCGTCGCGCGGCGATCCGCGGTGATGAAGCCCCGGAGGAGATGGCGCACTGGCAGTCGAAGGAGCACGAGCTCGACTTCGTGCTCTCCCCGGACCGGTTCCTCGAGGTGAAGCGCGGCCGCACCTCGCCGCTCGAGTTCGGCTGGTTTCCGAAGGTCTTCCCTCGCGGACGGCTGACGGTCATCGGCCGGGATCGGTTCGAGACCGACGCGATCCACGGCATGACCATGGAGGACTTCCTGCTGGCGTGAGCCAGGTGTCATGGTGCTCGAGCAGGGAGCGGATCGATCTCACGCCGTCGGCGCCGAGTCGATCGAGCGAGGCTGCCGCGAAGTTCTTGAAGACGCCGTCGGCGATGTCTCGAGCTGCTTGGGGGCCATGGCGCTCGAGCTCAGATCCCGATCGGCGAGCAGTCCCTGCGCCGCGCCCTAGGTCAGTTCCTCGCTCATTGTCACGAAGAGAGGAACCACCAAGGCGTGGGCAACGTCCTGCTCTTCCCCAATGCGCTGTCACCGGAGGCTCCTTCGCTATCGACCACGGCGACGTTTGCGTCGGCGACCTCGACGCCGGTGTCGTCGTCAGCTCCATCGCTGGGCTGCGACGACGCCGTCCCGGTTCCGGCGCTCGCCGAGGTTGACGCTCCGCTGGGCTCGCCAGATCCGACGCTCGCCAAGGACGACGCCCCGCCGCCCCCCGCGTCCGAGGGCGAAGTGCTCTGCAAGGAGCGGCTCGGTGGACTACTTCGTTATTATTACAGAAAGGCCGGATAGCGAGGTGGCCACGATGAGCGCGGATGGGATTCGGGCTTGAGATCAGGCTCATCTGCTTGAATCCATGGAGGAAAGTAGACTCAGAGTTTCTTGACCACACGCCCTACGACTCGTTGTCCAGCGCGTATGAACGCGTGCAAATGCGTCTATGGCCCGGGCCTCAGTGAGCGAGCTTCTGGACTTCCTCGAGGGGGAGTCCGGTGGCCAAGGCCACCTCAGATGGCGGCCGCCCCAAGGCAAGCAGTTTGCGCGCCGTTTCCACGAGGGCCTCGCGACGTCCTTCCTCGACCTTTCGCGAGAGGTACGTCTTGGGGAGCTCCTGTGCTTCTGTTCCCATTGGCTTCATCGCCTCCGAAAGCGAGTCTGGGGTCAACGCAGGGTTGACCGACAACAGGTATTCTACAAGGAGCGCGGCCAAGTGCAAGAGCGCCTCTGGGTTGGACAGCAGCTCGCGGAGATCATCTTCGCTCGTGAAGATCGTCGTCCATAGCTCGGCGCTCCGGCCGAACTTGAGGGCCAGCAGGGTGATCCGGGCGACACCCCGTCCCGATCGCACCGCCGCCGGATCCTCGGGCAACACCTCGATCAGGTAGCGCTGCTTTGGCAAGAAAGGCCGTAGCGCCTCGCGTGCTGCCGGCGACACCCGCTCCAGCGCGAAGAGATCTTCCAGCTCATCGGGCGCGGTCCACTCCTCCTCCCCGTGGTAGAGCACCAGCACGATCACCGGCGGCAGCTTGCGCGCTGTCGGGTGTTCGCGACTCCATTCCTCGAGAAGTCGCGTCGCGTATCGATGCGCTCGCAGGGCCATCATCGGAGGGACGG
>JAVFAO010000637.1:0-3119 GCA_034002465.1 Myxococcota bacterium
TCCCATCGTGGGGCTCGCCCAAGAAATGCTGGTCAATCCACTGCAACTCGGTGTGGCCCGCACGTCGAGCCCCGCGGTGGGCATCTCTCACAGCGTCTATCCTGTTACCGAGCCGCTCAAGCCCCACCTGCTGCTCGGACTGCTGGAATCGCGTGAAACCGACGCCGCGTTGGTCTTCACCCGCACCAAGCACCGCGCCAATCGCCTCGCCGATTTCCTCGAGTCTCACGGCATCGAGGCCGCTCGCATCCACGGCAACCGCAGCCAAGCCCAGCGAGAGCAAGCGCTCTCCGACTTCAAAGCAGGCGAGGTTCGGGTGCTCGTCGCGACCGACATCGCCGCTCGAGGCATCGACATCGAGGCCTTGCCGCTGGTCATCAACTTTGATGTGCCCGCCCTCGCCGAGGACTACGTGCACCGCTCCGGCCGTACGGCACGTGCGGGTGAAATCGGCGACTCGATCATCTTTGCGACGCCGGCAGACGCGCGTGACCTGGCGGTGATCGAACGCTTCGTGGGCAAGGCCATCCCGCGCCGCAAGCTTTCGGGCTTCGACTACAATGCGCGCCCCGACACCAAGCTCGAGATCCCGATCGCCGAGCGCATCAAGGAAATCAGAGCGCGCAAGGCTGCAGACCGGGCTCGGGCTGCCGAGAAGGCTGAACGCAAGGCACAGGCCAAGGCCGAAGCCGAACGTGCTCAGCTCGCCAAAGCCGCCAAGTCGGCAGCGCGCGGCTCGGGCAGACGGGATGGCAGGTCCTTCGACCCCGCCCCAGGCACCCTGCAGCCCAGCCCAGCCGCCCGCAACCCCTCGGGCGGCGCGCCGCACAGCCCTGAGCGCACGAACGAAGGCATGCGCAATCAGCGCTCTGAGCCGCGCCCCCAGAGGGCAAGCCAGGACGCTCCGAGAGGCAACGCCCCCTCCACGGCAGCTCCCCGTCGACCGCGGGGGCGAGGCGGGCGAGCGGACGTTCACGCGCGCTGAATCGAGCTCCACGCAGCGATCACCACGCTCGCTGCACTAGCGCTTTGCCACGCGCACCAATCTCGGGTAGCTTGGGGGGAAACGCAGGGAGTGTGCGCTCCCTCGTCGCCTTCAGTGAGCGTCGCGCCTTGACGCTCGCCGCGAGGGCCCCCTCTCGAGACCAGCCGTGAGCATGCACGAGTCCAAGACCTCCCCATCCGACGAGCTTGATGTGGTGGACATCGAAGCCTCTTCGACCGTCGACGGCGAGCTGTCGTTGGTGACTGGCGATTTTCCTGACTGGGATCCTTCGGGTTCGCTGGCAGGAGACATCCTCTTACCCGGCGAGGTCTTGGCCGAGCGCTACGAGATCGTCGACATCATCGGCGAGGGCGGCTTTGGGGTGGTCTACAAAGCACGGCAACGGGAGCTGGGCCAATGGGTCGCCGTGAAGACGCTTCGCCGAAGTCTTGTCGAATACGATGAGGCAGCGCAGAGATTTCGTCGAGAAGCGCTTCTTGCCCGCCATTTGACGCATCCTCACACCATCCGCATCATTGATTTCGGACAGACGCGCACGGGCATTCTCTACATCTGCATGGAATACCTCGAAGGGCAAACCCTGGAGGACCGCATCGTCAACCAAGGTCCAATGTCGATGGTGGAGGCCTTGCGCATTGGTCTACAGATCTCGAAGAGCCTCACCGAAGCGCACCAAAATGGCATCGTGCACAGGGACATGAAGCCCAGCAACGTATTCCTGTGCAGCGTGGCTGGCAGCCCTGACTTCGTCATGGTGTTGGACTTTGGCATCGCCAAAGTGACACGTCCTTGGGACGAGAAGGGGTACACGGACAAGCTCACCCGCACCGGAGCTGCGTTTGGCTCCCCGGCGTATATGAGCCCCGAGCAGGTGCGGGGTGTGGGTATCGGCGCGGCGAGTGACATTTACGCGCTGGGCTTGATCTTGATTGAAGCGATGACGGGCTTTCAGGTGGTGGATGGGAACAGCCCCTTCGATGTGGCGGTCAAGCAAGCCACACCCGCGCCGGTTCTCATCCCCGATTGGATTGAGGACAGCCCCATTGGCGCGCTGCTGCGGCGCTGCGTGGCGAAGCCGCTGACTGAGCGCTATCCGGATGCCTCTGCGCTGCTCGACGAGCTCGAACGGGTGGATTTGGATGGCTTGCAGCGCTACGAGCAGAAGCTTCGGGCCAATCCCAAGTTTGAAGAGCGCTCGCGACAGCGGGCTCTCGAGCACGCCGAAACACAGCGCGCTGAATGGGATTTCGGCCCAGCGCCAGACGACGTCCGATGGGGACGACGCGGCATGCTCTTCGCCATTGGAGTCTCGCTCTTTGTGTTGATTTCGCTGGGCTTGACGCTCGTGCTAACGCGTCAGCCTACCCCCCCCCTGGCGCCACCCGTCGCCGAACAGTCGCCGCCGCCACTGATACTGCCGGTGCGTCCCTTCGTCTCCATGGCCGTCACCGGCGCCATCCACGCGCAGGCGGTGCTGCCCTTGCCGGTGGACCTCGCACCCGAACGATTGGCCCTCCCTCCAGGCGGCGAGAGCGCCGTTTTTGCGCTGCTCTCCCCCCTCGGCAACGCCCAAAGGTTCCTGTCGACCCTGTCCTTGGCGGGACCACTCCGGGCGGGCGCAGAAATCTACGTCACCGACCCGCGCCCCCTGAACATGGCCCGCGCAGCGCTGACAGGCGCCATCTCTGGCAGCTGCGCCTTGGCCACGGTCAGCCTGGCCTTCGACTCCACGCCGCGTGCATTCGTGCTCCGCGGCAACTCCACGACTCCGCTCGGTCGCACCCCCTTCGAGCTCCAGGTCATCAAGAGCGCCACCACGCAGCAGTACCGCATCGAGCGCCGCGACTTCAACACGGAGTACCGTAGCGTTCGCCACGACCGCGACTACCAGGCGAGCATCGTGCTCCGAAAGAGAACGGCGAGTCCTTTCGCGGTCAAGGACTAGCCATCAGCTCGGGCGCGGAGCTGCTGCGCCCCAAAAGGTTCGACGCATGAGCATCAAGTCCGTGAGCCTGCACAGCTTCCACGCCGACATCGAGTGGCTCTTCGAGCTCGTCGCCGAGCACGTGGCGACCATCGGTTGGGCAATGTCCACGCACAAGCTCGAAATGCC
>JAVFAO010000638.1:0-3098 GCA_034002465.1 Myxococcota bacterium
AGCCTCTGCGTTCCACGCCGCATTGGAACCCGCTCCTTTTCTGAAGCGCGACGCGGTCTGCAGCGCGTTCAGGGCGACAAGACGCCGGCTGACAAACTGATTTCCCGCGACATCATGGTGATGGGCTACGAACGGGTGCTTCTGCCGCTCACCAAGGGTTTCAACTCGATTGACATCATCTTTGAATAACGGTTTCGAAGAACGACTTGAGCACTTTACGCAAAGACCACGGATTTCTTTCGAGATTCAAGTACGATCTCGGGCTGCTTGCGCTGCTCGCCTTGCTTCTCGGCGCTGTGCTGCTGAACGCACACCCCTTTCAGTTTGACGTTGAAGATACTGGCTGGCGACGTTCTCCTCCGTGACCTGATAGCCCATCACGCTCAGGGCCTTGGCGAAGCAGTCGGCGTTGAAGGGATAGGAGGTGGGGAAGCAGTTCGTGCCCGAGACGGCGCTGCGACAGGTGTTCAACCAGCCGTTCACCGTCGCTGCGTCCGCTGCATACGAATAGCTCGCCGAGCGCTGTTGAACGCAGCTCGTGTCGACGGTCGAGCTCATTGACTTCGCGCCCAGACCCTCCATCTTGCAGCGAAAGAGCTTGCAGTTGTCTGCAAAGGCGTTTTGGGCGTCGGTGCCAAGCGCATAGCCATAGGCGCCCTCTGCCGCCGTGATACAGGCGTTGTCGTTTTCTGTCGTCATGGTCGCGAATTGGGACTCTTGGAACGAGCCATCACGGCACCGTGCAAGCCACTCAACCACCTTCTGCTCGTCGGCGGCATAGGCGTAGTTTGCCTGGGACTGCGCGAGACAGTCGAGGTCGACCCTCGATACGAGCTCGGTGACGCTGACCTTGGCGGGCTCGTCTCTGCCGTCAGCTCGGTCCCGTCCCTTGTCATCGTCCTCGCCCAGCTCATCCTCGACGGAGCGGGCGGCGCGCGCCAGCATCTTGCTGATGCGTCCCGGACAATCCCTGTCGGCGTCCTTTTCCAGGTCCTCGAGGTCACGTAGTGCGCGTTTGAGCTGCTTGGCCCCCGGGTCGTCGCGTAGGTCATCGCGGACGTCCTTGAGCCCATCGGCGAGCGCTTTCTCGCAGCTCCCGCCCTCGTCCCTGGCGGCATCGAGAGCGTCTGCGATCTCGTCGAGTGCGTCGGAGAGAGCAGCCGATCTGGCGTACGAAGTCAGCGGGAAAAGCGCGACCAAAAGCACGCACATGGATAATCCAAGCAACCTGTACATGATACCTCCGTTCCCACAATCGATCTGGTCGTTCCACAAGCCCAAAAAGCAACTGACAGTGAGCGAGGGGCACTCCAGCCCCACGCGCCATTGAGCGGTGCCCGAGAGCAAACGAATGCATTCGTTCGCTCGAGGGCACCGACCTCTCGACAGCTGCAATTCCTTCGGAATGTCGAGAGGATGCGTGCCCCTCGCTCACTTTCGATTGCGAGTATCGCAAGTCTCGAGTCAGCGTCTCCAGGCGCGCAGCCGCTCGCAGCGCGAGCTGCAACTTCTTCGGATTGGCGCGGGGATACGTGCCCTTCGCTCACGTTGAGTTTCGAAGTCAGCACTATTCCGAACACGCTCAGGCGGCGTTGAAGTTGGGTAAGCTGCTGGAGCCTCCGTACTAGAAGCATGATTTGCGACCCGCTCTCGTCTGCCTTGTTCGGTCTCCTCGACGTAGCGCTGCTACGCCTGCGTCGCCCTCTCGGCGGCCTCCTCGGGCGTGGCGCGGCGCGCTGCAAACCGCCTACGGGCGGCGTGTGAATCAAGCTTCGAGCGTCTGAGCTCAGTCGTCTGAGCAGGGTTCCAGCGTCCAGCCGGGGTGGACTCCGAGCCGATGAGCTCGGATGACGAAGGCCTCGGCGACTTCGGGTTCTGCCCGCAGCAACATTTGATCGATGCGTGGTCTGGGCTCGAGAGAGAGGGTGCCCGTGAGGACGATCGCGCTTCCGTGCCGCTCGAAACTCAAAAACTCGTCTGCGTTGTCAAGATGCACGTCGAGGCCATCGTACGAGAACCACCAGAAGCCATTCCTGCTCCACAGTATGCCCGGAAGCTCCACGACCTCGTTGAGTCGGTCCTGGAGCTCGCCTTGGGCGTCCGAGGGTGTGCGAAACGAGATGACACTTGCCTTTTCTAGGACCCAGTGCTGACGAGCGGACTCCAGCTCGGTACCTTCGGGGACAGCAATGCCTTGTATGGGAGCTTCCCCGTTCTCGGGGACGAAGACGGGCAGCTCGTCTCGTCGAGCCACAATGCCTCGGACCCGCACCCGCGACCCAAGGGGCACCTCCCAGTCGCCATCATTCTCGAAGAAGACGCCAAGGCGCTCCCCCGCGAGGTTCAGAACTTGGCGGCCCTTCTGCGCCTGCGCGTAGCCCTCGGCAATCACGCACTGCCCTTCGAAGGCCGACGCGTCCAAACGAGGCGAGCCGGCAGTGGACGCAGACGAGGCGGTGGTGCCGCTCGGAGGTGTCGGCTGGGGTGGAACGGTGGGAGAGGCCTGACAGGCTCCGGCCAAGCAAGCGAGAATGAGGAGAGTACGGGCCATCGGTTGTCTGTTCGAAAAGGGTGAGGAAGCTGCCAGACTCCGTTGTTGGGAGCCTCTCGCGAACGAATGTGAGCGAGGGGCACGCATCCTCTCGACATTCCGCAGGAATTGCTGCTGTCGAGAGGTAGGTGCCCTCGAGCGAACGAATGAATTCGAGCAATGGTTCTCGGCGAAAGCGCCCGGTTTCCTGTTGGTTTCAGCCAGTTTTCAGGCAAGACAGAACAATCATCCGCAGCCATCGACAACGTAGGCAACATCATCGCCGCTTCGACGCTACCAGGGGACGGAGAAAACGCAAGGCCGGGCCTGGAAGGCATGGATGGTCTGGAAGGTCCGGGCGAGGTGCAGGCACTGTCGGCGTGACCCGACTCTCACTCGGGCTTGACTGGAGCATAGACCTCTTGGTGCGCCTTCCAGAAAGGGCACCAGGTGCCGTGCCACGCCATCAAGCGGCCGAAGCGGGTCTCGGGCTTGGCGCGGGCGCGCTTGCAGAGCAGACAATGCTCGCAGCGCTTGGCCATGATGCGGGTCAAACGGCTGTGTTTCT
>JAVFAO010000639.1:0-3094 GCA_034002465.1 Myxococcota bacterium
TCGACAAGAGTGGGCGGTATGTGCTCGAGCCCAGGTTCAGCTCTCTGTGCCGGTTTGAAAAGGGGCTTGCTTGCGCGCGCGAGGTCGTCGACGGCCAGCACTTTAGGGGCTACATCAACCGTGAGGGAGAGTGGATATTCCGGCGGCAATGCACACCCTCCCGGTGACGGTCTGCGTCGTTGGCCGCGTCTATGAGCGCCTGTATGCTCGGCAACGCCACCTTGGCCTGCTTTTCCCTGCCTCTGTCCTCAACGTTCGAGTGCGCTGGCTGCGAGTGCGGTGGCTGTGAGCCTCCCGGACCCATCTCGGACGGCGTCTTGTACCTGGATGAGGGCTACTGGACCGAATCGGAGGTCTTTCGCCCCGACCTGAAGTGGCGCAGCAGGAGCGCCGACTGGCGCGCCTTCGACGGCGCTGATGACCTTGACAACGATGGCGTCTACTTCCTCGATCCACCCCTCTGCGCCCTCGACCGGGAAGACGGCGCCCGTCGAACTGCCAGGCCAAGTCATCGCCTTCGACGTGAGCGATCACCGCGTCTGCGCCCAGCTCGAGGACACCAGCATCTCCTGCTGGGGTGACCTCCTGAAAGCCGGTGAGCCTCGCGACAACTGGAAACCGCAGCTCGTCGACTGGGGCGAGGACGAAGAGTAGGAACGAGGAACGAGGAATGAGGAATGAGGAGCGAGCGCAAGGCGGGTGCCTGGAAACCGCCACTGCTCCTCGAGACCTAGCGACGGCCAAGTTTGGCCCGAAGCTCAGCGCAGCGACGCTCACAAGCCTCGAGCTCCGCCAGCTCTGGGCTGTCATCTTCCCACCGAGCCAAGTCGAGCTGGAACCAAGGGGAGCTGTCGTGTGGGAGCTCGACCTCGGGAACAGGACCACAGCCGTCCACCCCCTGCAGCTCGGCCCCTCTGGCGAGCAGGGCTTGCTTCAAGGCCTCGCGCGCGTCTGGCTCTCCGTGGTTGAGGAAGAAACGCTCCGCTGCGGTCCAGCGGCTCGGGCCGTACTCTTTGTGCGCTCTGTTGGGAAAGGCCCAGCGCAACAGACTCGCCTGATCCGCGTGCGCAGAGTAGGCCGAAAACTGTTCAATCTGAGCCCGGAGCTCTGACGGCGGAATGTCGAGCACCGCATACTCAGGCCCAAGCAGACGACGCGAGGCGAGCTCGGCGGGCAGGTTGAGGAGACGCCTCGCGTTGCTGCCTTTGGCGCTATAGCCCGTGAGCAGGACACGGCTGCGTTCGTCGCGCAGCACGCGGGGAAGATGCTGCAGCACCTTGCCGCCTTCGCACATCCCACCACCGGTGATGATGACGGCCGGCTGCCTGAGCTGGGCTGGGGCAGGCTGCCACACCCGACGCCAGCTATTGGCCCAGTGGTGAGACGAAGCGGCCAGGCGCGCGACGGAGTCGCCTGGCTCCTCGAGGAGCGCGATGTCGAGCAGGTCTTGGGCGAGCGCCACCGCGGCGGCGTCCATCTCGTCCAGGCCCAGGCTGCGGCTCAGCTCACGGCTCATCCAGAGCATCTTCACATGTTTCTCGAAGCGCTGGCTGTTCTGGTTCCACAGCTCCGTCGCCAGGAGGTGCTTGGCGTAGACCTGATTGACCCGCTGTCCGAGCGGCGCGTCGAGAAACACCGGCACCTGCTCGAAGAGCTCGGGCTCGTTGGCGTAGATGATGCTCAGATCAATGATGAGGTTTTGCAGCCTATCGATGGAGAACGTCGGGATGAGCAGCTGCCCTCCTCGCCCCACCACCTCTCGCAGTTGAGCGCGCAGCGCCGCGCGTCGGTCGTCGGGAGAGAGCAAGCGTCGTTCACGCCCGCCATACGTGGACTCCAAGACGGCGTAGCGCAGGGCGTTTTTTCCATTGGGCCAATGTGGACTGAAGCGAGAGCGCATCAGGAAAGGCTCGGCGCCGTTTCCGTCGAGCTCGTCTTCTTCGCTGGGGCCAAGATCCCCCGAGAAGAGGATCTGGTTGAGGCGCCCGTCCTTTTTCCAGGGCACCGTGAGCCAGACCGAGCCCAGGATGTGGGCTGCGCGGTCGAAGCGAAACGTGACGTCCGTCGCCAAGCGGTTGCCCGTAGCCATGACCTGACCGTGTGGCTGCGCCCAAAGCGAATCGAGCAGGGCCACTTCATCGGCGCCGAAGGCGGTGTTGGGCAGCAACGCCGCATCGGCCAGGCTGAGCCGGGCCAGCTCCTCGGTGGCTTTCGTACAATAGATCTTGCCCCTGAAGCCTTGCTTGGCGAGCAGCGGCAGGCGGCCGCAGTGGTCGATATGGGCGTGAGTGAGCAGCACACAGTCGAGACTGCGAGGGTCGAAGGGGAAGCTCGGGTCTTCGTTGGGCTCCTGGGTGCTCCCACAGTCGACGAGGAAGTGCACGTCGAGCTCGGCGTCTTGGAGCTCGATGCAGGAACCGGTGACGCGTGAGTTGGCGCCGTGAAACTTGATGCGCATGCCTTCTTCTCCACGAACAAGGGTCGATGGCCGCTTCGCTGGAAGCGTGATACCCGGCAAAACCTCTGCTCGCCCGATGCTGTGACAGCATGGTTCACGAAAGGGGGCTCGGTGCATAGGGTGGTAGGGTTGTGGATGTGGTCGAGGCACTCGAGGCAGTCGAGGCACTCGAGGCAGTCGAGGCAGTCCGGATAGGTGGACGCGGCGAGGAAGGACGTGTACCGTTGTGCGTTGATTGCCGGCGACCTGGAGCGATCCAGTCACCGATGAACCAAGCAGCGTGGCGGAGAACAGACGGCTTGAAGTCATGGTTGGCATGCACAGGTTTCCTCGGTCCACGCCGACGAGGTGGCTCCTGCCCTCCAAGAGCGAACTAACGGAGCGACGCCAGAGCACCTTGGAGAGTGAAAGCAGCCAACACCCACAGCCTGCCTTCAGTGCCGGAATCCATGGGGAACGCAATCTCGGGCCATCTGCGATTTGAGACGGAGGTTGAGATGGGCGTCCAACAAGAGGTGTCCTTCCGCAAATTGCTGACGACGGCAACCCCAGCGGACCTACGGGCGATGCTCGAGCCCGCCGCGGTGGCCCTCCTCCAGTCCCTGCGACCGGAGGCTCTGTCCGATGAGCAACTAA
>JAVFAO010000640.1:0-3076 GCA_034002465.1 Myxococcota bacterium
CCTCGCCGCCAGCGCCTTCTGCCCAGAGGCAGACACCCTCATCGAGATCGGTGGCCAAGACTCCAAGTTCACCCGCCTCCACAACGGCGTGGTGCTGCACTCCACCATGAACTACGTCTGCGCCGCTGGCACGGGCTCCTTCATCGAAGAGCAGGCGCGCCGCCTTGGCCTCAGCCTCGCCGAGGTCTCCCAGGTCGCCTGGAAGCAATCTGCCCCCTACACCAGCGACCGCTGCACCGTCTACATGGAGCGCGACCTTGCCGAGCTCTCGGCGCAGAATTGGAGTCGCGACGAGCTGATGGCGGCGGTGCTGTTTTCGGTCCGGGACAACTATCTCTCGAAGGTCGTCGGGCATCAGCCCATGGGCCGGCATGTGGTCTTCCAAGGGGCAACGGCGAGGAATGCTGCGCTGGTCGCGGCCTTCGAAGCCTACCTCGGACACCCCGTCCACGTCCCACCCTACTGTCACCTCGGAGGCGCGGTCGGCGCGGCCCTCTCCGCCCGTGAGGCGGGCCAAAGCAACGGGACCAGCAGCCTGCAGCATGCCCTCGGTGAGCTGCAACTCGCGACCGAGCTCTGTACCGACTGCAGCAATCGATGTGTGCTCTCGGTGTTGCGAACGAGCAGCGCGACGCTGCTGTGGGGCGCCAAGTGCGGCCGCGAGGAGCTGCCGAGCTCGTCGCCAGACACGCCAGGCGAAGCCGCTTCGGAAGGCAGAGCCAAGTCGCCCCGACGCCCCAAGTCGGCCACCAAGACGGCCAGCCGCTCGGCGATGATGATGCGCCATCAAAGCATTCGAGAGACGCTCGCGGCCTTGGCCAGCCCGAGCCCCTATCGCGCCAAAATCGGCTTGATTCGCGCGCTCTATCACGCCCAGTACGCGCCGCTGTGGGAGCACTTCCTGCGGCAGTTGGGATTCGACGTGCTGGTCGCAAAGCGCAGCGCGGCCGCCCTTCGGCGCGGCAAGGCGATGGTCGAGGGCGATTTCTGTGCGCCCATGATGCTCGCCCACGGCGCGGTGACAGAGCTGCAGGAGGCTGGGGTCGAGGCCATCTTCGCGCCGATCTTGGTCAACGACGTCGACGGCGGCCTCACCGAGCCTGAGCCTTTTCGGCGCAAACGCGAGGAGTCCTATTTCTGCTACTACTCGCAGTACGCCCCCACGCTGCTGAGCCACAACAGCTCGCTGAAGGGCAAAAGCCCAGCGCGCTTCATCAGCCCCACGCTGCGCCTGCGCGAGCAGTCTCCGACGGCCCTGGCCGAGGCCCTCTACGAAGGACTCCAGGCCCACTTCGAAGACCTGGACCGCGAACAGTGCCGAGCCGCGTTCTTGCAGAGCTGGAGCGCCTTCGAGGCGGCGCGCTTGGCTGCCCTTCGTCGTGTTCCGCCCCTGCCTGTCGAGGGCGGTGCCTCAACAGACCTGGGGGACGAGGACAAGCGCCCAATCAACATGGACTCGGGAGAAGAGGCCAAGCGCCCAATCAACAAAAACTCGGGGGACCAGGCCAAGCGCCCAATCAACATGGACTCGGGAGAAGAGGAGAAGCGTCCCATCAGCAAAAGAATGGCGGTGGTGCTGGTGGGACGTCCCTACGTCGCTTTTGATGAGGCGCTCAACCTGGGCCTCGCCGAGATGCTGGAGGCGCGTGGCGTCGAGGTCTATTGGCAGGACGAGCTGGCGGCGATGCTTCGCAAGCCGGGCGCTCCGGAGGAGACGGATGAAGATGCTGCCGCCCTCGAGGCGGCGACAGCGGCGGCGCTTGGCAGCAGTTATGAGCGCATGCACTGGGGCTATGGCAAGACCATTCTGAGGGCTGCTCACCTGGCGGCCCAGACCGAGCAGCTCTTCGTCATTTATTTGAGCTGTTTCCGGTGCAGCCCCGACGCCTTCCTCATCAGCATGGTGAAGGACGTCATGAGCGCCGCGCACAAGCCCTATCTCGTCCTTCAGGTCGACGAGCACGCCTCGCCGGTGGGCTTCCAGACCCGCATCGAGGCGGCGCTGCGCAGCTTTGCGGCTTTTTTGGGGAAACCAGGGGTGCAGCTTCAGGCGGCCCTGCCGCGTCCGGCCTCTCTGGCGCCTGGCGACACGGTCTTGATGCCGCACCTGAGCCGTTTGCTGAGCGCGTTTTGGGCGCGCAGCTTCGAGGCCGCAGGCTATCCCACACGGCTGCTGCGCAACGACGCGGCGGCGTTGGAGACGGGCTATCGCTACGCCAATGGCGGCGAGTGTATGCCGGCTGTGGCGATCGCGGGCGGGGTGATCGAGGCGATTCGGGAGTACAATCTCGAGGCCTCTGGCACGTATGTGTATCTGCCCAGTATCTGCATGGCCTGCAATTTCCCGCAGTTTCCGGAGATGATCCGGCTTGCGGCCAAAGCCTCGGGTATGGGCGAGCCCAAGCTTGGCGCGCTGAACATGTTGGAGCCAGGGGCGGAGCTGCCGGGAATGCTGGGGATGCGCATCTTCGAGTGTTCGGTGGTGGCGAGCTTGTTGTACAAGGTCTACTTCCGCGCGAAGGCCTATGAGCTGGAGGCGGGCAGCGCCGACCGCGTCTTCGACGAGGCAGAGGCGTTGCTGCTGGAGGCGCTCTCGTCGGGTTCGGGTTTGAAGGCGGCGTTGAAGCAGGCGCTGCAGCGTTTTCGGGAGCTGCCGACGGCTCCGCGTGGTGGCAAGCCGCGGGTAGCGGTGCTGGGCGACCTCTATGTCAAGTACAACGAGCTGGTGAACCAGGGCTTGGCGGAGCTGATCCACGCCCACGGGGCGGAGCTGGTGATCCCCTCGCTGAGCGACATGAGCCACCACTTCCTGGACCTCGACGTGCATGCTGGTTTGGAGCGTCCTGCGGTGTTGCGTACGCTGCGTCAGTTCGAGGCGGGCTACGAGAAGCTGGCAGCGGACCTCTTGGGCGAGGATGTGGAGCCCGAGTGGAGCGAGTGTGCGGCCCTTCTCGAGCGTCATGGCATGGGCGCGCAGCTCGCCGGCGAGACCGCGGTGAACGTGGGGCGTGCGCTGTACCTGTTGGAGCGGCAGCAGGTGCAGATGATCGTGCACGTCAACCCGATCTTCTGTTGT
>JAVFAO010000641.1:0-3058 GCA_034002465.1 Myxococcota bacterium
AGGCGTATGGCCTTACGCCCGCCCTCGTCTTCCCGACACATCAATCGTAGGAGGGGCGTATGGCAATACGCCCGCCCTGGCCTTCCCGACACAGCGATCGTCGGAGGGGCGTATTGCCATACGCCCCTACTTGCTCAAGCGCGATGACCTGCTCGTTACGCTAGGACCTCTCGGATGAACGCGAAAGCATGGATTGAGATTGAGAGCCTACAGCTCGAGCGCGGCGGTCGGCCCGTGCTGCGCGGGCTCGAGGCCAAGCTCTGCGGCCGTGCGGTGGGCTTGGTGGGCGCCAATGGTGCCGGCAAATCCACCCTGATTGGCGCTATGCTGGGCGTGCTGCGGGCGCGCAGCGGGCGGCTCAGCGTGTTGGGCCGGGCGCTGCCGCGCGAGGCGATGGCGGTGCGCGCTTTCTGCGGCGTGATGGCCGAGCAAGCAGGCATTTTCCCCGGCGCCTCAGGGGTCGACGCGGTCTCGTTCGCAGGCCTGCTCTCGGGACTGACGAGCCGGGAGGCGCTGCGCCGAGCGCACCGCACCCTCGACGCCATGGGCATGGGCGAGGAGCGCTACCGACCGAGCGAGAGCTACTCCACAGGGATGAAGCAGAAGACCAAGCTGGCCATGTGCTTGGTGCACGAGCCGCGGGTGCTGATCCTCGACGAGCCCACGCTGGGCTTGGATCCGGCGAGCCGCCGAGAGCTGCTCAGCCTCATCAAGGAGCTGCGCGAGCGCGGCAACCTGGTGCTGCTGAGCACGCACATCATGCAGGACGCCGAGCTCTTGTGCGACGAGATGCTGCTGCTCGAGGGCGGCTGCGTGGCCTACGCCGGCCCCACCTCCGAGCTCTTGGGGCGCCGCCAAGAAACGCTGCTCGCCAGAGGTCTTGGCTTCGACGAGGCCTTTTCTGCGGCGATGCAGGCCGAAGGCGCGCGCGCCGTGCTGCTCGAAGCCCCGAGCAACGCCAGGCTTGGCGAGGACAGCGAGACGGCGCTGCGCAGCCTCGAGTTCGACGACACCCCTGCGAGCTTGCAGCTATTCTGGCGGCTGTGCGCTCAGCGCAAGGTCGAGGTGCGCTTTTTGGGTGAGGAGCTGCGCCAGCTCGAGGACGCCGTGGTGGAGCGCATGCAAGGAGGCCCGCTTGCTCCTGAGCACAAGCTAGCCGGCGAAGACGCGAGCGAGGCAGCGGCACCCTCCGTCGAGGATTCGGGGGAGAAGGCCCAGGCGTCCGAGCATGGGGAGGAGGCGCGATGAGCGGGCAGTTGCAATCGAACGTGAGCGAAGGGCACGCATCCTCGCGCCAATCCAAAGGATTTGCTGCTGTCGAGAGGTCGGTGCCCGAGAGACCAAGCGAAGGCCGGCTGGGATTGCGGGTGAGCTGGGCCATCAGCGTGCGTGAGCTGCGCCTGGCGTCGCGACGCAAGCTGGTGCGCACCCTCTTCATCTTCAGCCTGATCCCGCTGCTCGTCTTCGCGCTGGTGATCATCGCCAACATGGCCGCCGAGGCGAGCTTTGGTGCCAATCTTGGCTGGGACCCGGTGCACTCTTTTTTGAAGGTTCAGGCGTTCCCAGTGTTGCTGCTGAGCATGGCGCTGGGCGCGCCGCTGGTGGCCGAGGACCGCAACCAAGACGTGCTCTTTCTCTACGCCACTCGCCGCGTCAGGCCCTTTGACTACGCTTGGGGCAAATACCTGGGAGTGGCCCTGCCCTGTGTCCTGCTCTTGGGTCTGCCCTCGTTGGTGATGGCGGCCCTTCGCTGGGGCGTCTTGTCGGGGGTCGATGCGCTCGACAGCGCCGAGGTCAGCGCCTTGGCGCTGCTGGTGAGCGCGCTCATCGGCTTGGGCTACGCGGGTGTGGCGTTGGCGGCGAGCGTCTTCACCCACCGCTCGCGCTGGGCACTGATTCTGTCCTTGGGATGCTTTTTCGGGCCTGAAATCCTGCGTTCGGCGATGCGCATCAGTTGGCCGATGGGGCCGATGTCGGCAGGTCAATCGGTGATCGAGGCGTTCTTTGCGGGCGGTGCCACTGAGCAGGCCATTGCTGGCGGAGCGATGTTGCTGGTCCTCGGCGCGCTGGGCCTTCTATCCTGTAGCTGGCGCGTGGCCAAGGAGATGATCCCATGAGCGAGGAGCACGTCAGTGCGGAGCCGAGCGTAGTCCTCGACGAGGTCTCTGTATTCTATGGAGAGGTGGTTGGGCTGAGCTCGGTGAGCCTCTCGATGGCGCCTGGGATCACTGGCTTGGTGGGCCCCAACGGCAGCGGCAAGACCACCTTGATGCGCCTCCTGACTGGCTTGATGCCGGCGCGAGAGGGGGAGCTGCAGGTGCTCGGCGGCGATCCCTTCGAGGACGCGAGTATTCGCGCGCGGATTGCCTTGGTTCCGGCGAGCGAGTGCTTTTTTGATCGGCTGAGCGCGCGGCAGAATCTCGAGATAGGCTTCGTTTCCCGCGGCGAAAGTGCGAAGAATGCGCGGAAAAAGGCAGACGCTGCCCTCGAATCCGTGGGCTTGTTGGCGGAGGGTCATCGCATCTATCGGACCTGGTCGCGGGGCATGCGGCAGCGGCTGAAGCTGGCGCTGGCGTTGAATGTCGACGTGGACGTGGTGCTCTTGGACGAGCCCTTTCTGGGGGTCGATCCACCGAGTCGCCGGCGCATTCGGCAATTGGTGGAGGAGCTGGGCAAGACGGCGCACACGGTGTTGATTTCCTCGCACGTGCTGCATGAGATCGAGTCGCTGACCGACCGGGTGGCGATCTTAGCCCATGGTCGCCTCTTGGGTCACGGTCAGGTGAAGAGCTTGCTCGAGGCGCTTCGGGAGCAGCACCCGATGCGGATATTGCTGCAGACCGACAAACCTCGGGAGCTGGCGAGCCTGGCCTTGGCGCACAGCGGCGTGCTGCAGGTGCGCTTCGATGGTGAGCAGGGCCTGGAGTTGCTGAGCGCGCAGCCCGAGGAGCTGTATCGTCGTTTGCCGCAGTGGTTGCAGGAATGTGGGGCGGTGGTGCGTCGGCTCTCGAGCCCGGATGAGAGCCTAGAGGCGCTCATCGAGCAGGTGACCTCAGCG
>JAVFAO010000642.1:0-3057 GCA_034002465.1 Myxococcota bacterium
AGACGACTGGCGGGATCGTGAACGGTTTAGCTAAGTCTGTTCTGCTCGTCCTCTCGCGCGTTGGGTGTTCATCGAAGCTGCGCGACGCCCCTGGACCTGCCGTCGAGCGGGCGCAATGAATTGCGCCCCTACATGGTCGGGAATGGGCAACAACGATGACGACTGGAGGGATCGTGAACCGTATTACAATCACTGTGTTGCTCGTCCTCTCGGGCGTTGGGGGGTGTTCTTCGATGCTGCGCGTCGACCCTGGCCCTCCCATCGAGCTGGGGCTGTCTGCCGAGTCCCTCACCAAGGCGCGTTGGGTCGATGGCGCGTTCGTGGTCTCCGAAGCCGACGCCGAGCGGATCTATTCGTTCGACGGCGAGCGCTTCTCCTTGCGCGCCAGCCTGCCCACCTCGGAAGCGGCGATGAGCGGTGAGATTGCGGTGCATGCCGCGGATTGGCAAAACGACGCCTGGCCCATGGCCATCGCCGGGACCACCCGCTGTGTCGGCGAGTGTCTGATGATGAGCTACAACATCGAGCTGAAGCTCGAGACGCTCGCCATGGCGGACGACGAGACAGCGCTGGGAATACGGGCCGAGCTCTCGGCGCGGGCCGAGGGAGAGTCTCGGCGCGTCAGCCTCTACGACGTGGTGGTGCTGCGGGGGGCCGGGCAGTTGGTGGCGCGCTGGCCCTTGGAGGAGCCGCGGACGCTGCTCGAAGAGCAGAAGCTGGTGCTGCGTTCGGGGGTGAGCAGCACCAGCCTGCACAAGCTGGGCGGTCACTGGTATGCGCTGGCCATGTACGAGGTGAAGGACCTGCGCAGCATGGCCGACACCTCGGTGCATGTGCTCCACGCCCTAGAGCATCGCAAAAACAGTCTGCTGCGCACCGACCGCGCCTTGCTGCTGCGCAATGGCGAGGAGTTCTGGTGCCTCAATGCAGAGGGGCGTAAGCTCTTCGTGCGGCGCTGGGGCGTCGACGACGGTGGCCAAGCGAGCACACTGGACACACTCTCTGCAGCGCTACCCGTGGCCGACTATGATGGCGCGCGCTGGTTGAGCGCAGTGGCGCTGGGCAAAGGAGAGCTGGCCTTGGTCTCGGGGATCGGGCACTGGTATGGGGTGCTGAGCCGTGCTGGCGCTTGGGTGCAAGCGCCGCAGGGCTCGGAGCTGGCGGTCGAGCTGCAAGCCGTGGGGACGAAGCGGGCCTTTCTCAGCGAGCAGAGCGCGGGCGAAGCACGCTTTCAGGAGCTGAAGGCGTCGGGCTTGGATGAAGCTGCCTTCTCCTTGCCTGCAGGCAGCGACTGTAGCTGGCAGCTGCTCGAGGGCGCAGGCAAGCTGTGGGGGCTGCAGCGCTGTCAGGCGGAGCCCAAGTTTTCGTTGCACCGCCTCGATTTGAGTGCCCCCGGCCGCTGAGCGCTCAGGCGTCGACGTGAAGCAGCTGCAGCGCGTCGTCGACGGCCTCGAGCCGCTGCTCGCGGCTGAGCCAGCCGTTGCGCGCGATGCGCAGCGAGCTGGTGGCGTCATAGAAGTCGAGGAGGCGCTGGTCGAGGGACGGCCCCAGCGCGCTGTAGGCCGCCAGTGACGCGTGAAGGAAGAGGCTCAAGGGATCGCTTCCGTGTCCTTGATTCCAAGCCCGAAGCTCGACCTGCTGCGGGCGGCTCACCGAGGCTTGTGGGCTGCCAACGAAGCGACGAACGAGATGACGAAGCTCGGCCCGCAAGCGCCCCCAGTCGAGCTCGGGCGGTGCCCACTTCGCGCGCTCCCAGTCGATGAGCGAGAGCCCCTCACCCTGGTCCCAGAGCACGTTGCCCGTGGTCATATCCCCGTGCACCAAGCACAGCCTCGGCGCGAGGTCACGATGACGGGAGATGCCGAGCCGTAGCGCCGTAGCGCTTCGACTTGCTTCGTCGTTCGAAGCATCCGACGCCTCTCCTTGGTGCAGCAGCCCCCGCTCGGCGAGCTGGGTGAGCAGCGCCTCGGCGTAGCGCGTGGCCTGGGCGAGGCCCTCGTGGGGCACCACGTTTCGCCAGAAGCGCTCCTCTTGCAAGCCGTGCAGGCTCGCCAAGGCACGGGCGAAGTCCTGGGCGGTCGAAGGCCGAGCCAGAGGAGAGTGCATCCATTGGCCGCCCCAGAGCGCGGCCTCGGCGAGCCGCTGCAGAGTGTCTCCGCTTTGGAACTCGAGGAAGAGCACGCCGCGCCAGAGCTCGAAGACGCTGGGGATGAGCCGAGCAGCGGGAGCCGAGAGGCGAGGCGCGAGCAGCGTGAGGATGCGGGCCTCGCGGGCAGCGTTGCGGTCCACGTCGTTGGGGCTCTTGTCGCGAAAGAGCTTGGCGACGACCTTGACGCCGTCCTCGCGCTCGAAGAGCCAGGCAGCGCCGTTGAGGCGTTCTGCATGCCAAGGCAGCGGGCTGCGTGGCAGCCACCAAACGGCGCGCAGATGCTGGGCCACAGGATCATCGTCCGGCGGCAATCGGCGACCGCCGTCCTTGTCGACCCCACGCACCCAGCCATCGCTGAGCCTGCTTACTTTGTATTCGTTCGCTCTCGCGAGACCCTCGCAGCGCTGCGCAGGCGCATCGGATGCGCCCGCGACAGACGCTGACTCCTGCCTCGCTTCGCTCACTTCTTGTCGATTGGGCACTTGGCCTGTTCCCCCAACTTCTGAAACCTGCATCGCGTCGTTCATGGAGTTCTTGTCCATTGGGCGCTTGGCCTGTTTCCTCAACTTATCAACCGCAGAGCTCGCAGAGGAACGCAGAGGAGAGAAGAGGAGAATTGCTTTGCGTTCTCTGCGTTCTCTGCGGTTCAAAAAGGTGAGGACCTCACAGGCGCGAGGCCACGTTCTCCCAGTTCACCAGACGGTCGAGGAAATTCATGAGGAAGACCTGCCGCTCGATGCCGAAGTCACCATGGTAGCCGTGTTCCCAGAGATCGCAGCCCAGCAGCGCGGTCTGCCCGAAGCAGAGTGGGTTCACGCCGTTCTCGGTCGCCAGGATTTGCAGGGTCTTCTTGTAGCCCCTGACGAGCCAGACCCAGCCCGAACCGAAATGCGCAGCTCCAGCAGCGA
>JAVFAO010000643.1:0-3054 GCA_034002465.1 Myxococcota bacterium
CAGCCTCTTGCCGCCGCTCGATTTGCTGCGCAACGCTGGTGTCGACCTGAGCAAGCCCGACCCCATCCTCGCCGCGCTCGAAGACTTCGACGCCACCCTGAGCAAGCTCGAAGCGCTGCTGCAGTAGGCAGTGTGCCTTCGACGCATCGTTACCGCTGTGACGACACGACGAGCCCCGAGCTCCAGCCTTTGAACGTCGGCGGAAGGCACAGAGGCAAACGTGGGGCAGGCTTTCCAGCCTGCCGACCGCGGTCTTGGAATGGACACGCCCCGAGTGTATGCAGAAACCAGGGAGGGCGACCACAAGGGTCGCTCCTACTGCTGCTCCGACCGTCGAGATTGCGCATCACTGCAGCACCTTGGATGTGATGCGCATCACGTGGGCAGTGGGGCCCCTGCCCACCACACCAAAGGGCTCGACCTTTGGCGTTGCTCGCTCTCGGGCGAGGGACGAGCGCAGCTGCTCGCATTCGTTCGCTCTCGGGCACCGCCCCCTCGACAGCAGCAATTCCTAAGGAATGTCGAGAGGATGCGTGCCCTTCGCGCACTTTCGATTGCTGCCGCATTAGAAAATCCGCATGCGCTATCGATTTTTTGCGGTGCAGCACTTGACTGTCGAGTGATGGCCGAACTAGGCTCTCGCTCTGACACGATACCGTGCGCGGAATGCTCTCGATTTCGCGAACAAGCGTCTGCTGATACGCATCTCGAAAGGAGGTTGCTCGATGCCGCATGAGATCAGGAAAGCCGGGGTCATCGGCGCAGGTGTGATGGGCGCGACCATCGCTGCTCAGTTGGCGAACGTGGGCGTGCAGACCCTGCTGCTCGACATTGTTCCTGGAAAGTTGACGGAGGCTGATGAGAAGGCGGGGCTGACGCGCGCGTCGCAAAGTTTCCGGAATCGCTTGGCGCAGCGCGGCTTGGATGGGGCTCTCGGCTCGAAGCCGGCTTCGTTCTATGTCCCCGAGAACGCGGAGCTGATCAGCGTCGGCAACCTCGAGGATGACCTGAAGAAGCTCGCCGAGGTGGACTGGATCATCGAGGTGGTCGTCGAACGCCTCGACGTGAAGCGCTTGGTGTTTGCGCAGATAGAGTCGGTGCTTCGAGAAGGCACGATCGTGTCTTCGAACACCTCGGGGATCTCTGCGGCGGCGATGTGCGAGGGACGCTCGCAGCGCTTCCGTGAGCACTTTGCCATCACCCACTTCTTCAATCCTCCGCGCTACATGAAGCTGCTCGAGCTGGTGCCGGGCCCTGACTGCCTCGAGAGTGTACGCACGAGCTTGAGCCGCTTCTGTGAGCGCGACCTGGGCAAGGGCGTGGTTTTTGCTAAGGACACGCCGAATTTCATCGCCAACCGCATTGGCGTGTTTGGGATGCTGCACGCCATCCGCACGATGACGAAGATCGAGCTGCGGGTCGAGGAGGTGGATGCGCTGACCGGCCCGGTGATTGGGCACGCGAAGAGCGCTTCGTTCCGCACCGCCGACCTCGTGGGTCTGGACACGCTGCTGCACGTGGCGCGCAATGTCTACGATGGGGCGCCCGAGGATGAGCGCCGAGAGCTCTTCGCCCCCCCGCCCTTCTTGGCTCAGATGCTGGAGCAGGGCATGCTGGGTGAGAAGACCAAGCAGGGTTTCTACAAGAAGGTCAAAGACGAGTCGGGGGCGAGTCAGATCCTGTCTCTCGACTACACGACGATGAGCTATGGGCCGCAGCGCAAGCTGCGGGCGGCTTCCTTGGAGGCGGCCAAGAACGCTGGGCCGCTGGAGGCCAAGCTGCGGACCTTGTTCTATGCCGACGATGTGGCGGGCCGCTTCACCTTCGAGACCACCGCAGAGATCTTGATCTACTCGGCGATGCGTATTCCGGAGATCGCCGATGATATCGTGGCCATCGACAACGCCATGAAGTGGGGCTTTGGCTGGAAGCTAGGGCCCTTCGAGATTTGGGATGCGCTGGGCGTGGCCAAGGTGGTCAAGCGCATGAAGGCAGCCTCTTACACTGTGCCCGCCTGGGTGGAGCAGATGTTGGCGGCAGGCAACGACGCGTTCTACCGCAAGGTCTCTGGAAGCCTGCAGGCCTTTCATCCTGAGCGGCAGTGTTACGAAGAGGTGGCCATCGATCCGGGGATCATCCTGCTCTCGTCGCTCAAGGAGCGCGGCAAGAAGGTGGCGGGCAACACCGGGGCGAGCCTCATCGATTTGGGTGACGGGGTGGCCTGCCTGGAGTTCCACACCAAGATGAACGCCATGGGCGACGACGTGGTGCGCATGGTGGTGGAGTCTGCCGAGCGTGTGGAGCGGGACTTCGAGGGGCTGGTGATTGGCAATCACGGCAGCAACTTCTCGGCGGGGGCCAATCTGCCGCTGATCCTGTTCACCGCTCAGGAGGAGGAGTGGGACGACCTAGACTGGATGGTGAACGCCTTCCAGCAGGCTTTCATGCGGCTCAAGTATTTGTCGAAGCCGGTGGTGGCTGCCCCGGCGGGGATGGCCTTGGGGGGAGGATGCGAAATCTGCTTGGCTGCAGACCGGGTGCGCTTCGCCGCCGAAACCTATATGGGCTTGGTTGAGGTGGGCGTGGGGCTGGTGCCGGCAGGTGGCGGAACCAAGGAGTTGTTGCTGCGCAACACCGAGCACCTGTTCACGGTTCCCAAGGGTGGGCTCTATCCCAAGCAGATCGAGCTGATGCCTTATGTGGCGCGGGCCTTCGAGACCATCGCCATGGCGAAGGTAGCGACCTCGGGACCTGAGGCGGTCAAGCTCGGCTATCTGCGCTCGACCGACAAGATGACTGTTCATCGAGACTTCCTGCTCGACGACGCAAAGCGCACGGTGCTGGCGATGCAGCTCGAGGGCTACCGGGCACCGCGCCCGAAGACGGCGATCAGGGTCGCGGGCCGCGACACCTTGGCGATGATTCAGATGGGCCTGTGGACGATGCGTGAGTCGGGCTATATCACCGAGCACGACGTCACGGTATCGTCTCGGGTTGCGCACATTCTCTGCGGTGGCAAGGTGGACGCCGACACGGTGGTGAGCGAGCAGTACT
>JAVFAO010000644.1:0-3049 GCA_034002465.1 Myxococcota bacterium
CTAACCCAGAAAGGCAGCTCGCGTCTCGGATTATGCGCGTATCGCCTGTCGTAACGGGCGTTTTAAAATAGCCGCACCCAAAACGATTTGAGCGCAGCCTCGTCTCTGCGCAGAGGTTGAGTGGTTGATGTCTCGTAGCCGGTGGATTGTGCTGGTTGTTTGCGTGGTGTTCAGCCTCGGGGCCGCTGCGCTCTTGGCCTGGCAGTTCGAGGCCATTCATTTTTGGATGGCCTCCCTCGCCGAAGAGCCCGAGGTCGTGTCCTTGCTCGCTCTCTTCCTGCTGGCGCTTGGCCTCGAGATGCTGTGGATTCCGCGGATGTGGGTAGGCGCTGCTTTGGGGGCGGTGTTGGGGCCCGTGCTCGGTGCTTTCTTGGCGTTCGGCGTCGACCTCTGCAGTGCCTTCGTCTGCGCAGAAATTGGTCGCTCGGCTTGGAGCGAGGCCCTGCGCGCTCGGCTCGAGCGTCACCGCGCCTGGACTGTTGCCGAGCGTTTGGTGAGCTGGCGCTGGGGAGCAGGCGTCGCGATGCTGAGACTGCTGCCAGTGGCGCACTACACCTTCGTCAGCTATGCGTCTGGGGTCTTGAACGTGAGCCGACGCAAATACCTGCTGGGCAATGTTCTGGGGCTGCTGCCGGGAGCGCTGCTCTACCCCGTGGCTGGAGATGCGGCAGCCTCCTCTCGGCTCGACTTGCTGGGATGGATTGTTCTGGCTGTGGTGCTGTTGGGGGTGTGCGCTCGTCTCTCGAGCCGTCGATTTCGACGCCGCAGCGACGCCCTCGAAGCGCCGAAACCATGAGAGGGCAGCGTTGTCGCAACCACCTGGTCCTGGGGCCATCCTTGGCGACCACTGTGTCGGGTCGTAGGAGTCTCTGGCGCGGGGCTGCTGGGCTCAGCGCTGCGGCATGGCGCCAGCCTTTTCGATGAGCTTCACCAGCTCGAGGCGTTCGGCGCGTTTGTCAGCGGCACCTTTGGCCAGAGCGGCCAGTGTTTCGAAGTCGTACTGCGAGCCGCCGCGGAGGCGATCGGCGAAGTAGGCAACGCTGGCTGCAAACCGAAGGTCGGCCGAAGCTCCTTCGAAGGTGCCTTGCACTGCCTCGACGCCGAGAGGGTAACTGTTTTCGACAGCGGTGTCGCCGTTGGGCTCCTTGTGGCGGATTCGCACGGTGCCGAGAGGGCCCTGCTGCTGCGCCAGCTCCACCTCGTAGACCGCGGTGACCTGATGTCCTGCGCCGATCTCTCCAGCGTCGACCGCGTCGTTGCGGAAGTCTTCGTCGGCAATATCGCGGTTTTCATAGCCGATCAGGCGATAGCGAGGGACCACTTCCGGATTCCACTCGACCTGGAGCTTGACGTCTTTGGCGATGACCTCGAGGGTACCATTGAGCTGCTCGCCAAAGACCTTGATCGCCTCCTTTTGGTCGTCCAGGTAGAAGTAGTTGCCGTTGCCCTTGTTGGCGAGCTGCTCCATCATCGTATCATTGTAGTTTCCTCGGCCCACGCCGATGGTGGTGAGGGTGATCCCTTGTTTGACGTAGTCCGCGACGGCGGCGTGGATGGCCTGGTGGCTGCTTTTGCCGATGTTGGCGTCGCCATCGGAGATGACGATGACGCGATTGATCTTTTCGGGGCTCGCCATCGATAGGGCTTGTTCGTAGGCCAGCTCCATGCCGGTGCCCATCGAGGTTCCACCTCCGGTCGTCAATCCGTCGAGCGCTTCGAGGATGCTTTCTTTTTGGGAGCCTGGTGTGGCCTGCAGTACGACCTCGGTGCGACCAGCGTAGGTGACCAGGGCGACACTGTCGCGTGCATCCAAGCGGTCCACGAGCACTCTCAACGCTTCCTTGGCGAGCTCGATACGATCAGCCCCTCTCATAGAGCCGCTGACGTCGACGAGGAACACCAGATTGGCGGCCAAGCGGTGCTGTTGGGCTGGTTGACGGCCTTGGACGCCGATGCGGACGAGATGGACCTTGGGCTCGAGAGGGGAAGGCGCAGCTTCGAAGGCGACCGAGAAAGGCATGTCCTGCTCGGGATTGGGATAATCATAGCTGAAGTAGTTGACGAATTCCTCGACGCGCACCGCCGCAGGCGGAACGCGTTGGGTGTGATTCAACATGCCTCGTACCATGGTGTAGGAGCCGGTGTCGACATCGACGGCGAAGGTGGAGAGAGGGTCGAGTTTGCTGTCGAACCAGCCGTTGATGCCGTAGTCGGTCAGCTTGTCGTCGGTGGGTAGGTCGCGAGCTGGGCGCGCCTTTGGTTCGGCGATCAGGTCGTGCTGGGTAGCGCCCTGGAGGGAATAGGGTGCGCTTCCTGCCGAACCATCCTGGACCATGGCGACGCCGAGGGAGACGGACTCTCGAGGCGCTGCGGGTCGGGGCCGTGCTTCCTCGGCTTTGAGTAAGGTGTCCTTCCCCTTCCCTCCTCGGCCCATGCGCCCTTCTTCCATGAACGCAGCCGGGGGTGCTGCTGCGTCGCCTATGGGGAGTGCGCCCGTTTCTGCTTCGAGTTTGGGGCTTTCCTGGCTTTGAGCGGCTTCGGTGGTCTTTTCCGCTTTCTCGGATTTGCTCTCCTCCGCTTTGCCTTGACAGGCGAGCACAAGGCAAGCAACGAGTGCAGAGGTGATGTGAAGACGGTGGTTCATGGGAGGCTCCTTTGGGAAAGCGGTTTGCGGCCACGCTGCAAAGGTGTGAGCCTGGTGTGCAAATGCGAACAAGGTTCCGGCAATTCTTGCTGAGCTGAGGTGGTCAACGCTTCAGGGGCATGCTCGGTAGCGACGAGCATGCCTTCGAAATCTCTTCCCCACGCCAGGAATGGCCAACTCTTTGAATACCTTGTATTTTTTGTTTGGATTGCATTCGCTTGCTGTCGGACGGAAGTCGGCTGGACTGACTCTGAATGCGGAAAGACCCCAGTCACGACAGCGACTGGGGTCTTTGATGGCCGAAACAGTGTCGATGTGGCTTAGCTGGGCTCGCCGCCAGCGCGGTTCTTCTCTTGGTTGATCGATTCGGCCATCCACTCGATGATGATCTCGGTGATGGCGTCG
>JAVFAO010000645.1:0-2998 GCA_034002465.1 Myxococcota bacterium
ATGCTGGGCTGCGCTTGCTCGCGCGGCGACCGCCCGGCGAGGATGAAGCGGCACTGGTAGCGTTGGGCGAGCTCGAGGGCGGCTTTGGCACCGAGCCCTCTACCGCCGCCTCCGACCAGAATGACCGACTCGGCGCGGGGCGTCCAGATGGCCGCCGGCTCGGCCTCGAGCTCCTCGAGACCAATCACGAAGCGGCCTTCCGGGGAATAGCCCACCTCGATGTCTTGCTCGGGCCCCAGAATCTCGGTCAGCAGCGCTTCGGCGACGAAGTCGGGTGCCAGTGAGGGCGCCATGTCGCAGACCCTGATTCGGGTGTCCGGCCACTCCCGCGACAGCGACTTGGCGAAGGCCGATAGCCCAACCTGCCAGACTTTGGGACCCGCGTTCTGCAGCAGCCCGAAGCAGCCGTCGATGCCTGTGGTCCAGGCGACGCAGCGCAGGGTAGCGCCGCGCACCCTCCGCAAGCCCGCCACGAGTTGCTGTGCGAAGATGGGCAGTTGTAGGATGGGATCGTCAGCGCTGATCGTTTCGATGGGGGTCTGCAGCTCGGCCACGCGAAGGTTGATGACCGAATCGGGCAGCAGGTCTTCTCGCAGCAGCAAGTCACACATGTCGTTGACCGCCTCGGGAATGGCAGGCCAATCGAAGCGACACAGCCTCTCCTCTCGTTGCAGCCCGAGGTGCAGCTCAGCCGGACGCACGGCGACCACTTCGAGGCCCATGGCGAGCAGGCGCTCGATGACAGCCTCGCCGACCCCCTGGGAATCGACGACGACGAGGCATCGGCCGAGCTCGGTGTTGGTCGGCAACTGCGCGCGAGGGCGACGCAGCGGCACCGGCGCGAAGCGGCGCAGCCTCAGCTCAGGCTTTTTTTTTTCGCCGTCGCCTTGTTCGGCTCCGACTTTCTCCTCGATGTATGCGACGATGTCTCCGACGGTGGTCTTGTCGCTGAGCAGGCTCTGCGGCAAGGCGCCGACGCTGGGGAAGGCCTCTTGCAGCTTGGCGGCGAGGTCGACGAACATCAGAGAGTCGAAGCCGAGGTCGCTGGCCAGCTTCTGCTCAGCGCGCAGCGCATCCCTGGGGAAGGCGCTGACGCCGGCGACTGCGTCGAGCACCAACTCGCGCGGTGCGGGCCCTTTGGCTTTGCTCGGGGCAGCCGGGGCGCTCGCAGCGGGGGCGGCTGCTTCTGGCGTGGCGGTGGCCGCGATGGCGACGGGAGCGGCGCTCTCGGTGCGCAGCGGCAGGTTGGGGACTGGGGCGAGGGCGACGGCGGGCAGCGGCGTCCCAGCGAGGATGGCTGTCTGCTGCGCGAGGATACCAGCATGTGCGCGCAGTACCTCGGTTTGCTCACGGAAGAGGGCGAGCAGCTGCTCGGAGCCCGCTGCCGCAGGGGCAGCTTGGGTCTGGGCTTGCGGCTCAGGGGGAAGCTCATTGACATCCATACCGTTGGGACGCACGGGAACTCCTTTCTCGACGAAGGGAAGATACTGCTCGCGCAGAATGGGGGTCGCGGGCAGCGTGAGCACCTGCACGTCTGCACCCTCGAAAAGGGGGCGCAGGTTGAGCGGAACACCCAGCAGGAGGAGCTGGGCGATGGCACGCATCAGCTCGAGATCGCCGTCGTCCTTGGCCGAGGCGAGCTGGATGGCGGGCAGGCCAGCGCTCTTCGCGAAGGTGGTCAGGGTGCTGCCGGCGCCCATCTCGAGGAACAGCTCTGCGCCGCTTTGCTTGGCGAGCTGGAGCGCATTGACGAAGTCGACGACCTCGGTCGCGTGTGCAGCGAGGAGCTCGCGGCAGCCACCGGGCTCTGCGGGATAGAGTTGGCCGCGCGCTGCGCTGACCAGGGGCAGCGCAGGCGGCGTGAAGCTGAGCTGCGCCAAGACCTTCTCCATCTCCGGGCGGATGGCCTGCATGATGGGAGAGTGGAAGGCGTGGGAGACGCGCAGCCGCTTGGCGGAGATGGAGGCTTCGGCAAGCTTGCTGAGCGCCTGCTCCATGGCGGCGGTGGTGCCTGAGATGACGGTTTGGGAGGCTTGGTTGACGTTGGCCACTGCGACGCCGTCGATGCTCTCGAGCAGCTTGCGTACCGTGGCGACATCACTCATGACGGCGGCCATTTGCCCGTTGTCTTCGAGCTCCAGGCCCGACATCAGCTTGCCGCGCCAGCCGACCAAGCGGATGGCGTCTTCAGCCGAGAGGGCTTTGCTGGCCGCGGTCCCGACAAACTCGCCCAGGCTGTGGCCCATGCTGAGGCTGGCTTCGAGTCCCATTTGCTCGAAGAGCTCGAGCAGCGAGAGCCCGAGGACACCCAGCGCCGGCTGGCAGATCCGCGTTTCCTGCAGCGCGAGCTCTGCGGCTTCGAGCTCCTCTGGAGAGCTCGCTTCGGGGTAGAGGAAGCTGTGGAGGGGGCGCTCGAGCAGGTCATCTGCGACCTCGGCGAGGGCATCGAAGCGCGCTTTGAAAGCGGGGAAGCGCTCATAGCAGGAGCGCAACAGGCCGACGCGTTGAGAGCCTTGGCCGGGGAACATCAGGGCGAGCCGTGGCGACTTGGCGACCGGGTCGACCTGTGCAATGAGGATGGTCTTGCCGAGCTGCTTGGGCATTGCTCCATCGGCGGCGAGGGCTTGGCGTAGTTTCTCGAGCTCATCGAGGAGCCGGGCTTTGCTGTCGACGATGATGGCGGCCCGCAGGCTATCGAGGCTGCGGGTGGCGCTGAGGGTGAAGGCGATGTCGCGCAGCGGCGCGTCGACAGCGGGTAGACGTTGTAGCAGGGTCTCGACGTAACCTTGAAGCAGTGCCCGGTTGGGCGCCGAGAGCATGACCAGATACTGGGCTTGCTGGCCGGACTGCAGGCTGAGCTCGGGTGCGCGTTCGCGCTGGGGTGGCTCTTCGATGATGAGGTGGCAGTTGGTGCCGCCAAAGCCGAAGGAGCTGATGCCAGCACGACGCGGCGCTTCACTGCTCCAGGCCTCGGCGCGTCGGGCGATTTCGACCTGAC
>JAVFAO010000646.1:0-2990 GCA_034002465.1 Myxococcota bacterium
GTGTGCGCCCTCCACGGATTCTGCATACTCTAAGGAGAGTCTGAGAGCGCGAGCCGAGGGTCTCCTCAACGCCCTTTGCTCTTGACCCGAGTAAACGAGATATTGGCGGCGTCGCGTTTCGACAAGCCGTCGAGCTCCCATTCGGCGGCGGCTTGTAAACGAGATATTGGCGGCGTCGCGTTTCGACAAGCCGTCGAGCTCCCATTCGGCGGCGGCCCTCTCGACGCAATCGGAAAACTCGGGGTAGACCGGCTTGTCTTTGCGCATGGGGATGCAGTAGAGGCTGCGCTCGAGCTTCTTCTTGCCTTTGGACTCGAGCGAGACACAGACCTTGTCGACCTCGGGCTGAGCCTCGAAGCAGGCGAGCACGGTGCCTAGCTGTGGCAGCAACTGAGCCTGGGCTTTGGCCTTCTCGTCGTCGTCGAGGCCGTCGTAGTTGAGGAAGACCTCGAGCGTGTAGTTCCCATGCTCCGGCTTCAACAACAGGTCCTCTTTGCGTTGCTCGCCTTCGATGATGACGGGCGGGTCGTGCTCCTGCTGTCTGACGCAGTGCCCCTCCCGACAGACTGGGATGCTGACGCGTGGCGCGCAATGCAGGTCCAGAGCGCAGCGTTCTCGAATCTCCGAATAGATCACGAAGAGCTCCTCGGCGCTGGTTTTGTCGACCACCGACCCACATCCCCCGCCTTCGATACCGCCTGGTCGATTGGAGCAGTCGGCGTCAGTGCTACAGGCATAGGTGGCGGCACCTAACCGGGCGAGGAAGCGCGCCTTGAGCTCCTTGCACTCTTTGAGGAGTGGGTCTTCGGTCAAGGCGAGGGGCGGCTCGGCAGGGACCGCGTCGAGCTCGCCTGCTGGCGGTGGCTCGCTTGGTGCTGTGTTGGGCGAGGGACCAGGCGTGGTGTCCAGAGCCGCGGGGGGCTGGGCGATGGCTGCGTTGGTGTCGGCGCTCTCGGGCGTTGTGGGGTCAGGCGTCGTCGCGCTCTGCTCGGCCTTTGGCGGCGCGTCGTCTGGCTTGGGCTCGACATTGGGGCTGCGAGTGCAGCCGCCGAGCACGGCGAGTACTGCGACGAGGAGGGCGAGCGTCAAGGGTTTCATGATGGGCCTGGTTTCGGGTTTCGGGTTTCGGGTTTCGGGTTTCGGGTTTCGGCTTTCGGGTTTCGAGTTGCCCTTCACTTAGTTTTCACGGTGTGTATTCTGATTGTTTGCTCTTGTTATTGGTGTTCTGATAGTGAACGGCGCAGAGCGTGAGTCCTGGTGCTATGGCGGTGGGGCCTGCCTGTGTGCGGTCGCAAACGGCGAGCAGTGTCGACATCCAGGAGGGGGGCTGCTTGCCGCGGCCAACCTCGACGAGGCTGCCGACGAGGATGCGCACCATGTTTTTGAGGAAGGCGTTGCCGCGCACGTCGATTTGGATGAGCGCGCTCGATTCGTTGGCGAAGCGGGCGGGGTAGGGCGCTTCGGCGGTGTCGAGGGTGATGCTGTCGAGGCGTCGATGGGGTGTTGCCGCTTGGCAGTCGGAGGCGCGAAAGGAGGAGAAGTCGTGTTCGCCGTGGAGGGCTGCTGCGGCCTCTCGCATGGCTTGCAGGTCGAGGGGAGGCACGGCCCAGGCGCGCCCGAGCAGGGTGGGGGGCAGCTCGCGGCCTTGCCAGAGCAGGTATCGGTAGTGTTTGCCGATGGCGTCGCGTCGCGGATCGAAGCTTGGGTCGACGTCGTGGATGTCTCGCAGCAGCAGCTCTGGAGGGGTGAGGGCGTTGACGGCGTTGAGCACCTTGCGCAGGTCGCGTTCTTTGGGGGCGTTGAAGGCGGCGACCTGTGCCCAGGCGTGGACCCCGGCGTCGGTTCGGCTGGCGCCGGCGGTTTGGATTTCGGCTTGGTAGATGGTGGACAGGGCGCCATCGAGCGCACCTTGCACGGTGAGCATGCCCGGTTGGCGTTGCCAGCCGTGGAAGGCGCGGCCATCGTAGGCCAGGGTCATGCGCAGGCGGTGCATGGATGCTTCTCTTGTTGTCGGTTGGCTTCGGGCGCGGACCGCTCTTCGTTCCTTCGTCCGTGGTGGGCTCGGGTTCTGCCGCGTTGTGCTTGCGCACCTGGTGATGAGCTTGGGCCACGGGGCGGATGGCTTGTCAAGGGTCTCGTGACTGGAGTGCTCGTGGCCGAGCATGGCGCAGATGAGACCTATGAGCGTCTCTTTGACCTCGAGGCCAGCCTCTCCCGCAGCTTTCCCCTTTTCGATTTCGACTTTCGTGTAAGTCTCAGGCAGTCCAGGTCGGCTCGCGATTGCGTCCCTCCCGGATATCACATGGTTGGGAGGCGCTGAGATGCCGGCAGCGGCAGAGTATGTCGCTTTGGCCAAAGCGCATACGGCAGCGGCAGATTGCATTCGCTCGCTCTCGGCCACCGACCTCTCGACCGCTGCACTTCCTTCAGAATGTCGAGAGGAGGCTTGCCCTTCGCTCGCTCCTGATTGCCAGGCCAAGTCCTGCGAGCAGCTCGCCGCGTGGGAACCCGTCCTTCGTTTCTACGCGGCGTTGCATTGGCTGTCTGCCTATTTTTTCGAGTGTGGAGAGGTACCGCCGGACAATCACGGGGCCAGAAAGCAGCTCATCAAACGGCGGACGGAATTGAGTGGGCCCCGAGGCAGGTCCCGGGTGCAGGTGCCCTACCAGAGCGGCTCTTCGATAGCGCACATGGCGTGCGTTACGACCCTTCGTTTCAAGCTGATCAGCAGGTCATCCATCATTCTCGTGAAGATCTCGACTCGCTGGTGAGATTTGTGGAGCGCAGGCTGGACCGAGGCCGCTGAAGGTCACCCCGCTTCTAGCAATACCGGGCGCCACGATTGTCGCCCCTAGGTTAGCGGGCGCCATGAATGTCGCCCCTACTCGAACCCCAGCGCAGCCCCCCCATCGGCAGGCTCTCCACCCAAACCTTCCCTTTCTACGTGCGCTTCGTGTCCTTCCTTGCGATCTCCGACGATCTCACCCTCA
>JAVFAO010000647.1:0-2986 GCA_034002465.1 Myxococcota bacterium
TCAAGGGGCTCAAAGACAGCTATCTCGACGTCAAAGTGCGGCTCGAGGATGGCACCAGGGTGATTGTGGAGATGCAGTGCTTGAATTTCCCTGGGTTCGAGAAGCGGGTTCTCTACAACGCCGCGAAAGCGTATTCGATGCAGCTCGGAAGCGGCACCAACTATCGACAAATCTCGCCGGTCATTGCGCTGTCGATCACGGATTTCGTGATGTTTGAAGACGGCGATTCGAGCTGGTTCAAAAGCTTTGTTCTGAAGGAGCGCACCGAGCTCTTCGACTATCCGCAGTGCGAGCTGGAGCTCTCCTTCGTCGAGCTGCCTCGTTTCTCGAGAACCCTCGACGAGCTGCAGAGCGTTGGGGAGAAGTGGGTCTGGTTCCTCAAGCATGCTGCTGAGCTCGAGGCGGTGCCTGCGCAGCTTCGAGAGCCTGCTGAGCTCGAGCAGGCCTTCGAGATCGCGCGTTGGAGTGCGCTCAGTCCGGAGGAGGCAGAGTGCCAAGAACAGCGTCAGATGTTCATCGCCGACCGGCAGTTTCACCTGCAGTTGGAGAGGGAGAGAGGGCGTGAAGAGGGAGCGCGCCTCGAGCGAGAGAAGCTGCGCGAGCGCTTGCTCGAATCGGGTCTCAGCAGTGAGCAGGTGGAGGCGCTGTTGAGCCACCAATCCTGAGGTCAATCCTTCGCTGAGGCCGCTCCAACGGGGTACCGCGTCCAGCGCTTGGCTGCGAGCGTTCCTCCGCTGCTGGAATCGCGCGCAGCTCGAGGGTGAAAGACTCGCTCGACGCGAGCGAGCTGTCGACCGCCACGCCGAGCGCGAGCTCTCCGCCGAGCTGTTCGGCAATACGAGGCGCCCGGCGCCCGCTGTGAGGGAGCGCTCATGGTCGTGTTGACTCAGCAATACGAAGCGAAACAAAAGTAGTTGTTGACATGCCGTGATTGGTTGGATTAGGTTTGAATACGATCTGGCGATCGTGTCAGGTCGCGAATTGAGGAGAACTCAATGGGAAACAGAGTCTGTGCGTTTGCCTGCATTGCCTTGTTCGGGCTTGTTGCTTGTGCCCCCCCCCCCTGTTGAACGTGACGTGGGTGAGCGTGACGTAGGTGCTTCGCGCGCCCACCCTGCCGACTATGCTTCGCGTGTGAGTGTATGGCGTGGGGAGGAGCTGCTCGCGGCGGAGCTCGACCACGTGTGGGAGCCTGGTACTGCACCCTCTGGTGCGCTCCTCGCTTGGACATTGCAAGACCAAGGGAGTGCGAGCGAGGCGTTGACGCTGCGCCTCGAGCTGACAGGATGGTCTCTGCCTCAGGGAGTCGTAGCCGAGCGGCTCTACCTCGCACGACTGCGGGATGGCGGTTGGCAACCGTTGGACGGGCAGGTGAATGATGGTCGGTACCTGCAAGGGCAATTCGACGCCGGAGACACCTTGGGCGTCTTGCCTGCTCCAGCCGACGTCAGCGGCTATGCGCGGCAGTGGCAGGCCAACGGGATAAGCGTGTACGCAGACGAAGCGGCTTGGGGGCGACTGCAGGTCTCTCCTGCGAGCATCTCGTTTTTTGGGCATTCGCCAAGCGGGAGCGCTGTCACCTTCACGATGAGTGGTTTGCCTGTCGACGCTTCGCGTGAGCTTGTTCGGGAGGTGCAGGGGCAGCTTGCGACCCAAGCGGTGGCGGCAACAGGCGAGCTGAACTGGTCCGTGGCTGGCGGGGAGGGGCAGCTGCTGTGGCTGCAGCGCAGCGCGACTCCGGTCATCATTGGGAGCGCGAGCGGCTACACTGACGGTTGTGCTCAGGTTGGTGTACGGGACGGCAATGTCTGTACGCTCGGAGATGATATCGTTGGTCCTGTCATGATCGTGGCGTCATCTCAGGTGCTCGACTGCGCAGGTCATAGCATCTTGCAGAGCAGCTTGGATCACGGCGCTGGCGTAGGTGTTCTGGTGCCTGGACCTGCGCAGGGTCATGCGGTGCTCGACGGAGTGGAGCTTCGCAACTGTGTCATTGGCGCGCCAGGGGCAGCGTTCTGGCAAGGGATCTTGGTCAACGGTGCGACCAACGCAGTGGTGGCAGACAACGCGTTGCACAGCAACCGCTACGGGATCACGGTCTTGGCAAGCCAAGACGCCCAGATTGTTGGCAACGACATCGTCAGCGGCGACTATGGTGTGGGCATTCAAGCCTTGGCGTATCCGACGACGGGGACGGTGATCAGCGACAACAGCATCTCCCTTGGCTACCTTGCGCAGGGCATCGAGCTGAGCGGTATGATGTCGGGCGAGATTCTGCCGGTGACGGACTCCTGGGTCGCGTACAACACCATCGTTGGCGGCGCGAGCGCTGGTGGCATTTTGTTGCGGATTGCTGAGGACAACCAGCTCACGGCCAACGTGATGAGCGGTGATGGGCAGCAATCGCTTGGGGTCGGTGTGTCCATCGGTGATGATGGCTGGCCCAACGCGTTGTGGTGGAACAGCATCGAGGCCACCCAAGGCGCGAACTCCATCAACGGTGCCGCTGAGCTGTCTCATGAGCAGCAGGGCAACTGGTGGGGACACGCTTGCCCGAACCCCCTCTTCGTGGCTGGTGTGGATAGCAATGATCGCGATGTGCTCGATTCGTATCCGTATGCTGGCCCCAACTCTTGGAGTTTTGGTGCAGCACCGGGCTGTGACACGACGGCCCCAGCCGCGCCGCAACTCACCGAACCGCCGTCCGGTGCGAGCATCATCAGTTTACGACCGTTCTTCGTGGGCAACACGGAGCCGTACGCGTTGCTGACCTTCTCCGAAGGACAGAGCGTCCTGGGTACGGCGCGGGCGAGGGCAAACGGTGCCTTCGTGTTCGTTCCGGACAGCGATTTTGATGCAGGTGCGCACACCGTTACCTTGACGGCCACGGACTATGCCGGCAACACCTCGACGACGGTGAGCCGCAGCTTCTCTTTGGTGGAGGTGAGCCCAAGCCAGCCGTTGTGGAACAGCGCCGGCACCTTTG
>JAVFAO010000648.1:0-2986 GCA_034002465.1 Myxococcota bacterium
GTGACCGACGCCAACAAGGCGTTCGCGGCGCCGCGTGAGCCCCGCACCCTTGCCGCACTGCTGTCAACACCATGGACGAGGGTGCAGCGCCCTTTCCGAAGGCTCGTCCACACCATGGCAAAGCCTGCGGAACGCTGCTTCCGGAGCCTTGCCAAAGTGCCGCGAGCCTCCGGCGAGCTGGCTGAGGGCTCGTCCACGACGAGGACGAGGCTGCGGCGTCGTGGCCGGACCCGCGCGGCGTCGTGGCGACCCTGTGGCGTCGGTCTTCCCGAGGCTCGCACTTTTTGTGGCGAGGCTTCGGACACAGTGCCGAGGGTGGTGCGCGTCGGGCGGCGCGTCCCAGCAATGCGGCAGTCTTGGCAACGCCCGCCTGCTCCCTCATGATGCACCGACTCGCCAGTGCGAGCACGCCCGGCATCCAGGTGCGGCACCGCGGCCTGCTCGACGGCAACGGCGAGCGAGCCTCCGCCGTCAACGCGAAAGCTACGCGGACGTCTGTGGCCAGCGCCCATCTTGGCGCGCGACGAGGTGAAGGCGAAGGAGCACGCACCGAGGCGAGTCCTCGAGCATGGTCACTAGTCCGGTGGAACAGACAACGCGAGCTCGACGCAGCCCCCTGGCCGATGGAGGACCTCATGAGCCCCCCTCGCTACCACAAAACCACGTTGGCAGCACCCTATCTGAAGCGAGTAGCGTGGGCGAGGCCCGACCAGGAACGCCCAGACAACTATCCATTCTCATTGCCGTTTCTCAAGGATCCGGGTTGGGAAATGCGATTCACGACTCCGGTCACCATCATTGTCGGCGAGAATGGTACCGGCAAGTCCACCCTGATCGAAGCGCTGGCAGGTCTAGCTGGCTTCGATGAGGCAGGCGGCGGAAAGGGGTACATGCCAGTCGATCACTCGAGGGCGCTCGACAAGTCTGGCGTGGGGCTCGCCGAGCACCTTCGAGCAGCCTGGCTGCCCAAGCTGAGCACGGGGTGGTTTTTCAAAGCCGAATCGTTTTGGTCGGTGGCACGCTACCTGGATTCACTGCCCGGCAGCGGACCGGACTTCCTCTCCCATTCACATGGCGAGGGCTTTTTACGAGTGTTTGCGGAGCGTTGTTCCCGGCAGGGCCTGTATTTGATGGACGAGCCCGAGAGCGCGCTCTCGCCGAGTCGCCAACTCGAGCTGGTCTCGATGCTGGCGCAGGTGCAGAAAACAGCCTCAGCGCAGCTCATCCTGGCGACGCACTCCCCCATTCTGATGGCGGTTCCAGGGGCTACGCTCTTGCAGTTGGACCGACGCGGCCTGGAGGTGGTGTCACTCGAGGAGACCCGTCATTTTCAGCTGTACCGTGCCTTCTGCCTCGACCCACACGGCTTCATTGCAGAACAACTGGAGGAGCGCCAGTCGGGTAGCACTGGCTAGCTCATGCGAAGGCGCAAAGACGCAAAGGTCGAGCTGCTTTCCGTGGTCACCGCACAGCCAGCGTTGGCTAGGCAGGATGAGACGCGATCGTTTGCCAGCAGGGTTCGGTTCAGGCCTCGTCCACCTTCGGTCCCATCTCGAAAAGAAAGCGCGAAGGCTGGCGCGACCACCGCTGAAAGCGGGTGTGGTAGGTCATGGTCAGCGAGCTTTCGGCGCGGGTGATGGCGACGAAGCAAACGCGTCGCTCCTCCTCGATGGCGGCGGCATCCTCTGAGTGGAGCGCACGGAATGAGGGCAGCTCCTCCTCCACCATCCCAACGAGGTAGACGTGGGGATAGCCGCCGCCCTTGGCCTGGTGCACGGTAAGGCAAGGCACCTCATCTGCTCGGCGAGGTCGGGTCTTGGGCTTGAGCGCCATCTCCTGGAGAAAGGTCGCGAGTGAGGGGTCGTCGCCTTGCTCACGGCGAACCTTGCGCGCCAAGTCTTCCCAGATTTCCACTTCCTCTCTTTCCTCGGCCGCCTCGGCCTCACTGCTGCTGCTTCGGCGCGTGCCGCCCTTGGCGAGCGCGAACAAGCGCTTCTCGAAGCTCTGGACTTTGCCCGCCAGCAGCTCGTCCCGAAGGGCCTCGAGGGCCCGCTGCTCCGGCTTGAGGGCGAGGCCCAGTCCCACGGAGGCAAACGTAGCCAGCAGCGAGTCGCCCGAAACACCAGCAACGGCAGCGACCTGTTCAGGATCGATAGTGTCGCCGCTGAGGTCCACATAGGCCTGGGCGAGGGCCTCGAGGAAACGTAGCTCCTGGGGCTTGAGCGCCAGGTTAAGCGAGGCCTGGGCGAAGCGGACGAGCGGGGACACGAACTTGGATCTCGGCTCGGGCTGGTAGGTCTTGAGGCCCTTGGCTTCAAGCGCGCGGGCCACTTCCTGAACCAGTTTACGGCGACGTGCGAGCACGACACAGTCGGTCGGTGTTTGACGCTCGGCGATGCTGGCGGCGACCCACTCTGCCTCCTCCTCGAACGAGTCAAACCCGCTGCCATACACGCAGCGCACGGAGGCCAGCCGGGGGTGGCTCGAGCGCAGGTCTGCGCGTTCGGGGCAGCGCTCGTCGTTGTGCGCAATGAGCCGGTTGGCCAGCGTAGTGATCGATGGGGGGCAACGAAAGCTCATGGGCAGTTGCAGCTCGGTCATCGCGAAATCGCGCTTCAAGACGCGCAGCCGGCTGGGGTTGGCACCATTCCAGCCATAGAGGCTCTGATCCTCGTCGCCGACGACGAATAGGTTGGGCCGAGGCAGCGGGCAGAGGCTGCGCAGGATCAGATCCTGGACCTGGTTGGTGTCCTGGTACTCGTCGACGCAGACGTAGCGGTAAAGCCGCTGAAAGTGCTCTTGAATGGGTGGATGCAGACGAAACAGCCGAAGCGTCTCGAGCAACAGCGAGCCATAGTCCAGCACGTTGTCTTTGCGCAGCGCTTCGCGATACCGTTTGCTGAACGCGCAGACCCACGCACGCTCGAGCACGAACATGGGCGGCGGCTCGCTTCCATCATCGTCGAAGCCCTCGCGATGCAGGAGG
>JAVFAO010000649.1:0-2979 GCA_034002465.1 Myxococcota bacterium
CCACCACCAGCACCTGGTCGAGCAGGGCCCCATCAATGGCCACCAAGATCGATCGGCCCGCCGTGCCACTCAGCTCCCCATCGTCGCAACAACGACTCTGTTCACCGATCCGCCAAGCCCATGCGCTATGCGTCGCCTTCGGATCCCGAAGGCGCTCATAGAGCGCATCGAAGTCCTGCGGCGACCGAAAAGGTTCCGCAAACGCCTCGAAACGACTGCGCTTCGTCTCATGGAAAGCCGTCGACGCCCCACTCAACAGGAACTCAGGTCGACGCGCCACCTCCATCACTCACTCACCTTCGCTCTCTGCCGCCGCTGGCTTCACCGCCTCCAAGAATCGCCCCAGCGCAGCATCGAAATCCTTCAAGCCACAACGCTCATGCACCTCACCACTGGCCGCCAGCATCACCGCGCCAGGGAGCGCGTTGAAACTCGGATCGTCCATCCAAGCTTGCGCCTCCTGAAGGTCCCCCGCCAGCAACAAACGCACACCTTGATACGACTCGCCTGCAGCCATCTCCTTGACCAAGGCCTTGATTTCCTTCGAGTCTCGCTCGAACTCACCAATATCCACATCATCGATATGGATATAAAACACCTGCACCTTGGCTTCATCCAGCTCCGCACGACGCGCCTGCAACTGCTTCATCAGCTCCTTGCACGGCTCGCACCAATGCGCCCCAAAGACCACGAGCACCGGACCCTTCAACGACTCGATCGGTGGATACTCCTTGGCCACCTGCACATAGTCCGAGAGCTCGAAACGCTTGTTGTTCACGTCATAGTGAATGATGTTGCCCGGTGCCCCAGCAAAGTCAGCCTCCTCAGCCCACGCACCAAACGGCAACAACAGCGACAGTAGCAAGAGCACGATTGCCTTCTTCACACCACGCTCCTCGAGTCCAGCCGAGAGCTCCAGAGTACAACCCTGACTCCTGCACGCGCTGGATTCCCTTTGTTTTCGAGAATTTCCCACCAGGTTCTGCGCAAACGCTCACGCCGCACAGCACGCCATAGCACAAGCCTATACGCTCCACCACCACCCCATATTCATGCTGAAACTCGAACGCTACCCACTCCACCCTTCTCCACTCGCCGCAGGAATGTTTCTATGCACAAGGGCGCTGTTCGCTTTTCGGGAAGCGCACACACCACAGGCAAGCACGATTCAGTGCAGTGGGTTGAATCGGACCGCAAGGGGTTGGCCATGAAGCGCATCGGCGAGTACGAGATCAAAAAGCAGCTCCGCGAGGAAGACCTGGGTCAGCTCTATCTGGCCGCCAAGGACGACGAAGACTTCGATCTCCTGATCGTCAGCGAGGCTGTGCTCAAGAGCCGCAGCGCCCGCAAACGCTTCCTCGAGCGCATGCGCAAGCTGACCGATCAACCGCGCTTCTCCTCCTGGCGTCGGGTCTTCGAAGAAGACGGCCGCGTCGTCCTCCTGCACGCCCCGCAAGCCCACCCCAGCCTCGAGGACGAAATCCAACAAAAGAGCGCCCTCGACTGGCGAAAAGCCCTCGAGCTCGGCTCCAAGATCGCCAACATCCTGGCCAACGCCCACGGCCTCGAACCAAGCTTGAGCCACGGCGACCTTCGCCCCGAACACGTCGAGTTGCTGCCCGCTGGCGAGGTCCGCCTGCGCCACTTCGGCGCCGCACAAATCGCCGACGAAGTCACCGAAGACCGCGCCCGCTCACTGCGTCGCCTGCGCTACCTCAGCCCCGAGCAACTCGACTACGATGAGGCGACGCCACGCAGCGACATCTACTCACTCGCGCTCATCATCTTCGAGATGATCTCCGGAGAGCCCGTCTTCACACAGGCCACGGAACAGGACATCGAGAGCGCCAAGTTGAAGGCCGTCGATCTCAGCCTCCCCGCCACACTCCAGCACAAAGTCCCCGAACGCCTCGAGCCCCTGCTCGAGTCCATGCTCGCCGTCGACCCCGCGGCCAGACCCGCCCGCATCGCCGATATCGGCAAAGAATTCGACGCCATGCTCGCCAAGAGCCCCGGCGGCAGCGCCATGGAGAACGACGTCGTACAGCGCTACCTCAGCCGCCTCGACGCCGAGAAAGCTCGCCGCAACGCCATGCTCACCCAGGATGACCGGCGCGGCATCGCCCTCGACCTCGGCATGAGCCGCGAAGAGCTGCTCGCCGCCGAGGAAGCCGCCGAAGCCTACTGGACCCGCGGCGAGGGCTACCTCGAACACCAACTCTGGGACGACGCCATCGAGCAGCTCACCAACGCCTTCGAGCTCTCTCCCGAACGCGTCGAAATCCTCTTCTCCCTGGCCCGCGCCCACCACGGCCGCTGGCAAGCCAAAGGCGCCAAGAAAGACGCCATCGAAGCGCAACGCATCGCGCGCCGCTGCATCGACATCGATCCCCGCCACCCAGAAGCCTTCAAGCTGCTCGCCGAGCTCGACAAAGCCATGGCCGAGGCCAAAGCCAGCGAGCCAGACCACGAACCCAAGCCCGTCCCCGTCTCGCGCCGCAGCGCCATGAGCAAGCAGAAACCAGGGCTCATGCAGCTCAGCCTCATCGGCCTGCTCACCGCCCTGCTCGGGTTGGTCTTCTGGTTTGCCGTCGACCCACTGGGTGCCTGGCACCTGGCACCACCCACCAACCCTCCTGCCCAGCCACAGACCCAAGACCCTCCGCACACCCCGCCGGTGGTGCCTCCCCACACCCCGCCCACGCCACCCGTGACACCAGACACTCCCGTGGTGCCACCACACGCCCAGAGCGCGGCACGCCTCGACACCGCCGACCAGACCGCCATGTTGCTCGTCGCCGAGGGCAAAGCCACCTTCGGCAGCCCCTCGGGAGAAGGTGAAGCCGACGAGCAGCCCGAGCGTATTCGAGAGCTCCCCGACTTCTACATGGACGAAACAGAAATCACCGTGGCGTCTTACCAGCGCTGTGTCAACGACGGCTTCTGCGCCAATGCCTTCTTCACAAGCTGGAGCAGTGA
>JAVFAO010000650.1:0-2963 GCA_034002465.1 Myxococcota bacterium
TTGAATCCCCAGCAATAGACCCGCCCCTCTGACTCGGTCACAGCACAAGCATGTGCCGCCCCAACCGTCAGAGACTGGACACGCCCAAGAGCTTCGAATGGCTTGGCGACGACGCAGAAGTCCTCCAGTTCTTCGGAGGAACACTCTGCGTCGGGCAGCTCGGGCACCCTTCCCCAACAGACGGCGCGGTCATTGGCTCGGATGGCACAATCCATCTCACCGCCCGTCTGAACCGAATTCACGCGACCAATGACGTCGCGGGTGGCTCGCTTTCCGCGATCGGGAAAGAAGTCCCAGTGCGCAATGTAGTCTCCTGGACCATAGTAGGCACCACCTGCACAATAGACCTTGTCGTCGCTGTGGACGAGGCAGAGTCGGCCAATCGTGAGCGAAAAGTCTTTGGCCAGGAGGGTAACGGAGGAACCGTTCTGGTCTTTGTCGAAGGGGTAGCGGTCGGCTTCGAGACATGCGAGCCGACCATCGGTGTAGCGTACACAGGTATCAGTTCTGGCGAGTCCGAATTGGGCGATGTCCCCTTGGAATGCCTCCACCTTCAGCGGCACCGCCCAGCGCTTCCAGATGGTCTCTCGCCCAAGCCGTCCGTCTTCGTTGCTGCCCCAGCACCACAGCGAGCCATCCTTGCGCTTGACACAGGCGTGCTCAGAACCAGCCGCCAAGTCCACCGCGTCGTCAATGTCCGGGATGAACAGCGGTGTCGCGCTGCTCGTGGGGCGAGGCTCGACGCCCAGTTGACCGTAGCCGTTCTCGCCCCAGCACAGCACCCGCTCATCAGAAGTCACGACACACATGTGAAACTCGGCCAGACTCATGTCGACGACCGACTCAGCCAGTGGAAGAAGCTGGGGAGTGGTCGTCGTTGGGTCGTCTTGCCTTGGACCATCAGGGTGCGTCGGATCATACGGCCAAGGCACACGCCCCCAGCAGGCGAGCCGTCCGTCAGCGCTGCGAGCGCAGTTGTACGACTTGGCGCTGGCCAACTGAACCGCGTCGAAGGGCAACAGCACGGGCATTGGATCGTCGATGTTGCACTCGCGAACACGACCTTCCTGTCCCAGAGTTCCCAAATGGTCCCCAACGCCCAACGGACGAAAACAAGCTACCTTGTGCTTGTCATCTAAGAAACAATGATGTCTTCCACCTGCTGTCACCTGAATGACCTGCCGTTCCTGGTCTTGGTGCTTGACCAGTTTGCCCCACTTGTTTCGTCGCTCAGCTTCGGGCTTCTTGGTCCAGTAACCGCGATTGGGCCAACACCCCCAGTTGTCGTTCGAGAGGCGTGCGCAGCCATTGTCGCGGCGAAAGACGAGCTCCCTTGCCTCTGGCGCCTGAAGTGTCCCCAAGACTTCTGTGTGCTCGCCCTCACGGTAGCGCATCGAAATCTCGCCGTCGGCAAGGCTAAACCAGAACTCGCCATCCACCGACAGGCGTTGCGGAGAAAGACCTTGCGCCCAGGAAAGGTCGAGACCAGGGCACCGATATGAGCCGTCCATGTGGTACGTACACAGCGCTTCCGGGGGCCACACGTCGAGCACCTCCTCCCGCTGCGAAAAGAGTGAAGCGTCGGAGCCGACACAACGCAGGCGGTGACCGTTTCGCCAAACACAGGTGTTCGAATAGAGGGCGCGAAGGTTGACGTCGCCAATCCGAGCAGCGCGACCCGAGAAGGGTTCTTCGAGCTCAGCTACAGGAGAGTTGGGTGGCTCCTCGTTCTCAAGGACGGAGGATTCGGGCTCATGAAGGCGAGCTGGTTCTTGCCGCGATTCGCCTTCGGCGACTCGCTCCGGCACAGGGGCGCGACAGGAGAGCACCATCGCGATGAGTACCAGGCAGTTCAACTTGTTCACGCTGGCCTCCTCAAAGCTCGGTGTTGATGCCTTCGTGCAGCATGCGTAGGTTGTCGGCGACCCAGGATACCTGATGCCAGGGGATGCTGCCGTCCTTGTCTGGACTGCTGGAAAACGACTTCACGAGTACCTCTTCCCTGAGGTAGGTTTGATAGTCGTCCCAATGGCGATTGAGCAGCTCCCAGAAGGCCTGCGCCACAGGGTAGTAGCTCCAGTGCCAGCGCTCCTCGACGATGGCCACGAAGCCATCGCCGTACTTGTCCTGGATACTCTTGGCCACCCCGTTGCCACCCTTGTAGGGCCTGAAGAAGCCGTACTTCCAGGCGTTCTCCTCGAGCCACTTGAAGTGGTCGTGGTAATCGCCTCCTTCCTCGAAGGCCGAGTTCTCGATCTCACCGATATCGAACTCCGTGCCCAGCGCATGACGGGACATCCCAGGCACTGCTCTTCCATGGTTTGGATGGGATAGGATCTTTTTCTGAAACGCTTCAAACGCTTCTCGTGATGATCCGAGGGCGGGGGCATCAGGCGTTAGAGTCCTATTGAACTTGTCTATCCATGGCTTGATTTGCTCGGATAGCGGCCGATGAAACGACTTGAGCGGGAGCTTCTTGAGCTTCTCCGTCGTCATCGCCGCACGCATCTGCTCGAAGCGGCCCTTTGCCTCCGCCGACCCCAACATCAACAGCTTCTCGACGCCCTGCAGGCCACCCGCGGCTTCGGGCAGCTTGGAGACCTCGGTGGAGTCCTTGGCCTGACGTAGGCCCTTCTGTGCCGTCGAACTCTGCTGCCCGGTCACCCAATTCAACACCTCCTCCTTGTCCACCTCCCAAGCCACCTCCAGCCGCGCCAGCCAGGCCTGCTGTGCTGCATGCACAGCCTCCTGTTTCTCGAAGGGGGCGAAGCCCTGAGCCACCTCCTCGCTCGCCTTCTCCGTCTCCTCACTCAGGCTCGTCTCGAAGACCTCCGAGTGCTCACTCTTCCAACGAACGAGCCAGCCGTCCACACCAGACACCTCAGCCTCGAGCGCGTCCTTCAACACTCCGACCTCAGACTGGGGATTGCCCAAATACTGCTCCCGAAGCGAAAGCAGCTCGG
>JAVFAO010000651.1:0-2962 GCA_034002465.1 Myxococcota bacterium
GTTCGAGCTTGATCTGGAAGTAGTCGTCGCCGGTGATGGCCTCACGGGGTTTGGGGTCTGGGGCAATATCGCGGGTTTGCAGGTGTCCGTCGACAGAGCGCAGGGTATAGAGTGCCCGCACGGAAGTGGGTGAAGCCGAGCAGCTTGCGAGTGTCAACAGTAGGAGTAGAGCGGGGTAGGTTTTCATGCTGTCCTCTCGGCAGACGCCGTCTGGGTTGGCGCGCGTCGACTCAGAAGAGACCGCTTGGCTGGCGCGAAGCTTCAAGCCCGGGTTCTTCAGGCAGACCTTTTCCTGGGGCTCGCGGGCACGGGGCCGTGCTGCGCGGGCTTGACAGGATTGGCGCTGCAACACAAGCTGCGGGGGCTGGATTGAACGTCGTTGTGTGGTGTGCAGCGGCTCGGCTCCTGGGGAGGAGAAATGTACAAACGAATTCTCGTTGGACTCGATGGTTCTGCGGCGTCGCTGCGCGCTCTGGACCGTGCATTGGCGTTGGCGACTGCCTCTGGGGCTCAACTGACATTGCTGGCGGTAGCCGAGCAGCCCTTGGTGGACGAGTCGTCGATCGTGGAGCTCGGGCGGCTCCGAGAGCAGCGCAAGGCGGAGTTGTCGGAGACCCTGGCGGCGGCGCGCGAGCGGGCGGGCTCGGCAGTTGTGCTGGACTCGGTGCTGGAGGTGGGTGCAGCCCGCAAGGTCATCGTCGACTTCGCGCGTCGAAACGACGTTGATCTGGTGGTTCTTGGTGGGGTTGGACACGGCTTCTTGAACTGTGGCCTACTGGGCTGCACGGCTTGTGACGTGGTCAAGAATGCGCCCTGCTCCGTGTTGGTGGTGCGGGACGAGCCCAACCAGCCCAAGAGCTGAGACCCGACGCTCTTCCGCCTGGCCGAAGAGCTGGACGAAAAGCAAGAACGACGCGACTGCACCCTCGACGACGCTGCCTGTTCGTGGTGCAACACCAAGGCTAGCCGTTGCCCTGACGCGCGCTTGGTCGACGAAAGCGGAGAGCTCATCTGCCCCTGAGCCGCCAGCGGGACCTTGGGCATCTCGGGCATGAGCCTCTGGATTCGAGCTGAGGCGGTGTGCTAGGATTCTACTGCTCGAGAAAGGGGAACGAGGCCCGCGCCTCGACCTCCCACGTTGGGTTTCTCGCCGCTCTCCTGCCCCCCTTCGGAGGTCCTATGTCCAAGCATGTCGTCCTGGTTGGTCCGGAAATCGAAGAGAACCTCTCGCTACGCTACCTGATGGCCTCTCTCGAAGCAGCCGGCCACCGCAGCACACTGGTGCGCTACGACCATGTCTCGCAGCTCTCTGCAGTCACCGCCGCCATCGTCCATGCCAAAGCCGAGCTCATCGGGCTCTCCATGGTCTTCACCCAACGGGCGCGCGACTTCATCGCCCTCGCCAAGGCTCTGCGCGAGGCGGGCGTGAGCACGCACATCACCGCGGGGGGACACTTTGCGAGCTTCAACGCCAAGGCCCTGCTCGAGGACGTCGACGCCATCGACAGCGTCATCTTGCACGAAGGGGAGCGGCGCATCGTGAAGCTCGTCGAATCGCTCGCGGAGCCTTCCTCCATCGACGGGATCGCCTACCGGACGCAAGATGGCAGCGTGAAGCTACAAGCGCCGTTGGAGCCCATCCTCGAGCTCGACGCGCTGCCCCCACCCGTGCATGCACCACAAGCGGTGCGCATTCTGGGGATTCCCGCGTCGTACCTGGTGTCGAGTCGGGGGTGCTACGCGAGCTGCGCCTACTGCTGTATTCACGCCTGGCACAAGTCCGCGCCCGGACCCAGGCTACGCATGCGCAGCGTCGAGTCGGTCGCCGACGAAATGCAGTCGCTGCATCGCCGCCAGGGCACCCGAATCTTCTTCTTCCAGGACGACAACTTCTTCCCCCGGAATCGCCCGCTCGAGCGGCTCGAGGCCCTCGAGGGCGCCATTCGTCAGCGCATCGATGGCCCCATCGCCATCGGGGTGAAGGCGCGCCCCGAGGACATCACCCCGCAAAGCAGGGAGCGACTGGCTTCCCTGGGTGTATACCGGGTTTTCATGGGCGTCGATTCTTTCGACGACCAAGGCCTACGCTTCCTCGACCGCCAGGTGAGCGCCGCCCAGCTCATCAGCGCCGTCGACCTGCTGCGCGAGCGCGACATGCTCTCCAGCTACAACCTGCAGCTCTTCTACCCAGACGTGCAGCTCGACGAGCTTCGCCACAACCTCGACGCCGTGCGCCAACGGCTCGAGGTGCCCATGAATTTCACCAGAACCGCCATCTACTCCGGCACCAAGCTCGAGAAGCGCCTCGCGGCGCAAGGCCGCCTACGCGGCAATTACCTCGGCCTCAGCTACACCCTCGCCGACCCCCAGATGGAGACCCTCTTCCACCTCCTTGCCAAACCCTTCCATCACCGAAACTTCAACCCGCGCGGCCTGCACCGCCTCGCCGACCACCTCGACAACGACAGCCGCCTGCTCGACTTCTTCCACCCCAACAGCCGCAGCGACAGGCTGCGCGACGAGGTTCGCGGCTTCGTCGCCGAGGTCAACAGCGACACCCTGCAGCACCTAGAGTTCGCGATGCTCGCCTTGGGCGATGCCCAGCACGTCGAGCTCGCTGAGCAGACGCTCAGCGCCCGAATCGCTGCACGAGATGCCCTGCTCGAAGCAAAAGCCAAGCGACTGCGCGCCCGACTTCGCATCGAGGAGCAGGCGCGCAAACCCAGCAAGCTCGGCCACAGCGTCGCGGCCGCCGCCGCAGCGCTCTTGCTCTCGGCACCGCTCGCCGCCTGTGATGACGACGATGATGATGAGCCCGAGTTCGAGACCCACTATGATCCGGCCTTCGACTGGGAGGAGGACGTCAAAGACGGTTCAGACCTCGAACCAGAAATGCACGGCGACCCCGCTCCAGACTGGGAGGAGCTGCCTGAAATACACGGCGACCCGGCTCCTGACTGGG
>JAVFAO010000652.1:0-2953 GCA_034002465.1 Myxococcota bacterium
GAACGACCAGGTCAACCAGGGACAGGTCATCGCCAAAGAAGGCGGCACCGGCGGCAACTACCCCATCCATCTGCACTTCGAAATTCACGAAGGCCAGCTCTGGAGCTTCGTCGATCCCCTCAAGCACATCCCCGTCCCTGGAGACGTGGGCATCTACTTTGATAACGCTCAATCCCGACTCGACGTCTACGGCAACTACCGCGTCAACAAGGAAGTCAACAGCAACAGCTATTGACCCTGACGGCCGCGGCTACTCATCGCATCGAGAGGGCGCACCTGCGGGTGCGCCCTCGCTGGGGGCTGCAGGCGCATCACCTGGTTGCGCTGGGGCTGAGGCCGCACACCACGTTTTTCAGACCGCCAGCGTCTTCCACGATGGTGCGTTGCCTTGCCGAGAGCTCTCGCCAGCAAGTCGTCGTGGTGACGGGTGCTGGATGCGAACGTCCAGAGGCATCGGCTTCGAAACGTCACTTGACGGCGCTTTGCTTGCGCCAGCAACAGTTTGAAATCAAAGGGACTCCAAAGGGCAGCGCCCTTTGGCGGGGTGTGGGGCAGAGCCCCACGAAGACCATCGGGTCCCTCTACCCATTGCCACTACATTGGAGTCTTTGTGACGACAGCCTCTGAAAACCTGGACGCGGAGCTATCCAGCGAAGCCACCGAGGTCATCTCCCCAACTGAGGCCGCAGAGCCTGGCATCGACCCCATCTCCCTGCTCGGCGCCTACTGCCGCCGCTCCCTCGACGCCGCTGCCTTTCTCATCCAGGCCCACCTCAGCCCCGATGATGAGCACGCGCAGTCACGCCTTGCCTGGACCCGGCGCCAGCTCGCGCTCGAGAGTCAAGAATGCATCGCGCGCGGCGCCGAGCCCCCAGAGCAGCGCTTCAAGGCCGTCTTCGACTGCAATGAGCTCGAACTCTCGGTGCTCTGGCTTGCCGCCTTGCCCTGGATCGAGAGCAAATACCGCGCTCTGGTCGCCGAGGCACAAGGCCACCCCTCGATGAGCTTCGTCAACCTCGAGCTCTGCGAACGGCTGCTCTGCACCTCCCCCCAAGAGCGCCAAGTGCTGTGGTTGCTGGCCCACCGCGGTCGCGCGCTGAGCAGAGCCGGCGTGATTCGCCTGCAGGCGCGCGATGGCGACCCCAACCCCATGCGCCACGAGCTCGTGCTCTCGTCCGATAGCCTGGCCATGCTCCAAGGGATCCGTCAGCTCAGCCAGGAGCTGCTCCTCTTCGCCCGCTGGTCCGAACCCACGCTCAACCTCGAGGGCCTCGCTCTGTCCGAAGAGGTCCGCACGGTTTGGCTGCCCATGCTGCGAAACTTCTGGTCGCGCCCATCTGCCTTGCGCGAAGATGGGCTGCCTGCAGCCGCAGGGCTGCTGCTCTGTCTGCGCGGAGTCGCCGGTTCGGGACGCCATACTGCGCTGATGGCCGTCGCCAACGCCTGTAACCGTGCCGTGATCACCCTGGAGGGAGGCCATTTCCCAGGGCTCGCCCGCTCGGAGGTCGCCGCCTGCGTCCAGGCTGCCTGCCGTGAGGCCGCCTTCTTCGGCGAGCTCCTGGTGATCAGGCGCGCCGACGCGCTCGCCGCCAGTGACAAGGCACTCGCCGCGATTCTTGCCGATAGTCTGCAGGTCTTCCCCTGCGCCGTCGCCCTGATCCTCGAGGAGTCGAGCTCGCTTCACCAGGCCTTGGCACCGTTCATCGGTTGGAAGAGCCACTTCGAGTCCCCACGCAGCCGCGAGCTGCGTCGTCAGGTCTGGGAGCGGCATTGGTTCGCCCATTTGGGGGAGGAGGGCAGCGCCTCCGAGCTCGAGCGCATCGACGCGCGCTACGCCCTCTCTCCTCAGCACGTCTCCACGGCCCTGCGCTGTGCCGCGCTGCTCTGTGAGCAACAGGAGGGGGCCCTCAAGCTCGAGGAGAGGAGGATCGATCAGGCTGCGCGCAACCAGATCGACATGGACCTCGGCGAGCTCGCCATGCCGGTGCGGGCCGAGAGAGGGCTGGGCGAGCTGGTCCTGGGCGAGGAGCTGATGCAGAGGCTGATCGACATCATCGAGGCCGCGCGTAACCGCGAGCGCGTGCTGCATGAGTGGCACCTGGGTCGCAGCATCCGAAGCGGTCTTGGGCTGTGCTGCCTCTTCGACGGCGACCCAGGGACCGGCAAGACTTTGGCTGCCGAGGTGGTCGCCACCGAGCTCGGCCTCCACCTGATGCGCATCAACACCTCGCAGCTCTTCGACAAATACATCGGCGAGACCGAGAAGAACCTGGAGCGCATCTTCAAACGGGCGCGCCCGACCACCCATCTCTTACTCTTCGATGAAGCCGACGCGCTCTTCTCCAAGCGAACCACCGTGAAGGCCAGCAACGATCGCTACTCGAACATGAACGTCGGTGTGCTGCTGCAGCTCGTCGAAGGCTATGATGGTGTGGTGGTCTTGACCACCAACCTCAAGCAGAACATCGACAAGGCCTTCGAGCGGCGGATCATGTTCAAGCTCAACTTCCCTTTGCCCGAAGCGCCCCAGCGCGAGCGGCTCTGGCAGATCCTCTTGCCTCCAGAGGTCCCCACGGCTGAACCCATTGACTATGAGGGGCTCTCGGACATGGAGCTGACCGGAGGAGAGATCAAGAACGCGGTTATGCACGCGGCCTACACTGCGGCGCGTCAAGGCAAGCTCATCGACATGGAGATTCTCTTCGACGCGGCTTATCGCAGTGCTGCCGAGTCGGGTCGGCTGATTCGCTCGGAGGACTGGGACTGAGCAAGACCGTTTGCGTGGCGAGACGACAAAGAGAAGGGATTCCAAAGGGCTAGCCCTTTGCCCACGTGATGCGCATCACGTTGAACCGCATGAAATCCATTGCAAATTTCTGTACAGAATGCAACGTGGTCGTTGCTGTCTCAATGCATCAAAGGCTGACCGGCCAATGCATCGAAACGCCCATGC
>JAVFAO010000653.1:0-2953 GCA_034002465.1 Myxococcota bacterium
CGGCTCGCCTCCCTCCATGCGCGGCACGGCAAGCCCAAGCTCCGACGGGCTGTGCTGCCACATCAGTAGCGTACAGGTTTGACGGTGAGCCAACGCTCGCAAGAGATTCGACCGTTCGACGCTATGTCGACGCTCTGCGTCCCAAAGCAACTCGATCCCATCCCAGCGCGCGAGCAGCTCCACGGTCCATCTCAGACGACTACCCTGGCTCGCCACCTCCATCCCGACGCAGAGCGCAGGAGATTCGCTCCAAGTGCTCGCCAGGCGCAGGGCCCAGGAATACGACATCTGCGCTTCGTCGGTCCTCGGACGCTCGCCCTGCTGAGGTCCAAGCTGAGCTGCGCCGACGCTCTGCTCGGCAGGCGACAAGCGGGCAAGCATCGGCTGTGGGCATCGCAGACGAGCCCGCGAAGCCTTGCTCTGTGCATGTGGCTTCGAGTACGGCGTGTTCAGAACAAAACTGTGGTCTTCGATCATGCTCTCCTCCGTGCCTGAGGTCCATCTCGAGCTGCAGAAGAGTGATCGACTTGAGCGCGAAAAAGCGCACCCCCGATTTTCCAAGCCATTGATATCAATTAGAATTTTTCGAGAGGCGCCGCGTTGGCTGTCGAGGATTCGAGCCTTGAGAGCACACGAATGCTAAGCGAGCAGCCGCTCGAGTTCGAGCTCGACCTGGGGAGCAAGAAACGAGAAGCCAAGCTCGAGCAGCCGACGCGGAACGGCCCGGCAGCTCGACAGCAAGAGCTCGTCAGCGACACGCCCGCCAAGCGCGCGCAGAACGAAGGCCGGCAGCTGCGCAAACGCAGGCCGATGCAAACGCTGCGCAATCGCCGCTACCAAGTCCCCCTGACGAACCGGCTCTGGAGAGCAAATATTGAATACTCCGTGGGCGTCGCTTTGCGCGATCAGAAAATGCATAGCCCGGGCGGCATCTTCCACATCGATCCAAGACCACCACTGCTTGCCGCTGGCGAATCTCCCACCAAGCCCACCGCGAATCGGTCCGAGCAGCTGATTCCAAGCCTCGGATTCCTTTCCAAGCGCCATCCCCAGACGTCCTACCAGCACACGAAGACCGCTCCGCCGTAGCTCCGAGAGCGCCCCCTCCCAGGCCAAACACACCTCAGAGAGAATACCCTTTCCAGGACCACACCGCTCATCCACTTCGGCCTCGCCAGCATCCCCGTAGAACCCCGTCGCAGAAATCTGAAAAAAACAGTCAGGTGGTGAAGCGCAACGGAAAAACGCTGAGCTCAAGTGCTGAACCGATTCTACACGGCTCTGCAAGACCAAGCGCCGATGGGCCTCGTCGAGCCGCCCAGCGGAGATGGGCTCACCCACGAGATTGACGACCACATCCGAATGCTCCATCGCCGCGGCCAGCACGTCTGCGTCATTCGACCAGGAATACCAATCGAGTTTGGAATTGAGCTTGCTCCTAGCGGGCTGGCGACTGAGCCCTCGCACCCTCCACCCCTGTTGCAGAAAGCAATCGGCAACATGACGCCCAACCCAGCCGCTGGCACCGGAAATGAGGATAGTCTTGGCCAACTCAGTCTCCTCGAGCGCACAAGCAATCCGAAGCGAAGCTCAGGGCATCAGCAGCATCCGCGAAGGAGTTGGACGATTGCAGCCAGCTCGATGCAAGCTCGACGCCCCGGCTCAGCGAGGGAGAGCCTTCGATGGGCGCTGTCCTCGGGCAGGCCTGAATACACTGCCCCAGGCCCTGACGGGAGCTTAGGCAAGTCTGGAAACAGTTTCAAGGGTATCAGTACGCCGACAAGTGAGCGAAGCGAGGCACGAGTCAGCGTCTGTCGCGGGCGCATCCGATGCGCCGATGCAGCGCGACGAGGGTCTCGCGAAAGCAAACGAATGAGAACAGGCGCGGACCGCAGCTGCTGCGAACTGACCAAGAACACTGGGAAATCAGCAATCGCGCCAACTAGACCTGGCTAGCATGGACGGCGAAGAGTCGTGCAAAGCCGAAGGCTTGAGAGCTGAATGCATGGTTGACCGAGGAGAGAGCAAGCGGACCACACAGCGCACTCAATCCGCGAGCTTCGGCTCGATGGCCAGAACCAGAATTCCTGTCTCGTAGCTCAAACCCGCCTGAAAGAAAGTTGAACCCGCTGACGCTTTGACGTCAGCCGCGATCTTCCCTTTGAGGCCCACCTGAAGCTGCAACAACTCGTCCTCGGTACGCCCTAAATAGGTGATCACCAACTCGGAGCGCTCGGTATCGGGCAGCACACTCGAGCGAGACTCATTCAGGGGCAGCTTCATGATCGCCTGCTCGAGCAACGCAAACCGCTGATACTGAGGGAAAGCCAACAACAACTCGTCGCGTAAGCGCTCGAGTTTGTTATCCATGCTCTTCTCGCCGCGGGAAGCGTAGATCGTCTTGATGTCGACCTCGATTTCCTCAGCTTGTGCCTCGCTCCCGAGCCCAATGCTAGCCAAGAGGATGAACAAGGCTGTGAAACTCAGCATCAAAGCACGACGCGCTGCGGCAAAGAAGGACATCTGGCACGCTCCCTGACTCGAAGAAAGAGCAGTGTGGAGGAAAGGCATCAAAAAAGCTACTCCTTAGTCCCTCACTCAGATTGGACCATCGTTCTGGTGTCGTTGATACCACTCTGTCTGGCGAAGGCTCTCGAGATTGTAGCGTCGAACATCAGAAGCGTCGGGATTCTGCCGCGGAAATGCCAGCGTCTCGAGACGCTCCAGACGTTTGATGATGCTGTCAATCGGAATGAAGAGGGGACGCTTCGGCTCCACCGGCTCAGTTGTTTCACTCTGATTTTCCCCTAGATACCAGATCACAGGGGTGTTGCTTCCGGGGGTATAGCTGACGGTGCCGTTCGCCTGTCCTTCGAGTCGCAAAGGTTCGACCACGACAATGGTTCGCTCCTTCTCGACCACGACATCGCCGCCGTGTTGGCGCAGCAACATC
>JAVFAO010000654.1:0-2944 GCA_034002465.1 Myxococcota bacterium
GGAACGCAAACCGTCCAACCTGATGCGCTCCCTGACTTGCTGGGCAGCGCCCCGCAGACGCGGGCGAGGATGGCCTTTAGTCTGCCGTCGCGATGACGTCAAGGGAGCTGTACGCGATTCGCGATCGAAAGTCAGCGAGGGGCACGCATCCTCTCGACATTCCGCGGGAATTGCTGCTGTCGAGAGGTCAGTGCCCTCGAGCGAACGAATGCATTCGTTGGGCTTGGGCGCCAAGCTCGCGCCACCTGCTGATCCTTCTTATCCTTGGGATCAGCGCAAGGATACGAGCACTTCGCTCACATTCGATGGCATCGATTCGGTGGAAACGCTGCTCAGCGTTTCTTCCCCTTTCCTCTGTTTCCGACTTCTGCTTGCCTGTGCTATCTTAGCGGCGTGAGTGGAGTCGACCGCTCGTGGAGCCTGCACATGCAGAGGCAAATCTCGTTCTTCCTTGCTTTCCTGGTCTTGCTGTGTTGTGGGCGAGGCTTTGCTGAGGAGTGCGGTGTCATACCCGCCCATCCCCGCCACCTCGAGCTGCGCAGCCCCAACCCCGAGGCAGCGTACGAGCTTAGTGAGAAGGCCTATCTTGCTTATGAAAACAAGGAGTTCCACTGCGCCGCCTACTACGGACTCGAGGCGTTCCTGTCCCAGCCTGACGCGGTGCTTGCCCTCAATGTGGCCAACGCGCTGAAGGAAGGCGGACAGCTCGATGCAGCCCTGGCGTACGCCGAGCACGCGCTCAGCCGCAATCCGGGTGAGCAAGTCAAAGAGGGAGTCAACGCTTTGCTTGCGGAGCTGCGTCCAGCCGTCGAGAATCCGGGGCTGCTTTCTCTGACGCCCGAAGAGCTGCAGGCCACAGCGATACAGGTCCAGTGGACGCGCTATTTGCGGGGTGACCGCGTTCATCTGCCACCAGGGGAACACAGCATCGTGGTGGAGCGACCGGGTCAGAACCCCAGCACGGAGCTCATCAGCTTGCCCTTGCCCGTCGCCAACACAGAGCCCCTCGAAGAGCCTGCCGACAACTCGTGGCTGCTCATCACCGGCTCAGTCACCGCTGGTGTCGGCGCTGCGCTTCTGGTCACCACCATCATCGTTGACGTCGCAGCGGGCTCCAAGCGCTCTGAATACGATGAAATTGGCGATTGTCTACGCGCCAGCGCACCTTCATCCGCCTGCAGCAAGTACACCGATGACGTCGCTCGCTCTACCGATGACTACAATCGACTCGGTGATGAGGTCGAGTCCCTGGTGGGCATCGAAACCATCACCTTGGCAGCAGGTGCAGTGCTCACCGCTGCTGGCAGCGCCCTGCTCATTTGGTATCTGCTCTCTCCCTCGGACACGGCCGAGGCCAGCGCCGCCACACCCTACATCTTTTCGCTTGCGCCCAGCCCTCGTTGGGATGGCGCGACCCTACTCTTCGGCATGAGCTTTTGACGAGGTCGCCTGCGCATGAAACCACTCTCGCTCGCATTCCCTCGCTCTCGGGTTCCGACCCCCCTCGATGACACCTGGGGACGGAGCACCCTTCGCTCGCTTTCGGCTGTCTTGGCCATGCTCCTCGTCTCGAGCCTTGCTGCCTGCGGCGGCTCCTCGCCGCAGTCCTCCTTGGACGCCTACGCAAAGGCGCTCTCGGCCAGCGATGCCAAGCGCGCCTACTCCCTGCTCGATCCCAAGCTGCAAGAGCAATTGCCCTTCGATGACTTCAAGAGGGCTTTTGACGGCTTCGCCAGTCCCTCCAGCGTGGAGGCCCTCAAGCGAGCCTCCGCCGAGGCCGCCTACATCGATGCGCGCCTCCCGCTCGACGAATTCGACGAGGTCGAGCTCAGCCTCAGCTCCAGTGGCTGGCAGGTCGAGAAGGGGCTCTTCAATTTCTACGCCCAACGAACACCCAGAGAGAGCCTTCTCTCCTTCCTCGCTGCTGCTGAAGCACAAAAGTACGAGCTCATCCTGCGCTTCGTGCCTGCCGCCTACGCCGCACACATGGACGAAAACACCATCCGCCGGCAGTTCGAGTCCAATCCAGCCGAAACCTCTGAGATGCTCACCCTGCTGCGTCAGAATCAGCACAACCTCATCAAGACCCAGGGTTCGCGCGCTTGGATGCCCTATGGCCGCTTCCGCGTCGACTTCGTCAAAGAAGACGGCCTGTGGAAGATCGAAGATCTCGACTGAGCTCTGACCACCCATTGATGCAAGAGCTTGGGAACAGGCCAAGCGACCAATCGACAAAAAATTGGGGGAACAGGCCAAGCGACCAATCGACAAAAAATTGGGGGAACAGGCCAAGCGACCAATCGACAAAAAATTGGGGGAACAGGCCAAGCGACCAATCGACAAAAATTGGGGGAACAGGCCAAGCGACCAATCGACAAAAATTGGGAACAGGCCAAGTGCCCAATCGACAAAAATTGGGAACTGGCCAAGCGACCAATCGACAAAAAATTGGGAAACAGGCCAAGCGCCCAATCGACAAAAATTGCCTGCTCGCTTGCTCGTGGCATGCTCGGCCCTGCAGCCGAGCCGAGCTCGGTCAACGCGCTCTCTCTCCCCTGCACACCCTGCTCTCGAGAGATGAGCTCCAGAGGTCGCTGTGAAGATCATCATCGCCGGCTTAGGTGTCGTTGGCTCCCATATCGCCTCGGTACTCGCAAAGGATGACCTCATCCTCATCGACACCGACGAAAAGGCCCTCGAACAATCTCAAATGGACAACGACGCCATCGTTCTTTCTGGAAACGCTGTCGCCGAAGGCACACTGAAAAAGGCGGGGGCCGCCAACGCCGACCTCTTCGTCGCCGTCACCAACAGCGACGAAATTAACATCATCGCGGCGCTACGCGCCAAACATCTGGGTGCCAAGCGCGCCGTCGCCCGGGTGGTCAACTCTGTCTACTGTGAGGGAGAATACGGCCTTTACAACGATATGTTCGGCATCGAT
>JAVFAO010000655.1:0-2941 GCA_034002465.1 Myxococcota bacterium
TTGTGCTCATCGCGATGTTGCTCTCCTGTCGCGCACCTGTACCGGACCGGGTAGCCGAAGGCGAGTCGCGACAAGAAGCACCTCGTCAGGAGCCCGAATCCTCCGTCCTCGAAATCGATGAAGCACCAACTTCTCCTGGAGCCGAGCTCGAAGAACCCTTTTCGGGTCGCGCTGCTGGAGTTGGCGACGTCAACCTTCGCGCTCTCTATTCGAACACCTGTGTTTGGCGACACGGTCAGCGCCTGCGTTGTGTCGGCTCCGAAGCCTCGCTCCTTTCACAGCGGGAGGAGGTGGTCGATGTGTGGCCTCACGAAGCGCTGTGTACCTACCACAGTGACGGCTCATATCAATGCCCCGGTCTCGACCTCTCCTGGGCCCGAGGTGTCCCTCCGCAACGACTGTCAGTGGATGGCCAGTTCTGGTTTGCGCTTGTCGAGGAACAGATTGCCATTCGGCGTCGTAATGAAGACCGCACAGAAATCTTGGAGACACTTCCCGCTCCGAAGGCACGAGAGATCCTCTTTCGGCGGAACAATGGGTGTGCACGCTTCATCGACGGAAGCTGGGGGTGCTGGGGAAATCGAGCATTCTCGAGATCCCGTCCCGAACGTCCTTCAGATTGGAGTGCACTTCTCAAGCCGAAGACGGGGGACATTGTACAACTCACTGCTGGAGAGAATTATCATTGTGCACTGTCTGACGACAATGCAGTCGGTTGTTTCAGTACTACTCGGCTCGCAAACCTGTATGGTCGCGTGGGACAGGAGGAGTCTTTCCGAAAAACCAACATCGACGATCCGATGCCCGTGGTGTTGCCCTTTGGCGCGGTTCAGTTGGCCAGCGCCAAGTCTTACAACTGCGCTCGTAGCGCAGAAGGTCGGCTTGCCTGCTGGGGGCGTGTGCCTTGGCCTTATGATCCGACGCAACCTGATGGTCCAAGGCAAGACGACCCAACGACGACCACTCCCCAGCTTCTTCCACTGGCTGAGTCGGTCGTCGACATGAGTCTGGCCGAGTTTCACATGTGCGTCGTGACTTCTGATGAGCGGGTGCTGTGCTGGGGCGAGAACGACTACGGTCAACTGGGCGTCGAGCCTCGCCCGACGAGCAGCGCGACGCCGCTGTTCATCCCGGATATTGACGACGCGGTGGATTTGGCGGCTGGTTCTGAGCACGTCTGCGTCAAGCGCAAGGACGGCTCGCTGTGGTGCTGGGGCAGCAACGAAGACGGACGGCTTGGGCGAGAGACCATCTGGAAACGCTGGGCGGTGCCGCTGAAGGTTGAGGCATTCCAAGGGGACATCGCCCAATTCGGACTCGCCAGAACCGATACCTGTGTACGCTACACCGATGGTCGGCTCGCATGTCTCGAAGCCGACCGCTACCCCTTCGATCAAGACCAGAACGGTTCCTCCGTTACCCTCCTGGCCAAAGACTTCTCGCTCACGATTGGCCGACTTTGCCTCGTCCACAGCGACGACAAGGTCTATTGCGCAGGCGGCGCATACTATGGTCCAGGAGACTACATTGCGCACTGGGAGTTCTTTCCCAATCGCGGAAAGCGAGCAACCCGCGACGTCATTGGTCGCGTGAAATCGGTACACTCGGGCGGTGAGATGGATTGCGCCATCCGAAGCAATGACCAGGTCGTCTGTTGGGGAAGGGTGCCCGAGCTGCCCGACGCAGAGTGTTCAACCGAAGAATTGGAGGACTTCTGCGTCGTCGCCAAGCCATTCGAAGCTCTTGGGCGTGTCCAGTCTCTGACGGTTGGGGCGGCACATGCTTGTGCTGTGACCGAGTCAGAGGGGCGGGTCTATTGCTGGGGATTCAATGGCCGGGCTTCTCTCGGTCAAGGCCACACGGACCCCGTTGACGAGGTGGTCGAGGTTGAAGGGCTTGGCGCCGGATTCGAGTCAGTCAGGGGGCGGGCCAATCACTGCGCGCTACATGGGGAGGGATGGGTAAGCTGTTGGGGCGATGATTGGCCTTTTGGTCCTGCTCCCCATCGCATCGAAGGACTCGAGGACGCCGTTCAGCTCGCCGTCGGCGACCGCTTCGGCTGCGCTCGCCATGCCGACGGTCGCGTCTCGTGCTGGGGCCACGGCGAATATGGCCAGTTGGGCATTCCCAACCGCTACGAGGTGGTGGAGCTGCCGTGGAAGAAGCTGCTCGACGACGAAACCAAGGTGCTACAGCAACCCGCAGATTGATGTCTCCTCGGCGACATTGCCGCTTTCCCATTGTCCTCAAGTAATTGCTGTCCCCCGAATAGCAATGCACTGTCTCCTCCCGCTTCTGCGCGCAATCTGTTGGCTCATGCGTGCAAGATACTGTATTCCAGCAGGCAATCGCAAGTGAGCTCAGGGCACGCCTCCTTTCGCAAATCCGAAGGATTTGGCGCTGGCGCAAGCTCGGTGTCCGAGAGCGAACGAAAGCAATAGCCGTCGCCCCGCAAAAAAATCGCAGCAATTCGGCAACACTTGGCCGGTCCTGCCGACAATGGCGAGCACCAGCAAGCACAGCTCCGACTGGTGCCCGAGAGTTCGGAGTCACGCCAACGCAGGAATTGAGGTGAAGATGCTCAAGCAATTCGCGGATGAGAAGACAGCCCCCTTGGCTCGCGAAGCGGAGCGAAGCTCGACGGTGTCGAGTGCACGAGACGCTGGGAACTGGCCCAACCCGATGGAGGCGGCGCAGTTTGGGGATCCAGCGGCGCTGGCTCTGAAGTACTACTGGGGAGACCGAGGTGAGCGCGAAGCGAAGCCCGCTCAGGGCTCGCCGCTGGACGAAGCAGCGCTGCCTGTGACTGGAATCCGGGCGGCGAGCGGTGTAGACCTCGGTGACGTGGAGGTGGAGCATCGCCCGGAGCTGGCCGAGCAAGGCAAGCAAGCGAGCGCCCAGGGTGGGCAGACGATCGCAGTGGCCGAGCCGGAGTTGGCAC
>JAVFAO010000656.1:0-2937 GCA_034002465.1 Myxococcota bacterium
ATCAACCGCTACAAATTCGATCCTCCCGATGGCGGCGTCTGCATCATCGAGTTCCCCATCGTCTTCAGCCCCAGCGAATAGACCCACGGCCCCAAGCCGCGAAGAGCACGCGTTGTGAGCTCAGCTCAGAACGCGTTTTTTCGTTTTCTGGCTTTTCATCAAACCCCCGCCGCTCACTTCAAATAGTTGTTTTTCAAAGGGATATTCGTGCGCGTCGGCGTCGATGTAGCCAATCGCACGTACGCCCGCCCCTAGACTTCGAACGCAAACTGCGGTGCAATCTCGTTCACGCCCGCTCAATAGCAGGCAACCAAGTCAACTGTTCGAGGATGCGCGCCCTGCCTTGGCTCGATTGCCCTGGGTTCTTGCCAGCCTCGCTTCGCGCCACAATCGACATGAAAAGCAGCCTCACTGTCGTATTCGTCCTGCTCCTTCTCCCATCCCCTCTCTGCGCCCAGGTCGGCATCCCACTCAGCGATGCGCGCCCTGAGCTCGTGCAGGCATGGAAAGAGCTCGACAACGCGTGCCTCTTCTTCGAACCGAGCATGATCCAATCAGAGGATACGTCGCTCTGCCCGCAGCTCGAGTCGGCCCTCGACCTCTTCTTCGAAGGTCCCAGCCAAGAAGCCGAACCCGCGCTGCTCGAGGCCATCGCTCAGCTTCAATCACAACCCGAGCGCCTCGACACCCAAAGCTGCCTTCCACCCCTCTACCGAGAGGCGCTCGCCACCCTCATCCGTATTCAACTCGCTAGAGCACGCTTCGACGAAGCCGAATCCACCGCCAGAACCTTTGCCGCCACCTTTCCGCTCTTCAACCCCTCGCGCAAGGCCTTTCCCCCAGAGGTCGTCGACCTCATCGAACAGGCCAGAGCGCAGCTCGTCAGCAGCGCTTTCTCCCTCACTTGGCTCCCCGAGCTCGACAGCAGCTGTTCGCTCAGACTCAATGGAGAAAGCATCCAGCCCACGGAGCACGCCTCCATCCCCCTCGCCCCACAAGAGCACGTCATCAGCCTCCAATGTGAAGAGCTGCACGCAGGTCCATACAGCTTTCGGCCTTCACACCGCCCTCACCCCATCGCGCTCAACCGCTCCAGCCTCAACGCCCTCCTCTATGCCCCCAGAGACTATCAGCAACAGCGCGCGCTCGCTTCACTGCTCGCGCTGCTCTTCGACGCAGAATCGCTCGTCCTGCTGAGCTCCAATGAACAGCATGACCTGCTGATGCTGCTCGACCACCAGCGCTTCGTGGTCATTGCTGGCCCACACCAAGAACACCCCGACGTGTCAGAGATGCTCTACGCCGCTCATCGCCTCGATCCCACACCTCCCTTCCTGCTCGACCAAGGCTACGGCTTCGAAATCCAAGAGGACAGCACTCAGTCCTTCATCGCCGAGGCCATCGCCGTCTCCGTCTCCAGCGCAGTCCTGCTCAGCGGCGTCGTCCTCTACTTCGTCGCCAGCTCCCTCGAAGACGATGTCAAAGCCTGCGACCTCTCCCCTTGCCCTCTGCCTCTGGTCGAACAACGCCTCAACAGCCACGCCAACACCCTCATGAGCAGTCATGTGCTCATGCTCGGCGGCGGAGTCGCCCTCGCCGTCAGCTCCGTCTTCCTCACCCTCGCCCTGCTCCCAGAAGACGAACCGATAGCCCCGCTCGCCATCGCCTGCTTCGCTGATTCCTGCTCGGCAAGCTGGACCTGGAGATGGTAGGCGCGGCAGGCACTGTCATCTTCCCGTCATTCCCCAGTACAGTCCCTGTCGACGGCTCGGCAAACGAATGACGACAACCATACCGGGAGACCATGTCATGCTCAGGTATCTTCTCAGCGCAGCAACCACCACGACAAGCCGCAGCGTACAGCAGCCGCTGCCCACTGCTCCGGAGCCGAGCCTCGGTCTCATTGGCGCCCTCGCGGCCTTCGTGCTGCTCTCGGCCAATGCCTGCACCTCTTCCTTGGATGCCTGCTCCTCTGACGCCGACTGCCCCAAGGGACAAACCTGCCTGCTTGCCTCCTCTGGTTGGGTAGAAAGCTCCCGCTGCGTCCCCATCGATGACTGTGAAGGCTGCGACCTCGAGCTGAGCGACGGCGAAATCGATAGCGACCAGCCAGATGGTCACGAACTCGATGAGGTGAGCGAGACAGAGCTCGAAGAAGCCGAGGTCGACGAATGCAGCGCCACCTGCACCCTCGTAGACCCACCACCAGGCCAGCTGCGCTGCCTCAGCTCCAATCCAAGCAGCATCTGCGCCGTCAGCTGCGATCCCCAACAGCCGTGGCGCGACTGCAACCTCGACCCCAGCGATGGCTGCGAAATCGACACCAGCACCGATGCCGAGCACTGCTCGGCGTGCCAAACACCCTGCGACTTCCCCAACGCCGAAGCGAGCTGTGAGCTCAGCACTTGTACCATGGGAGCATGCCTGCCAACGCACTTCGATCTCGATGGAAGCGACAACAACGGCTGCGAGCTCCACTTCGAGCAAAACGCTTCAATCGTACTCGACACTTTGCGACCAGGCCTTACGGATCCCCGCGGCCTCTGTCACAACGGTGAGCTTCTCTCCTTCTGTGCGACAGACAACAACCAAGCCATCCTCGGCGTCTGCCAAGCAGAGGACTGCCACTACCTCAATGTTCCCGCCTGCGAACAAACCCAGTGCAGCGATTCCCTGGTCTTCACCCTCGGTGGCCTCTACCTCAACAGCTACGCCGTCGACTCCCTACCGCCAGAGCCCATCAGCAGCCGCTTTCCCTTCTACATCGACAATGACTACGCTGGCGCTCGGATCAGCGCGCGCAAGCTCGGCAACCGAACCCTGCTCGCCAGCGTCGCCCCAAGCGCCCGCATCGCCGCCCACTACTGGGTCGAGGCGGGAAGCCTCGATCCACACTGCTCTGGGACCGGCCCCTTCCTCTCCTGTGATGCCGGAACT
>JAVFAO010000657.1:0-2925 GCA_034002465.1 Myxococcota bacterium
GGCCAAGAGTATCCAGGACAAGTACGGCGATGGCTTCGTGGCCATCGTCGAGGAGCGCTGGCACTGGAGCTACTACCCTGTGGCGCAGGCCTTCTGGGAGCTGCTCAATCGCCATTGGGACACCGATTTCGAGCGGAAAACGGATGAATTGGGCAATATCGTCACGGAAGAACCCCTGTACGAAGCCCGGCTGAAGAACAGCCTGAAGAACAAGGTGAAGAAGGAGGAACACCGCAGTTGGGTCGAGAACAACCTGCGGATGCTGCACGAGGGAATCAACACGAAGCTGACGGGGGAGCCATGAAAAGCATAGCTCTGCTCTGCTGCATGTGCCTGCTCGTCATGCCATGGGTCTTCGGATGCAAGCCCCCACAGGCCCAACAGACTCCCCCGGCGAACGAGACTCAAGCCGAACAAGCTCAGCCAGCCCCTGCGGCGGACGCTCACGGAGAGCAACAACACTCGCCGGTGGAACCCGCGCAGCCGACGCTTGCGCCCGGTGAAGAGCACGAACCCCCTTCGCTGTCGATCGTTGCTGGCTGGTATGACACCTGCGTATGGACTGCGAACGGAAGGGCGCGATGTTGGGGACGCAGCCATGGCGTGCTCGGCACTCAACAAAGTGTGTCGCAACTGCGGGTCGAAGGTCACGGTGCAATTCTATACAGGGACGGACGATTGGGTAGCTGGGGGAATACTGAGAAAGGCCAGCTTGGTCGCTCGCTCGAGAGCGACGAGTTTCTGCCTATCGAACGCCTCACGGGCATCGCGGATGCGAGTTTCGTCGCGATCGCATTGCGCACGACACATGTCTACTTTGCAGACGACCGATGTCTTTTTTGGGGCCAACGTGCAGAGTCCTCAGCGCCTCGTGATGGGTGCAAGCCCTACACTACGGTGTCATCCATGTGGCTTTCTGGTGATGATACGAAGCTCGGCGTCTTCACAATCCCGCTCGAGTCGCATTGGCATCGTGACCTTGTGGCATCGCACGAGTGGCTATTCCGCGAGCTTGGGGTGACGATTCCGCCACTTCAGTCAAACTGTTGGCTTCTTCATGGACAGATTGGCTGTTCTTCCTTGGATGAAGCGCTGAGTATTTCGATTGCGCAGTTGGACCCCGCTCTGCCTCCGAGCAATGTCTCTGTGGGCCACTTCGTCTACATCGAAAAGCAAGGCTGGGACGGTCAGCGCTACCACGCAGAGCCCCCCTACTGGGGCCGCTACGCTTGCGCCATCATCGCCGATGACGCCGAGGCGGCGAAGTCTGTTCTCGGTGTGCGAGTTCCTGGCCGAGTTGCCTGCTGGGGTAGCTTTCCCGAGCCCATGCTCGATGCCTCAGGTCAGGCGCTCAGCCCACAGCAAGATGTCCTCGTCGAGACACGCGGGCCAACCTGGCTTCCCTTCGATGGTGTGCTCGAGCTGGCACTGGGCCCTTCGCACATGTGCGTCGTGACTTCTGATGAGCGGGTGCTGTGCTGGGGCGAGAACGACTACGGTCAACTGGGCGTCGAGCCTCGCCCCACGAGCAGCGCGACGCCGCTGTTCATCCCGGACCTCGACGACGCGGTGGACTTGGCGGCGGGGGAGGATCATGCCTGCGTCAAGCGCAAGGACGGCTCAGTGTGGTGCTGGGGCAGCAACGAACACGACCAACTGGGGCGGGAGACGCGTTGGAAGCGCTGGGCGGTACCGCTGAAAAACGTGGCCTTCGACGGTGACGTTCGACAGCTTGGCGTAGGCTGGGACGACACTTGTGTGTGCTATGCAGACGGGCGTTTCCACTGTATTCAACACGAGCACTATCCATTCACTGAGGGTGAGGAAGCATCACCTGTCACCTTCGAGGCCCAGGATTTGTCGGTGAGTGGCATGCGCTTGTGTCTAATCCACAGCGATCACAAGCTCTATTGTGCTGGCGAATACTATTACGGCGCGGGTATCTACCTCTCTCACGAAGACATGTTTTCAGCCTCGACCCGCGATCTCATCGGCCGTCTCAAGAGGGTGCATGTGGGACGCGAGATGGACTGCGGCATCAGGCGCGACGATAGGGTCGTTTGCTGGGGTTGGGTTCCCAACCTGCCTGGCGCGGAGTGTGAGCGTCCAGACCCGAGTTGTTTCGTGATAGCGAAACCCTTCGCATCCCTTGGGCGAGTCCAGTCCTTGGCGGTCAACGCTGCGACCGCTTGCGCTCTCACCCAGAACGATGGTCGAGTGGTCTGTTGGGGTTCGAATGATGGCTTTGTTCCAGAGACGGGCGAGATGGTCGAAATCGAAGGCTTGGAGAAGGTCAAGGCGCTCAGCGGGTATGTGGGTTACTGCGCGCTCCACGAAGACGGCGGGGTGAGCTGCTGGAAGCTTTCGTTGGGACTCGATGGCGAACCGTTCACTGCGCCCGCACGCATAGCCGGCATATCAGACGCTGTTCAGATCGCTGTCGGCGGTGCCTTTGCCTGCGCTCGCCACGCAGATGGTCGTGTCTCCTGCTGGGGCGACGGTGAGTACGGCCAGTTGGGCATTCCCAACCGCTACGAGGTGGTGGAGCTGCCGTGGAAGACCCTGCTCGACGACGAAACCAAGGTGCTACAGCAACCCGCAGATTGAGATGTCTCCTCGGCGATATTGCCGCTTTCCCATTGTCCTCAAGCAATTGCTGTCCGCCGAATAGCAATGCACTGTCTCCTCCCGCTTCTGCGCGCAATCTGTTGGCTCATGCGTGCAAGACACTGTATTCCAGCAGGCAATCGCAAGTGAGCTCAGGGCACGCCTCCTTTCGCAAATCCGAAGGATTTGTTGCTGGCGCAAGCTCGGTGTCCGAGAGCGAACGAAAGCAATAGCCGTCGCCCCGCAAAAAAATCGCAGCAATTCGGCAACACTTGGCCGGTCCTGCCGACAATGGCGAGCACCAGCAAGCACAGCTCC
>JAVFAO010000658.1:0-2919 GCA_034002465.1 Myxococcota bacterium
ATACCCACTGAAGCAACCCTGACACTCATCGTAACAAGACCGAAAAACCAAGCTCGTTTGTACAAGTCGATCTTGCCGAAAAACCTTGGTGGTTCAATGGGTTCATGGTGATGCGCATCACGTGGGCGAAGGGCTTGGCCCTTTGGAATCCCCTTCTTTTGGATTTGCGCTTAACGCCAGTGGAGCTCGCAAACGCTATCCGTGCCAAGCCTCAACACACTCGCCCAGGGCAGCACCCGATATGCCGGCGGCAGCGCCTCACTCGACGCCACCAACGCCAGCCCTTCGTCTGCACCCACCTCCTCCCCATCACAAACCACACTCCGCGCACTCAACCCAAGATGCTCCACATACAATGTCGTCAAGCGCTCCCCTCGCTCCAAGCGCAGCGTGCTCACACGCTGCTCTTGGTCATACTGCAGCTCAATCCTCGCCCCGTCCTCCGTCTCGATCATCTGCGACGCCGGTCCCGCCACCCGGTAATGCCGACTGTGCGCCAAGTCCTCAGGCCGTATCACCGAAGGCTCCGCCCACGCGGCGAGACTCTCGACACCCTCGAGCCCCACCGGGACCACCGCGCCCGCCCGCATGAAAATCAGAGGACCATCACTCTGGGACAAGCCAAAATCATAGGATCCAGTGTACGACTGCCCCGCGTTCCACTCATACCAGAGCCCAACCGGAAGCCGCACCCGACGCACCGAAACCCCATCCAAGGCCGGAAACACCACCAGCTCAGTGCCCAGCCCAAATCCATCATCCCGCTCCCAAATCCTGGTGTCGTAAGGGCTCAACACCCCCAGCGGTTGCAACAACGGTCGTGTGCTCGAAAAGCTGAGCTGCTGCTCGATGTATGGCAACAACCGCATCCGCCACTGCAGCGCTTGCCAGAGCCCATCACCCTGACGCGGCTGCTCCCAACCGCCCATCCGCAGAATCATCAGCGGGCTCAACGCGCCAAGCATCGCCCAACGCACCATCTGACGCGGGTCCGAGCTGCTGTCGAGCTCGCCCCCAAGAATGGCCGCGTTGACCCCAAACCCACTGCACGACAACGAGAGCATCCCTATCACAGCCGAGCGCAGCCCGCCAATGCGCTCCACGCTCGACCCGCTCGAGTCGGCATGCAGCGGCGGCAAGAGCACCGCACCCACCGACGCCACAGACCCCAAAGCCCCTCGCCGCATCAACAACAGCGCATCGGGACGGTGCTGCGCTGCCGCCGCTGCAAAAAGCTCGGGCATCGCGTGACCGTAGCTCAAGTGCTGCTCCGGGAGCCTCGAACCGTCGAAAAAACGAGGAGAAGCTTGGCCAAGGCGGAAGTCGAGCCCGCGCTCGAAGCGCGCCCCTCCAAACCCCAGGCCCAAGAGCTCGCTGGCACGCGACGCCCAGCGTTGGCGCGTGCTCTCCACCCCGAAGTCGCTCAGGGCGCCAAGTCGGTCTGGTGCCCACTCCACCAACAGCGGCTGCTCGTCGTTGCGCATCAACAGCGCGCCAGCGGCCAGGGCTTCGTCGTAGAGGGTCTGAGCGCTCCCAAAGCCAGGGCCGAGCGCGCTGTCGTCGCTGAGGTCGAGGTAGGGGTTGGCCGAGAGCAGCAGCTCCACCCCCAACCGTTTGCTCTCCGCCAGCAGCGCAGCGGGGTCCGGGAAGAGCACTGCGTTGGGCTGCAGATCGTTGTAGGCGCCTTGCCAGGTGTCGGCCAGCAGCACCGCCCCCAGCGGTAGCTGCGCAGCTCGCCAGGCCTCGATCGCTGCGAACAACTCTTCCTGGGACTCCGCCAAGGGGCGAGCGAGCATCGGGGCCAGGGCCCAGCGCGGTAGGGGAGGCTGGCTGCCGTGGTACTCGGCGAGTCGCTGGAGCTGCAGCTCAAGGCTGGCGTCCAGCCAGATGAGCAGACTGAGCTCAGTGCTGTCGAAGCGTGCGCGGAGGGCGTTTTCGTTGACGCCAAGGTCGAAGACCCCTGGCCGCTCTCCTTCGACGAAGACGGCATAGCCTTGGGGGTTGAAGATGAAGGGCACGACCACGTTGGCATCGTTGCTGCCCGACTCGCGGGGGCCATGGTCGTGGAAGAGTGGGGTCAAGACCCCGCGCTTGTTGAGCGCATCGAGGCCTAGCCCTGCCCCGTAGAGCGGGCCGCCTTGATCTTCCCACGCGAATTCGATGTGGGCGACCTGGTCTTGAGCGCCCTCCGGGCGCAGCGTGATGCGCAGCCCTGCGTCGGCGTCTTCGAAGTCGACCCGCAGCTTCAGCGCTGCGTCCTCGGATTCGAGCACCAAGACGAGCGAAGCCTCGGGACCGTTCTGAATGTGGTTGATGACGCGCCAGGAGCGAGGGGAAATGCGAGGCGTAGGGTCGTAGAAAGGGGCCCTGGGAGCGGGTGCCAGAGCGACGTTGAAGGCAGAGGCGAAGTAGGGTGAGTGTGGTGTGCTGCGGACCGAGCCGCTCTCGGCGCGGATGCGCCAGCTGAAGGGGTCGAAGAAGACCTCGAGGGTGCCGCCGAGAAAGCGGACGCGGGCGTCGGGGTCGATGGGCGGCGAGCTGTCGTCGCTTTCGTCGTCGTCGAGCTCGGGCAGGTCGAGCTCAGTGCTGTCGAGCTCGGGCTCGGGCAGGTCGAATGGGAGCTCGAAGCGGTCGGAGCTCTCTTCGATGTCGAGCTCGGGTTTGTCTGGAATAGGCAGCGGCAGCTCGATGCAAGCGACGGCGCCAAGCAACAACGCGCACAGAACAAGACGAAAAGAAAAGGGATTCCAAAGGGCGAGCCCTTTGGCGGGGAGTGGGGCAGCGCCCCACAGACGGCGCCAGCGGAGCGGAGCGCCTGTATTCTTCCTATGGATTCTGAAAAGACGAAAAGAAAAGGGATTCCAAAGGGCGAGCCCTTTGGCGGGGTGTGGGGCGCTGCCCCACGCAGCTCGCGAGCCG
>JAVFAO010000659.1:0-2892 GCA_034002465.1 Myxococcota bacterium
GCCGCGCCCACGCCCAGTTTGCCGAGGGCGCCCAGATCGCTGAGGGTGTAGGCGAGGAAGAGCACCACGCCCAGGACCAAGGCGGCGATGCCCAGCTTGAGGAAGACCTCGGCACCCAGGAAGGTCTCGAGGTCTCGGCGCTTGGCCGCTGGCTCTGGGAGCAGCAGGGGCGGCGCTTCTGGGGGCTCGCTGCCGTCGGGCCGGGCTTCGTCGTGCGCAGTTGCGGCGGCGCCTTCGGCTGAGGGCAAGAGGGGCTGAGGGGATGGGGGAAGGCCTGGCGCGAGCAGGCTTTCGGCGTGGCGCTGGAAGCTGCTGACGCTGGGGGCGTTGGCCAGCGCTGCGGCGGCGCTGAAGGACGGCGCTGCGGCCTTGGCTTCGCTGGCGCTGGAGGGCTGGGGCACGGCTGCGGTTGTCGTCGAAGGCAATCGAAAGCGAGCGAAGGGTACTCCATCCTCGCGAGTCATCGAGCGAGGTCGGTACCCGAGAGCGAGCGGATGCGTGTTGGGGACGAGGGACGCTGGAGCTGTGGGCTCGGAGACGGTGGTTGGCGCTGTCGTCGCTTTGGGTTGGGAGGCTTCGGCGGGTGCTGCTTCCTGGGTTGCGGAGACTGCGCGGGGAGTGGGTGAAGCTGTTTGGGGCGCGAGCGTGGCCAGCTTGGCTTGGGGCAGCGCGACGAGGGAGACAGGGCTGCTCTGGGTGGATGGAGCGCTGCCTTGCGGCATCACGACAGCGCGGAGCAGCTCGGGGCTGGCTGTGGGCCGAGGGAGCGCAACGACTCGGGGCGATGGCGCTTGTGCCGGTCGTGTTGCGGGCTGCTGGACGTAGGGCTGGGGCTGCTGCTGGGCGTAGGGCTGGGCGTAGGGCTGGGGCGAGACGTAGGCCCCAGGGCTTGGGTGTGACGAATGGGTCAGGGGTGCGTAAGCGGCGACGCGCTGCGCAGGCGCGAGGCCTCTGGGCTCACGCGGCGAAGCGAGGTCTCTTCGCAGGCTTTCGAGCTGTCGTTTGAGTGCTCGGGTTTGCAGCAGCGCGGCGACCGCCATGATGAAGGAGGCAGCCCAGACGCCCAAGAAGAGGGCGAGGGCCATCACGACGAGCTGCATTTCCATGTCGAGTCCTCAGTCGCTCGTCACGGCCGTCCCAGCGCTCGCTCTCATGCTGGCTAGAGCAGATTGGCGTCCGGATTGTATTCGTAACTGAGCATATAGATGTCGAGATCGAAGGCCCAGACATGGCGCAGGGCGCAGACGAACTGCTCGAAGATCTGTTTGCGCTCTTCTGGCCATTCCGAAGGTGCGGCTTTGGGGGAGTGGATCAAGGCCTCGAAGCCCGCTTCGTCGAGGACGTTGATCTTGTGTCCGCCTTCCTGCAAGGCCTGTACCTTGTCGTGCTTGGTGCCGCCTGTGCCTTTGGAGCCGATGACGAGGTAGTCGATGTTGTGCGAGACGGAGTTTTGGGTCTCGATGCCGACCTCGAGCAGGGCGCGTTCGGCCTCGTGGCGGGCGTACTTGGAGAGGCGGCCAGCGATGGCGGCGGTTTTGGCGACGCGGAAGGAGTCATTGCCGAAGAGTTCGAGCAGCAGTCCCTCGACCTGTTTCACGTCGAGGAAGCCCCAGCGCACGCGGGGGGTGGGGGAGCGGAGCTTCCCGACGGAGGTGACGATGGCGCTATCGAGGAGCTCGTCGAGGAACCCAGGATGCCCAAGAAAATTGAAGATTTCTCGCAGTTCACTGGGGTCGGCGTGGTCCGAGAAGATGCGGAAGCGGCGCTGACCGGCATCACGCAGCAAGCTGACCATGGCTACGGCATGGGGGATGTTGTCGATGCGTGAGGGCGGGTTCATGATGAGCGCCTCAACGGCGTCCTTCCAGCCCTTCATGAGCTCGTTGGTGAGTCCGAGCTTCATTTGCGTGTGTTCGGAGAGTCGCTGGAAGCGCTCGACGAGGGTCACATCCCGGTTGCCGATGCTGTTGAGCACATCCTCTATGTATCCGGAATAAAAATCAAAAGCGTACTTCGTGGGAATGTTTCGGGCGACCTGGGCGAGAGGGCTTCTGTCGGAGTTGGGCGACGCGCCAAAGCGGACTTGCGCAAAGCGCGGGCTCAGGCCATGCTCGAGGCGGGTCTGAGCTCGGTTCGTAGTTTAGCTCAGGACGAGGGTTTTCTGAATGCGATTTCGAATCGATGGCGAGGCGTTTGGCCGCGACTTCGAGGCAGCGGATTGGTCGTCGGCGTTGCGTGAGCTGATGCGTGTGCTGTCTTGGCCGCCTGGTTCGCCCTTGAGCTGTGCGTCGCAATCCAGCGACCGCGTCTGGGTCATTCATCCCACGACGGGGGAGCGCATTTGTTTGCAGGAGCTCGACGACAGCGCAGAGGCTCTGGAGGTGTTGCGGCGTCAGCGCACATTGCTGGCTGCAGAGGAAAGCTCGCCAGGCCAGCTCTGGGAGGATTCGGGCTGGGAAAGGGATGAGCTATCGCTCTCTGATCTGGCTCAGCGGGTGCTGCAGCGCTGCTTGACGGGGGTGGGCTGTGAAGCGGGTTGCCTGAGTGTGTTGGGACTGCGCCGCAGCGAGCTGCTCGTGCTCGCCGCGGCAGGGAGCGTGGCCTTGCCCGAGGCCACGCTGCGTTTGCCCTTGTCGCGTGGGGTTCAAGCCTTCTGCGTGCGTGAGGGATTGTCCTTGGCGTTGTGCGAGCCGCAATCGGACCCTCGCTTCGATCCACAGTGTAGCGCTTGGCTCGGGTTTTCGCCGCGCAACCTGGCCTGTGTGCCCATTCTCGATGACGGCACGGTGTATGGGGCCATTGAGCTGTTCAACAAGTTGGAACAGGCCAAGCGCCCAATCGACAAGAAGTCGAAGCCAGGAGGCGGAGACTCGCTGCGAAGGCAGTCCGAAG
>JAVFAO010000660.1:0-2867 GCA_034002465.1 Myxococcota bacterium
TTGCTCGCTGCGAGAACACGCACATTGGTCCGAACCGTTCGCGTGCTGCCCAAAGGCTCGTATTCGCGCTCTTGCAGCACCCGCAGCAGCCGCACCTGCATCGCCGGACTGATCTCGCCGAGCTCGTCGAGAAAGAGTGTGCCCCCTACCGCGAGCGCAAAGCGGCCCGCCTTGTCGCGGGTGGCTCCCGTGAAGGCACCTGCCCGATATCCGAAGAGCTCGGACTCCAACAACGTGTCGGGTAGCGCGCCGCAATTGACCGCCACGAAAGGACTTGCTCGCCGCGGGCTGAGCTCATGGATGGCCCGCGCAAGCACCTCCTTTCCCGTCCCGGTCTCGCCCTGCAAGAGCACGCTGCTCTCGCTCTCGGCGATGCGAGGCAAGACTGAGAGCAGCACCTGCATCGAAGGGCTACGGCTGACGATCTGTCCAAGCTCCTGTCGCGCAACGAGTTCTTGACGAAGCTCCTCGATGAGACTCAGATCACGAAAGCTCTCGGCACCACCTACCACCACTCCTCGGTCGTCACGAAGGAGCGCCGTTGAGACGCTAATCGGAATACGACGCCCGTCAGCGTCCACGATAAACGCGGCCTTATTGACGATAGGGGCCCCGCTCTCGAGGGTGCGTCGCAGCGCACAATCACGCTCGCACATCGAGGCCCGAAACACCTCATGGCAGCGCCGCCCAATGGCCTCCTGACGAGACACTCCCGTGATCTCCTCAGCCGCCCTGTTGAAAGAGTTGATGCGCCAATCTCGGTCAACGGTAAAGACCCCATCCGAGATGCTCTCCAGGATGGAGGAGGTAGAAATGACATCGAGCGCGACCACCCTGTCTTTGCTTTGCTCGTAGCGGGTTCGCTCAGTCATGTGGTCAGAGCGCATGACGGTCTCTCTTCTTGGCCCTCTTGTCCATTGGGCGCTTGTCCATTGGGCGTTTGGCCTGTGCCCCAACTTGGTGGCTCTCGCGAGCGCCTCAGCCATGGCCCCTGCAGGTCATCCCAGGCGCCATCTCCTCGACTTGGTTCTCATGCAGTGCCGTCAGCGCATCCTGCACCGTCGCAAATTGCCCGCAGTAGACCTTGATGCCCGCTGCGCGGAGCTTGTTGAACGCGCCCATGCCAATACCGCCCACGACCATGCCATCGATCTCCTCACCTTGGAGCGAGGCAAGTGGCATACACATCCCATGCGCGTGGTGCTCGTTGCGGTTCTCAATCGCACGACACTCCGACGTTTCGGTGTCGACGAGCATGAAAATGGGCGCAGAGCCAAAGTGCGCACTGATTCGGCTCTGGACACCCTGGTCCTCCATCACTGGTATGCATACGTTCATTTTCATTCGCCTTCTGGTGGTTGCAACGAGCCCCGACAGGAACTCGCCAAGGTCGAGTCCGAAGACTCGCGTGTGATTTCTGAAGCGTCTTGGCAAGCCCACGCGGCATCGGGCAGCTCCGCGTCGTGTACTCGACAGCAACGCCGCTTCTGCAAACAAACAGGTCCGCCTTCGATGCGAATCGCTTTGCCATGAACCAAAGCATCGGCGACCTTCTGGTGCGCCGCCTCGATGATACGACTGAAGGTCGCTCTGGAAACCTTCATCTGCCTCGCGGCTTCGGTCTGATAGTGCCCCTCCAAGTCCGCGAGCCGCAGCGCTTCGAACTCGTCCAAGCTGAGCACCACATACTCGAGCTCGAAGAGCGCGCGACCGGCCGGCTTGAACAGGGCTATCGCCGGACGTCCTGCCACATGTCGATCGGAAAAGGGTCGCACCATCGACCACCTCCTCGCGCATTATGAGCATATGCCCATAAAAATGCAATCCAAAGCGTACGAAATGCACCCCATCTTCAGGCCCAAGAAAAGAAAAAAGCCGCGACGAGGTCGCGGCTGATTTCGAGATGGCAGACTATCGAGCATCCTTGCTCGCTCGAGAGCGCCAATCCCCAGGATCACTCGCAGGGACGGCCGCTCACGGTCTTACTTCTTGCCCTTCTTGGCGGGAGCGGCGGCGGGCTTCTCTTCCTTGGCCTTCTTGGCGGGCTTGGCCGGCTTGCCAAGCGCATCCTTGAACTTCGGGGCGGGCTTGAAGCTCACGGTCTTGCTGGCGGGAATCTTGATGGCGTCGCCGGTGCGAGGGTTGCGGCCATCGCGAGCAGCGCGCTCTTTCACGGTGAAGGTGCCAAAGGAAGGGTAGGTGAAGCGATTGCCAGCCTTGATCGCCTCGGAGAGAGCGGCGAAAACGGCGTCGACCACGTCAGCAGTCTGCTTCTTGTTGATGTCCTTGGCGTCTTTGCTTGCGAGCTCGTGTACCTTGTCGATCAGTTCAGCTTTGGTCATGTTACGTCCCCTGCGGTTGTTGTCCGTGTTGGTTTTGCGGTTCACCAACGATGGATGAGGCACCAAGCCACATCCAGCCTCACTCCGCGGACGTTAGCCACGTCGTTTCGGGGTGTCAAGAAATAAATTCGCGGAGAGCCCCGAGTTTCCTAGGCCCCGACGGGTCGACACCGCGCACCTCCCCACGCCCTCTAGACTTGCGGCAAACTCAAATGTTTCCAGATACTTAGCGAAGCTCCGCAAGTCCTTACCCCGCTTGGATTTGCCGTCTAAGGGGCTCGCAAACGCCCTTGGGAAGCCCTTTTCCGGGGCCCGAGCCAGTGCATTTTTTTTCGCCAGTCCGGCTTCGACACCCTTCCACCGCCGAGCAGCGCCTCGCCTCCCCAAAAACTTGGAGAACAGGCCAAGCGCCCAATCGACAAAAAACTTGGGGGAGCAGGCCAAGCGCCCAATCGACAAAAAACTTGGGAGAACAGGCCAAGCGCCCAATCGACAAAAACTTGGGGGAGCAGGCCAAGCGCCCAA
>JAVFAO010000661.1:0-2863 GCA_034002465.1 Myxococcota bacterium
ACCGTTGTGCCGAAGAGCTTTCGGCCATGACGACCGAATCCAAGCCTGTTGAGCCCAGCTTAGCCCTGATCCGGGAGACACTTCCCACGGACAGGCACGAGCAGCTGTGGGTCCGCAAACAAGCCCGCCTCGTCGAGCTCAGCCTTCGCGCAGCCGCCGAACGCAGCGAGATTGACGTCGCCAGCATTGAGCAGTCGCTCGCCTCATACGCGCAGCGCTATCAGGCCCAGGCCCAGCCTGCTGCGCCCACACCAGCACAGCTGCAGCAACGCCTCTCGCAGGTGCAGACTCAACGCGGTCAGCTGCGGGCGGCCTTGCTCAACCCAGAAGCCGTGGCCAAGCTCGAGCAAGACGCCGGCCGACGACTGCCCGTGGAGCAGAGTGCCGCGCGCTCGGGTGTGCCTTCACGCGGTGACCTGCGCAGCGACCTCGAGGCCTTGCTTGCCAAGTTCTCCGGTGGCGAGCGCCAGTCGCAACTCGAGTCTGGTGCCGTGACCCTGGTTCATGTCGCCAGCGACGAGCAAGACAACATCCGCTCCGTGCAGGCCACACGCATTGCAGTTCCTGCCAACGAGCAAGCCGAGCCGAGCTCAGCACAGCCCGCCTCTCAGCCCAGCGTGCAACAGCAGGTGCTCGAGGCCGTCTCCGACGACGCCGCCTTGGCGCAGGCCAGAGCACGGCTCGATGCCATGCGCACGCGCCTTGCCGCTCGAGCCCAAGAAGGCGATGTGGAACGTAGCGAGCTCGAGGCCGAGGCCGCTCGGGTGCAACGTGCTGAGCTTCGCGCGCAACGTTCGCGCGCACAGCTCGAGCAGAACCTCGGCAGCCTCCAACACCGTCAGCTCGCCCAACGCACCATCGAGGCGACCAAAGACGCCGCTCGGATGGTGGTCCAATCGCGCTTTGCCAGCCTCTCTGCGCTCTGCAGCCAGCTCGCACAGGGTATCCAGCTCGCCTCCCAGGCCGATCCCAGCCTCGACCTTCTCCCTTATCACCAGCTCCTCTCCAAACTCATGGAGCTGCCCGACAATGCGGCCACCGAGCAGATCCTCGACGCATCCCAAGCGATGTTGCAAGCGGCAATGCAGCTGCGCAGCTCCGTGCTTCCTGCGACGCTTGGGCAACAACTGCTCAGCGACATCGAAACGCAGATCGACAACATCCAAGAGGCTGCGCGGGTACCCCATTTCTCGCTGCCGCCTGCCCCGGAAACACCCGAGGCCGAAGAGACGAGCTTCGAGGGTCGCACGGCTTTCGATGCACGACTGCGCCGCTTCGAAGCCAGGCGCTATGAGCTCGGCGAGGACTCATCCCGGCTTCTGGCCGCTGAATCGGTGCTGCCTGCTGAGCTCGGACGCACGCGACGCGCTCAAGTGGAGCCACTCCGCATCCCCGACCAGTCCCCTTCGCCAGTGCGCTTCCAAGCCCTCGACTATGCGCGCATCCAGGCGACCGCCGAAGAACGCCTGCGCGTGCTGCAAGGGCTGCAAAGCGGCGTTCGTCCCAGCCTCGACCTCTTCTCCCAGGTTTCCGGCGCAGAGCTCGCTCGGGTCGCAAGCCAAGCGAGCCGCCTCGGAAACGCAGGCAACCTCTCACAGCAGGTCGCAGGTCGTGTCGCTCCGTCCAAACCCAGCTTGGACAAGCTTCGGGCACAGGTGCTGGCAAAGAGCCTGGGCAGCTTGACCGCTTCGTCGTCGGGCCGACGCGAGCTGGGAATGCCCACGCCCAACCGCTACGAGCTCGACCCACACGCCGCTTTGCCCCTCCTGAAGCGCACAGCGAGCATCGATCCCGACAGTGAGCTGTCTCGCGTCTACATGCCTGCGCTGTATTCCATCGCAGGCATGAGCAAAGGCCCCCTGCGCAAGCGAGCCTGGAATGGCGGCGGAGATCCGCTCGCCAAGATGGATCCAGCCGGCCAGGGCATCGACATGGTTGGCAAGAATCTCGACCTGATCAAGGTGGTCGAGAAGTACTTTGGAAACGCTGGCCCCCGCGGCGAATCCCTCTCTGAGTACGGTGAGGATCCCACCCAGGGTGAAACCTACCAGAAGGTGGTCGAAAACGAGTTCACCCGCGCCACCACCGCAGTCGCGGAGTGGGTCGGCAGTCGCTTCCAAAACCTCGCCGACCACGGCAGCGCACGGCCTCGCGATCTCTTCGCCACAGGCCAGATGGACCCGGAATCGCTGATCTCAAACCTCAAGAGCGAAGCGGCCCAGATCCCCACTGCCGTCAGAGACAAGCTCGCTCCGTTCGTACAGTCCGATATCGCAGACGTGCGCGTCTACACTGGACCCATCGCCGCCATGGCCGCCTCGACCATGGGCGCACACGCCTTCACCCTGGGCAAACACATCTTCTTCGGGGATGCGGAGTGGGACATCAGCTCTCCTGAGGGCCTCTCCCTCCTCGCGCACGAAGTGATGCACACCACACACTTCGAACGCGCCGGCTCGGTCGAGCAAAAGGAACAAGAGGCCGAAGCACTCGAACGTCGCGTTCGCTCCGCCTTCTCCCCGCAAGACAACCGCCTGCTCGCGCTCGAAGACCGTGGCCGTCCCAAGGGAGGTGCCGCCTTGCAGGCCGCCAAATCAGCGACAGACTTCGGCGTCACCGAGCCGCTCCCGCCCAACAAAGGCGGCTTCCGACCCACCTACGACCCAGAAACCATGATCGACGCCATCACCGAGATCATCATCGAGTGGATGGCCGAATCGATCAACCAAGAGAAGAACCGCGCTGGCGGCGAGCCCAGCTAAGCCACATCGACACTGTTTCGGCCATCAAAGACCCCAGTCGCCGTCGTGACTGGGGTCTTTCCGCATTCAGAGTCAGTCCAGCCGCTTTCCGTCCCGACGTC
>JAVFAO010000662.1:0-2835 GCA_034002465.1 Myxococcota bacterium
TGCTACGGCGCCTCGGACTGAGCGCCGACGCCGTCGCCAACGGCCTCGAAGCCGTGCAGGCTGCCGATGGCCTGCGTTACGACATCATCTTCATGGACGTGCAGATGCCCGAAATGGACGGCCTCGAAGCCACCCGACGCATCCGCAAGATCGAGGACCAGCAGCTGCGCACGCCCATTCCCATCATCGCCCTCACCGCCCACGCCATGCACGGCGACGAGGCCAGGTGCAAGGAAGCAGGCATGAACGACTACCTGCTCAAGCCCGTTCAAGCTCCTGCGCTCACCAAAATGCTGCTGCGATATCTGCCCCGAGAACGCAAAAAGCGCCCCAGCCGCCACGCCCTCCCCACCATCACCTCGGTCATGCAAAAGGACCCCACTGTCTTCGACGCCGACGCCTTGCTCGACAGAGTCATGGGGGAGGCCGAGCTCGCGCAGAGCATCATCGCCACCTTCATCGACGACGCCCCGCGCCGCATCAATGCGCTGCTACGCGGCGCCCAAGGCTCGGATTCCGAGCTCACTTTGCGAGAAGCACACACCCTCAAGGGGGCCGCCGCCACGGTGGGCGCCATGGCGCTCGCCGAATTGTGCAAGGACTTCGAAACACTTGCCTCCAAGGGTGCCTTCGAGACCATCGTCCGCCGCCTCGACGAGCTGCGCGTCGAGTGGGGTCGCTTCCGCATGTACCTCGCCCAATCGCCGCTGCAACCGCCTGAGCGTGAGAACCCATGACGCCCCGTAGGGGCGCGATTCATCACGCCCGCAAAAGCAACGGCAGCGTGAACGAGGCCAACGACCATTCGCTCGAGCGCCGTGCTATCATCGCGCCAGGGGCGTCGAAGCCCCTCGACTGAGGTGAAGATGCGCAGAATCATCCATCGCGACGTGTTTGGGCTTCTAACGTTGGCTGCGTTGCTCTTCGCGCTGCCCGCTTGGGCAGCCGACGAATGGAGCGACCCCTATCCTGGCGTGCGCATCCTGCATCGCACGACCAGCGAGCCGAATGAAATCTGGGTCGCCAGCATCGAGCTCTGCGAGCGAGGGATCGGGGCGGTGGTCACCAGCTCAGAGGATCGCGGCCTGGCGACCAGCGCCTTTGCGCGTCGCTATGGTGCCCAGCTCGCCATCAACGGCGGCTTCTACAACATGCAGACACTGGCCCCCCTGGGTCTGGTGGTGAGCAACGGCGCGGCCTGGCCAGACAGCGCGGATACGGCGCGAGATGGCTTTCTGAGCTTCACCGAACGCAACCGTCCAACGCTCTCGCTGCCAGAGCTGGTCGTCCCCTTCGAAGCAGAGATGCACAACCTCATCCCAGGCATGCCCATGCTCGTCGAGCACGGGCAGGCCCTGAACATCGCCTGCACCTCGCACTACTGCGAGCGACACCCTCGCACCGCCGTGGGCCTCGACCAAAGCCAAGGTCGGCTGCTGCTCGCCGTGGTCGACGGCCGCCGCAGCTCCTCACGCGGCATGACCTGCGCGGAGCTGGCCTCGCTGATGGTCGAGCAGGGCGCGTATACCGCGCTCAACCTCGACGGCGGCGGCTCCAGCACCTTCTACGTCGAGGGCATGGGCGGTGTGCTCAACACACCCAGCGGCGGCGTCGAGCGCAACGTGGCCAATCACCTGGGCTTGTTTGCGGGCGGCAGCACCGACTATGCCCGCTGTTGTATTCCAACAGAGCACGAGAATCCGAGCAGCACCTTCCTCGACGTGCCCGCGGGAAGCTGGCAAGACGAGGTCGCGCGCACCCTCTGGGAATATGGGATCAGCAATGGTTGCCAGGCCGAACCGCCGATGTTTTGCCCCGACTGCGACCTCAGTCGTATTCATGCAGCCATCTTTCTCGCCCGCGCCGCGGGGATAGCGCCCCTGGACAATCCAACGCCTACCTACCAAGACCTTCCACGAGGCTCTTTCGGATATGGTGAAGTGGAGGCGTTGAGCGCCATGGGTGTATTCACCGGTTGCTCCAATTCTCCGCGCCTCTTCTGCCCTGAAGACGGCCTCTCGCGGGCGGGCGCCGCCGCCATCGTGGTGCGCACCCTCGGCCTGCCGGGCGGCGACGCCTCGAGCTTCGAGGATGTCGCGCCAGAGAGCTGGTATTATCCGCTGGTGGAGGCGGCGAAGGCCTATTGTCTGGTTTCGGGTTGTTCACAGACGCCGCCGCAATACTGTCCCAACGAGGTCGCCACGCGCATCGAATTCGGGTCGATCCTGGTACGGGCCTTCGAGCTGGGTACGTTTCGACACTGCGGTCCTCACGACCCAGAAGCAGAGGAATCGCCGGAGCAGGTGGAGGAGCTCGAGCAGACGGAAGCCGTCGAGGTGTTCGAGCAGGTCGAGGCGGTAGAGGAGGTCCTCGAGCCGCTCGATGGCGAGGACCTCCTCCTCGACAGCGCCGACACCGAGAGCGAGCGTCCCGATGAGGCGGAGCAAAGCGACACGGCGCTCGAGCCAGATGCGATGTCAGAGGAGCTGAGCCAACGTAGCCAGAGCGCGAGTGGGGGTTGTTGTCGGTTGCACGCGGGTGGCGCGCCAACGACGAGCTGGGGCGTCATCGCCTTGGCGCTCTTGGCGCTCGTCCTCTCTCGCAAGAGCAGGAGACAGTGAGCGAAGGGCACGCACCCTCGCGCCAATCCGAAGGATTTGCAGCTGGCGCGAGGTCGGTGCCCGAGAGCGAACGAATGCAATCGAAAATGAGCGAAGGGCACGCACCCTCGCGCCAATCCGAAGGATTTGCAGCTGGCGCGAGGTCGGTGCCCGAGAGCGAACGAATGCAATCGAAAATGAGCGAAGGGCACGCACCCTCGCGCCAATCCGAAGG
>JAVFAO010000663.1:0-2825 GCA_034002465.1 Myxococcota bacterium
GCGCAGGGCGTCGAAATCCATGGCCACGTCGATTTCGTCGGGCATGAGGATGGGGCAGCTCGAGCCACCGGGGATCACTGCCTTGAGCGCTCGGTCTTCGCGCACACCCTGGCCGTAGTCCTCGCCGAAGATGAGCTCACGCAGGTGGATGCCGTGGCGCGCCTCGTACATGCCGGGGCGGCGCACATGGCCGGAGAGGCCGTAGAGCTTGATGCCGCCGTTCTTGGGCGAGCCGAAGCTGGCGAAGCCCTCGGCGCCGTCGTTGAGGATGCTGGGGACGCAGGCGATGGTTTCGACGTTGTTGATGATGGTGGGGCAGCCGAAGAGGCCGACGTTGGCGGGGAAGGGCGGTTTCATCCGGGGTTGGCCGGGCTTGCCTTCCAGGCACTCGAGCAGGGCGGTCTCTTCGCCGCAGATGTAGGCGCCAGCGCCGGGGTGCACGTAGATTTCGAGGGCAAAGCCGCTGCCGCCGACGGACTCACCCAGCCAGCCGGCTTCTCGCGCCTGGGCGATCGCCGTATTCAGGCGACGAATGGCGAGCTCCAGCTCACCGCGCACGAAGATGTAGGAGGTGTGGCAATCGAGGGCGTAACAGGAGCAGATGATCCCCTCGACGAGGCGGTGGGGGTCATATTCCATGATGAGCCGGTCTTTGAAGGTTCCCGGCTCGCCTTCGTCGGCGTTGATGACCAGGTAGTGGGGCAGATCGGGGCGCGCTTTCTTGAGGAAGCCCCACTTCATGCCAGTCGAGAAGCCGGCGCCGCCGCGGCCGCGGAGGCTGGCGCCCAGGACCTCGGCGACGACCTCGTCGGAGCTCATGCCGAGTGCTTTGCGGAGCGCGCGATAGCCTTGCTGCTCGCCGACGTAGACATCGAGGTCCCAGGGCCGGTCGAGCTCCAAACAGCGAGTGAACAGCTTCTGCATCGAACGCTCCCTCATCCCTTGGAAGCCATGGCGCTGCGCTCGGCGAGCATGGGCGCGAGCACCTTGTCGAGCGCCTCGGAGGTGTGCAGGTTTTCGTAGTATTTGTCGTTGACTTGCATCATGGGGCCACTGCCACAGCTCGCCAGGCACTCCACCTCGCTGAGGGTGAAGAGGCCGTCCTCGGAGGTCTCGCCGAGGCGGGTCTCGAGCTTCTCTTCGAGCATGGAGATGAGGCGGTGGCTGCCGACGAGGGCGCAGGAGATGCTGACGCAGACCTGCACGTGGTACTTGCCCACGGGACGGCGGTTGAAGAGGGTGTAGAAGGTCGACACCGAGTAGACCTGCGCTGGGGGCAGGTTCAGGCGCTTGGCGACCTGGAGCAGGGTCTGCGGGGTGAGGTGTCCGAGCTCACGCTGCACGGCGTGGAGCACGGGCACGAGGGCCGCAGAGCGCGTGGGGTAGCGCTGGAGGAGCTGTTCAATCTCGAGTTCGGTTTGCGGGGACAACGCTTCTGCCATGAAGTCTCCGTCCTTGCTGGTCGCGCACCTTCCGCCACAGCAGGGGGCCACAAGCTATTGTGTCCGCCTCGGACTGTCAAGCGGAGCGGGGCGAGCGCGCTGACGCGGCGCAAGCTGAGAGGAAGCTGGCACGGGCGCCATGGATGACGGGCGCCATGGACGGGGGCCCGTACGTAGGGGGAGGGCTGCAGCCGAAGCCAAGTCCTCGCTGGGAGTGGCCGAAAAGTCGAAAGCGCTCACAGAGCACTCGTTGGGAGCGCTCTGCAGATGCAAAAGCATGCCGATGACCGCCAACACCATGCCTTTGAAAACGCACAACGGTGGCAGAGAGCTCTTCGTTGGGCCTCCGAAAGCTCAAAGGGCTGACACACGACGCTGTGTGCAGCCTTTGAAAACGCAAAACCCTGTCGATGGCACTTTTGCGTGCTCTTGTCGGTTTGCATCAGGCTCACACCCGACTGAGTGTGAGCCTTCTGAAGTTTCGGAGCCCTACACACGGTGCTTTTGGTGCACCCTATGAAAAACCAAAACGCCCCTCATGAGCTCTTCGTCAGCATTTGCGGTTTTCGAGCACTTGGCGAGTGGCTCCGACCCCAAAATCGACGAGCTTCGTGTTCCCAGATTTCGAAAAGCTCGCGCTCACGAGTCCCTCACGTTCGATCCGAAAGCGCAAACTCCCGCACGCTTGACCCGCACCACCTCCACCGGCATCCTGCTGCTTCGGAGGGATACAGCACCCTCCAGCGCCAAGAGCAGGAGAATCGGGATGAGAAACGAAGACTTCTTGTTGAATGGGCGCTTGGCCAGTTCCCCACTTTTCGGGGGGGCATTCCTGAGTCGATGACCGCCCGTGTGCGCGCAAAGCACCGCTGCGGCCTGCTCGCCGCCGCGCTGCTGCTGCTCTTCAGCCTGGTTCCAGCCCAATCGGCTCTCGCCTTCGACGACACCGTCGCCGACGCGCTCGCCGAGCGCCAGGCCGAGGCCAGCGCCCTGCTCACCTTCTCGTCAGAAACCTTCCCCGCCGATGGGCTCTGCGCGCTGCCGCGAAACGTGCAAGTGCGCAGCCTCGCCCGCTACCTACAGGCCCAACACTTCCTGCTCATGGCAGAGCTGCATACGCGGCTGCTGGCCGCGCGACCGCGTCTGCCCAACGCCGCCGCTCGCGCCCAGCTCAGGCTCATCGAGGCGGAGATTGACCAAGGCCGCGAGCGCATGGCGATGCTCGCCGAGCTGCTGCGGCCTTACGCGCTGCCTGCCCAGGGGGAAATCGCCTTCGTTCCACGTTGGGTGGTCCCTGCCTCCGCCCTGCTCCATGCCCGCTGGTTGTCCGCATCGAGCAGCTCCATGCAGGCCCTGGCCGCTGCCCCTCCCAACGCGCTGGCC
>JAVFAO010000664.1:0-2807 GCA_034002465.1 Myxococcota bacterium
CGAAACGAGACGAAGCCAAGGGACTGTGCCCAGGCGAGCAAGGGATAGCAGCAGCCCAAAGCCAGCAGCAGTCTCAGGCGGGCAGGGTGCGGGGGTGCCGCTGCTGTAGGGGACCGCGGGCGGACCAAGGTGGCACCCACCCCCACCCAGAAGAGCCAGGTCGCGAAGAATACGGCGATGCTCGACTCGTAGCCCTGCTGCACCCAGAGAAAGTCCCGCAACAGCAGGCTTTGCCCGACCAGAGCCATGGCCCCCAGGGCTAGCGCAAAGCCGTACAGCGCAGCCCTCATGGCTCGACCGCAAAGCGTTCGTGCAGCACCTGCGCCTCGAAGACCTCGAAGCTAGCCCCTTCGCGCCAGCCTTCCGCCGGCAGACCCGCCTTGCGGGCGAGCTGACTGAGGGTCTGCTCCAAAGTCCAGCCCTGCTCTGGCGCCACCTGTGGCAAAAAGAGCGCGCCCAGCTCGCCTTTGGACAGAATGATGCCGTGGCGCCCGATCTCGATCTGCGACCAATCCGCCATCGGCTCGGGCGTGCTCAAAACCGAGACCTCGAGCTCGAGCTGGGGCAGCTCCCAGGCCGACACCGGCGCGAAGCGATGGTCAGAGAAGGCCGCATCCAGCGCACGTCCAACGATGGCTTCGCCCAAACTCTGACGGGGGAGAACGTTGCCAATGCAGCCTCGCAGCTCCCCGTGCCGCTTCAGCGTGACGAAGACGCCGAGCCGCCGGGAGAAGACCGGCGCGAGCGTCAAGCCCCAGTTCACCTCCTTCTGCGATTCTCTCATGCCCAAGAGTCGGGTCTCGAGGGCGTCGCGGGCCAGCGCGACGGCCACCTGTGCCTCGCCCTGGGTCAGCGGGTGTGTGCCCTGTATCGTGAGCTGCGGCAGCAACTCCTCGTGACCGCGCCAGGGCCCAGCGTAGGCCGCCGCGAGGTAGCTGACGGTGTTGGGGTTTTTGTCGATTTGGCGCTTGGCCTGTTCCCCTGAGTTTTTGTCGATTTGGCTCTTGGCCTGTTCCCCTGAGTTTTTGTCGATTTGGCGCTTGGCCTGTTCCCCTGAGTTTTTGTCGATTTGGCGCTTGGCCTGTTCCCCTGAGTTTTTGTCGATTTGGCTCTTGGCCTGTTCCCCGGAGTTTTGGTAGGCGAGCCGACGCAGCCCCGACGGCTCGGCGGCGAGCGCGGCGAAGACGGTCAATGGGGCGGCACCGCAGACGGTGATGCCGGTGTCGTCGCGGTACTTGCGCCAGCGCCAGGGGTCGAGGGTGGCCACGGCGTCGAAGGCGCCGAGGTCGAGCTCCTCCAAGCGTCTGGGCACGTCCTCGACGAAGGGCAGATAGCCGAAGCGCTCGCCGTAGTGCGTGAAATCTGTCGAGATGACGAGCAGCGTCTCTGGGCCGAGCAGCGGGCGGAGGTGGCGGGCGAGTCGCTGCAGGGAGGGGACACTGCCGTCGCCGACGAGGATGGGCAGCACGCTGAAGCCGGGTTGCAAGGCGAGCTGCAGGAAGGGGAGCTGGATTTCGATGGCGTGCTCCTGGGCGTGGACCTCGTCATCGCGCACGACGGCGCCTGCGTCGAGCAGGGTCTGGGCGGCACTCGTGTCGATGGGGACCTCTCCCAGTGGTGTCGACAACGCATCGACACCGGGAATGGCGGCTCCCACCAGCGCTCGGCGGTGATTGGGGGCAAGCACGATCACAGTCTGATAGCGAAGACCGAGAATACTCTTGTAGGCGATGGCTGCCGTAGGCCCCGACCACTTGTGACCCGCATGGGGGACGATCAGCGCCTGTGGCGTTGGCTGCTCGGCGGGAAGAACCGCGGCGTCGAGCAGGGCTTGGGTGTTGCGGCGCAACGTCTCAGGTTCGGCGTCGTACCAAGACCCGGCGAGCACCGCTGAACGAACCCGCTTGGGCACAGGGGGCGGGGAGGGCTCCTGTTGATTTGGCGCTTGGCCTGTTCCCACAGCTCGTGTTGGGGTTGGCACCCCCTCGAGCTTTGACGTGGGCTCTGCGCTGGGCGCGCTGGCCTCAGGTTGGCAGCCAAACATGAGAAGAACAAGGAGGAAAAAGGGATAGTGGGGCGCTGCCCCACGCCCCGCCAAAGGGCTTGGCCCTTTGGAATCCCTTTGACTCGAGGGTATGGGGGGTGGGGCGTCGTGGTGTGATTTGATGGACCAGCGCATCTCGCGCCTCCTCGTGCTGGGGGCTAGCCCGCCCAGGGATGTTCGTGCCTGAGCTCGGAGAGCTCAAAGGCGCGTGTTCTCGGACGGTAGGCGTTCAGGCTTCGCAGCGACTGCAGCGCGCGCAGGCGCTGGACCTTTGGAACTGCAGCCGCGGGCCGGTTTTCGTCGGTGTCGCAGGCCAGGGCAAGCAGCGCGCCACTGGCCAAGCGCAGAAAGCTTCGTCGGTGCATGATTTCGCCTCGCGAAGGGTGCTGGACAAGCAGTGAAGGGCACGCTTCGGCGCGCCGTTCTCCTGGAATTGTAGCTGGCACCGGGTCGGTGGGCGAGCGTGAAGCGCTGTGCTGGAAGCGGGTGGCGCTTGGACGCGCGGAGAACAGCCAAGCCGGGCCATCGAAGGTGATCACAAGTATCCGGTGAACCAGCGAATATGCTTGATCTGTTTCGAATCGTAGGGGCGCGATTCATCGCGCCCGCCACCGTTCGTTGCGCCGCCGCAACCCTCGCTTGGACTTTTTCGAGTGTTGAGTGGTCCGGAGGGGCGCGATTCATCGCGCCCGCCACCGTTCGTTGCGCCGCCGCAACCCTCGCTTGGTCTTTTTCGAGTGTTGAGTGGTCCGGAGGGGCGCGA
>JAVFAO010000665.1:0-2802 GCA_034002465.1 Myxococcota bacterium
ACCTTGACCTTGGCCGCTGGAGACCGACAGACGCTGGAGGCGGTCCTCGCGCCGCTCTTGGCAACCCTCGAGCTGCGCGGAGAACCGGCTGGTGCCAGCATCGAGCTGCTTGGACCGCAAGGAGACGACGACACGGTACTGCTCGGGGCGCTGCCTGCGGTCTTGCACCTCCCCACCGGGAGCCTACGGCTGCGGGTCAGCGCACCTGGCTGGCAGGCGCAGCAGCTCGAGCTGCAGCTCGAGCCTGACAGCCAGACCAGTCTAATCCTCACCCTCTCTCGCGAGACAGGCTCGGTGGTGGTCCAGAGCAGTGAGCCCAATGCCCTCATCCTTCTCGACGGAAAACGCATGGGCTTCACGCCCTCTGTGCTCGAGAAGGTCGTGGTAGGCAAGCATCGCATCGAGCTCATCGCCCCCAGCTTCCGTCCCTTCGTTCTGGACTTCGAGCTCCAAGCTGGGCGCGAGTTTGCCGTCGATGCGGAGCTGCAATACCAGGACGAGGTCTCGGCAGCGTCCCGTGCGAGTGACAGCATCGCAACCGCACCCGCTTCGGTCTCGATGCTCTCCCAGCGCGAGCTCGAGCTCTACGGATTCGTCGACCTCGCCGACGCCATGCGCGGCGTGAGGGGCTTCTATCAAAGCAACGACCACACCTACAGCAGCCTCGGTGTGCGCGGATTCAGCCTCTTCGGAGAATACGGCAATCGACTGCAGATTCAGGTCGATGGGCACATCCTCAACGAGGACTGGATCGGCCAGTCTTTCGTACAGAGCGATCTGCTGCAGGGGCTCATGGGCCTGGAGCGCATCGAAGTCGTCAGGGGTCCCGGTTCTGCGCTCTACGGAACCGGTGCATTCTTCGGCGTCATCAACCTGGTCACTCCGACCCGTGTTCCTCAGCACAGCGCGCGGGGGAGTGTCAGCTCTTATGGATCGGGTGGAATACGAATGATGGCAGAGGCCGCGACCACTCTCTTCGAAGATGGAGGCTTCTGGATCAGTGGAGGAGGAACCCAAACCCAGAACGACCCAAGCCTCGCTGCTGGCTCAGTCTCGTCGAGCGGTGTGCTCGCCAAGGCCTGGACGGGGCCATGGAGCTTGTCTGGGTACTTCAACCAGCGTCGCCGCAACCTCCTCACGGGCACCTTCTCGACCATTCCGGATGGCACCGAGATCCTCGACACCCGCTCTTTTGCGGAGCTGCGCTTCGAACCCATGCTCAACGACGAGCTACAGCTCTTGAGTCGCGCTTACTTCGACCTCTCCATGTACGAGGGAGCCTACGTCTACGCGGGCGAGCAGCCGGGCGAGCCCAACGATGTCTCCGATGAGGACTACCTCGGACTCTCGTCGGGCGCTGAGTTGCGCGCCCTCTGGCGGCCCATCGACAGTCTGCGTCTGACCCTTGGGGGAGAGTATCAAGCCCACTTTCACAACGCCTCGACGGGCAGCATCGGTGCCGAGCGTTTCCTCGACGAGGAGCATCCGTACCACGTCTTCTCTGCCTATTCCGTGGGTGACTGGCAGCTCGCCCGAGCCGTTGGCCTCACCCTCGGAGCTCGCTTCGACGGCTGGCTCATCAGCGATTTGCCCAGGCTCAGTGATGGCACCGTCGAGGACCGCTTCCTGTATTCGGTCAACCCCCGTCTGGCGATGATCTTCCAGCCCTACGAGGGCTCGGTCATCAAGCTCTTGGGCGGACGTGCTTTCCGTGCGCCCTCCATTTATGAGCTCACCTACTCCGATGATGGGATGACCCAAATCGTCAGCCCTCAGCTCGACGCAGAGAGCATCATCAGCGCTGAGCTGGAGTACATTCAGAAGCTGCCCGCCGAATTCAGCTTTGCCTCTTCCCTCTTCTTCAACCACATCTCCAACCTGATCCGACAAGTCGGCAGCGCCACGCCAGAGGACCCCCTTCGCTTGATCAACGCCGAGCTACCCTTCATGACCCTGGGCGTCGAGCTCGAGCTCTCCCGGAGCTTCCGTCACGGATGGCAGCTCGCCGTCAACTACGCCTACCACCGCGCGCGCATCGACGATCCCTTCAGCGATGAGAACAATCTCGCAGAGGGTCTCGCCAAGGGACGCATTGCCAATTCGCCAGAACACCTGGCAGCGCTCCGAGTGCTGGCCCCGCTCGTGTCTCGCAGCCTCTACCTCAGTAATCGGGTCAGCTTCGAGTCTGGACGGCTGGATCGAGGCGGTGAATCGACCGAATGGCTGGTCCTTTGGGACGCCACCTTGAGCGCAGAGCTCGAGCAGCTCGGGATGACCTTCTCCCTGGGCGCACGCAACCTGCTCGATTGGCGCTATGCGCTGCCCGTGGGCGAGGATATCGAGAGCATGCGACTCGCACAGGCTGGCCGCAGCGTCTTTGCAGAGCTCCGACTCAAGTACTGACGCGCGCTGCGTGGGTGCTCGCAGCAGGCTAACTGGCCGAAGCATCTGACTGCACGCACGGTTTGGACTCGCTCAGCTCTTCTTCGCGTGGATGGTCTCAATGGATGAACTGAGAGAACATCAAGAGGCGTTTGGGCATCGGTGACCTGCAGCGAAGCCTAGCCAAAGCGCCAGCGTCCGTGCCCTTGGTTGCACGCTCAATTTCGCCGCAGGGCAGAACGAGCTCAAAGCGGATAGCATTCCAGCGCTTCATAGAGGAATTCGGGTACTCCATTGGAGCAGCCGTAGCCGCTGTACATGCGGCAGTCCTGGTCGGTGGCGCAGTCCTTCCAGCAGGAGAACAGAGACCCCATCGGACTCAACGTGCAGTGACTACCGAGAGGACAGGTCACGCCGCCA
>JAVFAO010000666.1:0-2801 GCA_034002465.1 Myxococcota bacterium
AGACCTGTGGCAACAGCGTCTGCGATGCAGGCGAGACTGGGACGTATTGCCCCGCGGATTGCGGTGAAGAGGCCGCCTGTGGCGATGCGGTATGCGTAGGCGATGAAGATGCCGCCAACTGCCCCGCCGACTGCGCCATCGAAACCTGCGGAAACAGCGTCTGCGACGAAGGCGAGACCAGCAGCAACTGCCCCGCGGACTGCGGCGAAGAGGCCATCTGTGGCGACTCGCTCTGTGAGGGCGACGAGGATGTCGACAATTGCCCTGCTGATTGCGCTGAAGGCGAGGGCGAGCAGCGCTGTGAAGACCAGGTGGACAACGATGGCGACGGGTATGTCGACTGTGACGATTACGATTGCCGGTGGAGCCAGGTGGAGCTCTGCGGCGCTGAGGCCACCGATGAGCTGTGCAACGACGGCGTCGACAACGACGGCGATGGCTACAACGATTGCCAAGACCACGACTGCTCGCGCAACCCCAACGTGACGGTCTGCCATGGAGGCACGAGCTCCGAGGAAAACACCAACGAGGCCTGTAGCGACCACATCGACAACGACATGGATGGGCACTACGACTGCGACGACCACGACTGCTCGCAGAACAGCTCGGTGACGGTCTGCAGCAGCACCCAAGCCAACGAAAGAGTGACCAAGTACCACGCCGCCGACATCGACTATGGCTTTCAGGAGATGGTGGTCAGCGGCGTCTACGACAGCATCGTCGACACGGTACCCTGGGGATGTGTAGCCCAAGAGCCGGGCAATGACAGCTTGATCTGGCGCATCAAGAACGGCGAAGAGAACGCCATTGTCTTTACCTTCTCGCTGCCCGATGCCCCTTTGCTCGAGCCTGCGCTCTACTTCTATGAGGCCTCCTTTTGCGAGAACTGCGACGACTTTCTGCCGACCTATTCCTACATGAGCTTCAAGCTCAACGGCGTGGATTTCTACTCAGAGATGCTGTGGGAGTGCCCAGGAGAGACGAATTTTGGTGCTGAGCTCAACGACTTCCTGCACCCCGGCTTGAACACCATCGAGGTGTTCTCGAACCCTGACACCGAGCTCCTTCATGGCTTGCAGGGGGTGCACCTCGAGTATGAATACTGCACCAATGGCTCGGGTTGCTAGCCCAACTCCCCTGCGCGATGGCTGATTGACGGAGCAGCGAAGTCGAAGGACAATCTGTCAGCGAGGCGGGGGTGCTGTGCCTGCGCCGTCACGCGTTCACTCATCGCTTCAGACGAGCGGTTTTGGCTTCGCGTCCCGAACTGACCCGACACAGCCAATCTCAGCCATCGCCCCTTGTCTTTCCAGTCTTTGTTCGAGGCACATGAACGCCGTTTCGAATGTTTCGAATGATGTCGAATCGTTGGCGCAGACCATCGTGGCCGAGGTCAAGGAGCGGGGTGCTGCCGATGACCCCGGGGCCACCATCGCGGTGCTCGACCTTCACCACGCCACCACTGTCCAAGGTCTGGAGCACGAGATCGCTCGCCTGCGCGAGCTGCTCAAGCTCCCTGAGTCCGTGCTCACTGTCGACGACCCCAACGCTGGCATCGATGACGTGCTCGCCGATCTCTACGGCCGCTCCATCCTCGACCGAGAGCAGTTCCTGCTCGCCCACACCAGCCTGGATGTCGACCTGAGCGAGGAGGAAGACAGCAACGCGGCGCGCTACCGCAAGCTTGGCTTCTTCGACGCCGGAGGGGCAGGTGAGATCTTCGTCGCCAAGGACAAACGTCTGCGCCGCAAAGTGGCCGTCAAGAAGCTCAAGCCCTCGCAAGCCAAGTCTGCGGAGAGCCTCGATAAATTCCGCCGTGAAGCGCAGATTACCGCGCAGCTCGACCACCCCAACATCATCCCCATCTACTCGCTCGAGAAAGCCGAAGGCGAAGACGAGCCCCTCGCGTACGCGATGAAGCTCATCCGCGGCAGCACGCTCTCTTCCGCTCTCGAGCAAGAGCGAAAGCGCGTCGAGGAGGGCAAAGCCGACACCGACCATGACCTGGCGTCGAGGCTCGAGCTGCTGCTCAAGGTCTGTGACGCCATCGACTATGCCCACAGCCGACGGGTCGTGCACCGCGACCTCAAGCCCCAGAACATCATGATTGGGGGCTTCGGCGAGGTCTATGTGATGGACTGGGGACTGGCGCGGGTCATCGGGACGAGCGAGGAGTTGGGGGGACTGGCTGGCACACCGCTGTACATGTCGCCGGAGCAGGCCAAATCCCTGCCAGAGTCCATCTCGCCAGCGAGTGACATCTACGCGTTGGGCCTGATCTTCTTCGAGTTGTGCACGCTACGGGCGGCGATCCCTGGCAACAACCTGCTCTACGTCATGTGCAACGCCATCGAAGGCAAGAAGGAGCCTTTCGAACACCTGAAGGGCAAGGCCCTGTCTCCCGATCTGGAGGCCATCTTCACGCGCGCCACCCAGTTCGAGCCCGCCGCGCGCTATCCCACGGCCAAGGCGCTGGGCGACGATATCCGACACTATCTGCGTGGAGAGGAGCTCTGGGCCAGGCCCGACAATCTGACCCGCAAGCTTCAGCGGGCGATGGTGCGCCACCGCCAGCTCACGCTGATGTTGGTCCTGCTGTTGATGCTCATCTCTGCAGGGGCGGTGATCTGGAGCATGCACAGCGAACAGGCCACGCTGGAGGCCGCCAAGCTGCGCGAGGAGCGGATCATGGCGTGGCAGTCGCAGGTCGCTTGGCATGCGAGCGACCTCGACAGGCAATTTCTGCGCGTGGCGCTGCTCACGCAGGGTTTGAGTCGAACCGTGCGGACGCTGCTGCAGTA
>JAVFAO010000667.1:0-2798 GCA_034002465.1 Myxococcota bacterium
GGTGGCAAAGATCAAGATGAGCGACGCGACGATGGTGTCGATGGCGAGGAAGGCAGCCCCTGTGCCGTAGAGGAAGAGGTTGAAGAAGAAGTAGATCTTGCCAATACCGATGTTGAACTTCTGGTTCAGGATGATGGCGACGATATCCAGGCCGCCATTCGAGCCCAGGCTGCGCAGGACGATGCCCACACCGAAGCCCCCGACGGCACCGGCGGCGATGGCGGCGTAGATCTGCTCTTGGATGCCGAGATCTAGATGGATCAGCTCGAAGGCGACGGCGGTCAGGACCATCGCGTAGAGGCTGTAGAAGAAGAAGCGTCTGCTGACGTGAATCCAGCCCAGCAGGAACAAGGGAACGTTCAGCAATAGGTAGAGGATACCCGGTGACATGAAGGGGTTGACATAGGTCAATAGCAAGCTGAGGCCAAACACCCCCCCAGGTACGAAGCCATGGTGAACGACGATCCCTTGAATGCCGATGGTGTAGATGAGGGTGCCGACTGTAATGAGCAGCAGGTTCCACCAGACTTTGGAGTTCAGGTCGTCGAATCGTTTGGCCATCTCAAGTCCTATCGCAGCGCCGTGTCATGCAATGAGCAGCGCTTCGCGTTCGCATGGTCCGTCATGAGATGGGTTCAGAATCCGCCATCAACGCTCCACGCTTTGTCGAGACATAGTGTATCGAGGACGCTTCGATACGCCAAGCCAAGGACGGCATTTGCGTATTCGAGGCAGAGCGGAGCGATCTTTCAATCGACAAGCCTTCGACGCTCGCATAGCATGAGAACGCTCGCGGATGGACTCTGTGTTGACGCCGGGGCCTTCGAGCCTCTTTGGCGAGCGCAATCTACCTCCTCCACCTCCTTTTTTTTTTCATGAACAGCGTAGAACCCTCAGCCGTATTTCACCGCAGTGGCCAGATGGCGGCACAGATTTTCAAGATTCTGCTCGCTCTGCTCTCGGTGGCCTGCGGGACACAACACAAGGGGTGGGTGCCGCCAGGCTCCAGCGATGTCTTGCCCCTGCCCGTTTGCGGGTCCGACGACAGCACCCTCGAGTTCGTCCGCCCACCCGAGTGTTGCTGGGCAGGACAACGCGCAGTGGGGGACGAGGGCTGGCCTCGCTGCGTCGGCGCGCCCCAGTGCCCTGCGGGGATGGTCGAGTGGGGTGAGCGCTGCTTCAGCGTCGAAGATGCCGCTCGCCTGGGCGTCTGCCTGGACCCCAAGCTGTGTCGTGATGCCGCGCTTCCACCAGCAGCACCGCCAGAGCTCGACTGTTCCGCAGGCACCATCTGGGACGGCGAGTCCAAGCATTGCTGTTGGCCTGGCCAGGTCGCGGTCTGGACGGCTTGTCGGGGCACACCGCTCTGCCCCGCAGGCCGCATCGCCAGTGGAGAGCAATGCCTGGTCATCGACCCCGTCCTGCAACGTGAAGTCGAGCTCTGTCTCGACCAGCCCGGATGCGACGCGCAGAGGAAGCTCGAGCGCTCAGGTCCCGAAAAGGTCAACGCCATCCGCAGGGAAGTCACAGAGCGTGCCTGCCGAAGAGGCTCCTTGGTCGCCTGCCACCAGGATGCGATCTTTTTCAACGATGAGAAGAATCCCTACGGGGAACGCTATGGCTCAGCCGACGCGCTCTGGGAGAACTGTGAGGCAGGCTATGCCTCGTCGTGCACGATCTTGGGAAGGACCTTGAGCGTGTGGTCTGATTTCGCTGAGGATCCACAGCTGGGTGCAGCGCTGATGCGGCGGGGCTGTGAGCTCGGCGATGGCGAGGCCTGCGTAGCGCTCGGACAGGCCTATCTGGATGGATGGGAAGTGGAGCACAACCCAGAGCAGGCGGCGGAAATCTTCGCGCTGGGCTGTTCGCAGGGCGATCCCCCATCCTGTGAGGCCTGGGGGCTCTGTCTGGCCCGGGGTATTGGGGTCCAGGAGAACACCGAACAGGCCATTTCCGTCTTGCACGACGCCTGTGAGCAGGGCGGCACGCGCGTGGCCTGTTCGCAGGCGCGCATGCTGCAGAATCAGTCTGGCCCCACGGGGCGATTCTTCGAGCAGCTCTTCCTCGATGGGGGTGGCCGGGGGTTCTTCCCGATCTCGTTGGCCCTAGGCTACCACTGGCTCAGTGAATGGGGAGCCGGAGGTGCTGCGAGCCAGCTGCCCATGGCGCTACGCTTTGGCTTGCTCGGACCCGTCTTCATTGAAGTCGGTCTCAGCCCCACACGCTGGGGTGGTGAGCTGTCGGGGCGAGATGAAACGCAGTTCGTCATCGGGGCGGGTGCCGTCTTGTTCAGCTGGTCGATGCGCTTGCGGACAACGCTCTTCGAGCAACTCGATTTCGCCTATCTCGAGCCGGTCATCGCGATGCGCGCCTACCTCGGCGACTCAGAGGGCGCGCGCTTTCTGCTCCTGGGCAACCGCTTCGCCTTGGCGCAAAGCGACGATGATTTTGGGCTTCGGGTCTTCTTCGAACCCGCTTGGTCGATGGCGTTCGACAAGCCGGGCTCAGGTTTCGTGCTGGGGTTTGGGGTCGAGTTCGTGCCTCGCTCGGCTTTGGGGAATTGACCGTGCAGCATAGACCCAAGTTTTTGTTGATTGGGCGCTTGGCCTGTTCCCCCATCGTCAAGAGTAGAGCCATGTCAAGCACAGCTCGTTGGAGCGGGACACTGCTGCGGCAACTGCCTTTCTCGTGCTGCTTGCTCGTCGTGCTGCTCACGAGCCTGGGCTGCTCGACTTGGTCCGAGACCACTGGGCCGAGGGTATCGGTGGGCATCGAGTACGACCAGAAGGACGGCGTCA
>JAVFAO010000668.1:0-2792 GCA_034002465.1 Myxococcota bacterium
AGGTATTGCCGCGAATCCAAACGCGGAAACGCCTCGCCCACCGCGATACAGGTCCAGTGGTCTGCGCCATAGATGAACTGGCCCAAGAAAAACATCTCGTACTTGGGCCCCGTCAGGTAGTCCAGCGCCGCCTTCGCCGCGTCCAGGTAGCGCTGCTCACCCAAGACCTCGTGCGCCATCACCAGCGCCAGCGCCGCCTCCTCCGAATAGAACATCTCCAGCCGCTCAGGGTCTATGAAATCGCGACCAGGCGCATACTGGTGATAGAAGTTGCCATCGTCTTTCTGCATCATCAGGACGAACGCGGCCAGCCTGCGTAAGACCGGTTCGTAGCGAGGGTCCTGGGTCGCCCGCTGATACTCCAGCATCCCCACCATCGTCAGCGCCGCCGCCCCCAAGCTCGCCCACTCCCCATCGAGCACACAGGCCCGCTCAGGCGTCCCACATTCCGGCCCCATGCGCGTGTCGAGCCAGGCGATGGCCCGCTCCGCCCCAAGCTTGAAACGCTCCTCGCCCGTGTCGCGATACAGCAACGCCAAGGCGTAGACCGTGCCCGCGTGGCGCGGCAAGCTGAGCTTCGATGGATCGGGCGGCGGGTGATGATCCTGCAGCGGAAAATACTGGTAGTGAAAACTCCCGTCCTTGCGAAGCTGCCTCAGGATGAAGTCACCTCCCGCAATCGCCGCCTCACGCCATGCACTCGGACCTGTCGCCAGCTCAGTGGTGTTGCCCCGCTCCACCACCAGCACCTTGTCCTCGTATTCTATCCAGCTCTCAGTTCGGAAACGGCGCAGCGCTCCCTCAGCCCCGCTCAAGGCTTCCAGCGCTGGCTTCGCCGCCAGCCCAAAGCGAACCTCGTCAATGCCGGGAACCAGCGGCTGCGAACCAAAGAGCTGCGCCTTGACCAGGTCGTCTGGCAGCAAGACCGCATCCCAGTCACCCCGCAGCAGCCCATCGCGCCCTGGATCCACCGACAAAGCCAACACCACACTGTATTCACTTGGAATAGGATAGACCGCAAGCACCCGATCGACTTTCAAGCGTCCCGAGCCAGGCGTCCGCTGCAGCGACGCCGTCGCCGCCCGCAGCGACACGGCCGCCGACTCCACCGCCTCTTTCAGATCCTCGCCTTCGCCGCGAACCCTGGCGAGCACGCGGCCGCCATCCCAGAGGGTGACGAAGAGGGGACCTGCGCCAAGCTCCACACCCGCCAAGGCGTCCAGAGCCGGGGGAATCTGACCCTCGAGCTGAGCCCGCAGATAGCTCGTCGTCTGGGTGCGCAGGTTCGGCTCCAACGGCTCACGCGGTGTGGTCTGAAGACTCGCTGCGACCAGCACCGACACCAGCACAGGCAAACACGACACACCCAGCACCGCCTTGAGCCAGTGCCGGCTGCCCGCCATCGCCGTGCGCAGCTCCTTGCGCAACATCGCGCGCAGCATCAGGGCGGGATAGAGCCCCAGAAGCTGCAAGGCGACGCTGGCAAAGAGCAGCGCCCCGATGCTCACCCCCATGCCCAAGACCCCGTAGACCGAGCGCAGATAGAGGAAGGACGCGACGAGCCCGCTCACAAGCAGCAGCAAGAGGACGAAACCGAGGAACGCTGCGGCCGTGGCCAGCCGCCAACCCCAGCGCCGCGCCGTGAAGAGGCCTGGGGCGGCAGCCGCGTGGAGCCCCGCGTAGAGCAGCAGAGCGGTGTTCCAGGAGGGCGACTTCCACGGCATCAAAAAGAGCACCGCCGAGGCCAGCAGCAGCGCATAGAGCGCGCAGGCCACCCCCCAGAAGCGCAGACTGCCCCGAACCGAGGCGCTCAGCGCTGCCGCCTGCGTCTTCTTGTCTTTGCTGTCGCCACTGTTGCGGCGCTTGGCCGCGTCGTTCTTTGCTTTGCTCACACCCTACCTCATCGCAGTCCGCCTGAGCGCGGTGTCGATGCGCAGCATAGATGCTGCGGGGTGTGCTCAACAAGGGAGCAAGAACCCGACGCGTGTGGCTTCAGCTCAGGGCTTGGCTGCCTCGAGCCCCTTCCCGGGCTCGGCGCTGGCGGCGAGGGCTTCGAGATCGATCTCGAGCGGCACGAGGGAGGGCTGTGGTGGCCACGCTTCCGGCGGCGTCACCTCGCCAGTGAGGCCACTCACCGAGCCCCAACAAAAGACGCGAAGATCCTCCAGGAGCGCGCAGCCTCCGGACGCGGAGGGCTCGAAGCGCAGCACCTTGGCCGGCAACTCGACGGGTGCCGCCCAGTCACGGGATTGGGTGCTGCCGTCGCCGAGCTGGCCAAAAACGTTGTTGCCAAAGGACCAGAGAGTGCCATCCTCTCGCAGCATGTAGAAGGAGCCGTTCGGGCCATCGTAGAATGCGCTGATCGTCTCATAGTCGAGCTTCACGCCGCCTCGCACTGCGTGTCCCTCCGCGTCGAGCACGGGCTCCAGCGGCTCACCTCGCATGAAAGCGTTGAAGGCGCCACACACCCACGCCCCGTCGGGCTCCTCGAGGGCGCAGAGGGGAGGATCGGCGAAGAGCTCTGGGGAGTCATCCGAGCAATAGTCGCCGCCCGCAAAGTCGCGCCAGCTCACCTCGCGGGCACGCCACCCGAAATCATCGCGGAACGCACAAGGAATCGAGGTCCCCCACACGCCCTGAAGAGAGGGCGACGGGTCGGGAGGGAGGTAGACGCCCAGCGGCAGCGCATAGCAGCCAAAGAGCCCGTCACCCAGGGCACAGACGCTGTGCTCGACGCGCTTGAGCTGCTCGAGGTGCTCGAAGTACGCCGCAAAAGAGACGGGCTCAGGCAG
>JAVFAO010000669.1:0-2787 GCA_034002465.1 Myxococcota bacterium
GCATCTTGTGTAGCGGTCTTGGGTCGTCAGGGGCGAGGTCGTGGGCCCATCGGTATCTAGCGAAGGCGTCATGTGGGGCGTCGGTGTGTTCTTCAATGACCTCCGCGGCCTCCAGCATGAGCTCCAGCCGGCGCTCGGGTGCGACGCGGATGAGGGTATCGATGGCTTTGAGCGCTTCTTGTGCGTCGCCGAGCTTGACGTGCAGCCTGACCAGGGCCTCGAGGCTGTCGCGTTCACGGGCGGAATCGGCCAGGATGCGTCGATGGATGGCGATGGCGGCACGGAGCTCGCCGAGTGAAGACTCGTAGATGAAGGCTTGGTCGGCGAGGTCGGCGCGGCGTTGCTTGTCGTCCCGGCCTACCTGCGCGAGACGCTCGAGGATCTCGACGAGCTTGTGGTATTGTTCGAGGCGTTGCGCGAGCTTGCGGAGTCGGCGCAAGGCGGCTTCGTTGTTGGGGTCTAGCGCGAGCAGCTTCTCGAGGCTGTCTTGTGCTTGTTCGAGCTCACCTTGTTGCTCGAGGAGCTGAGCGGCTTCATAGAGTTTTTGTACGCGCTCACCCGCTTGTTCGCTGAGCTCGGCGAGGCGCAGCGCGACCGTGATGCCTGCGCTCGCGTCTCCGGCTTCTCCGGCGAGCGTGCTCAGAGCCCGCAGGGCATCGACATTGCTGGGCTGCAGCTCGAGCACGGTCTTGAGTGCTGCTCTCGCCCGCTCGTGTTGCTCCGCGTTGACCCAGGCCTCGGCGAGCCTGATGGAGAGCGCGAGCTGAGCCTCACGATCGAGGTGCTCAATGCCCTGCTCGTAGATCTCAGCGGCCTTCTCCCATTCCCCCATCTCTTCACAGAAACGCGCAAAAGCCAGCACGTCGGGCAGCGATTGGGGGGCGAGTTCGAGCACTTCTTGCCAAGCAGCCAGGGCGTCGTCGGCGCGCTCACTGTCACACGCCAGAAGTCGGGCCCGCAGGCGAAGGATGGCAACCCTGAGCTCGGGCTCTTGCTCCTCGGCAAGTGTCTCGATGGCTGCGAGCGCAGCCTCGCTGCGTTCGGGAATGAAGGTCTCGTCCTGGAGCAGGAGCCGCTGCAGCTCGCGAAAGGTGCGTTCCTCTGAGGGGTGAAGCCTGATCTGCTCGAGAATGAGCGCAAGCGCGCCATTCCAATCGTCCGCCTGTTCGGCAAGAATTCTCGACAGGCGCAAGCGATGACGCTGTTGTTCATCGCCCGAGAGGGTTTCGAGCTGGCTCCTCAAACTCTCGATGGCGGCAGCCAGATCACCTTGCTCGATTTGAATCTCTGCGAGACTGGCCAGTGCCTTCCGATCGTTGGGGAGAATACGGAGAATCTTGTTCAGCGTGCGTTGCGTTTGCTCCGAGTCTGTATCGAACTCGCGATGTAAGTCGACAAGCTCCCAATAGAGGCGGACCTGTTCTTGAGGCTCGCTGGTCTGTTGGGCGAGCTGTTCGAGCAGATCGAGAAGCTCCTCACGGCGACCGTTCTCGAGACAGACTTTTCGGAGCTCCTTGAGCGCCTCGGCCTTCAACGCGTCGGAGGCTCCAGGCACACCGAGGACCTGGTTCCAGTGGAATACAGCACGGTCGCTGTCGCCGATGGCGTGCTGGCTGAGCTGGGCGAGCTCTGCTTGTCGCTCTGCCCGCTGTGCGGGAGAGTGGGCGGCGAGCGCAGCCGGGGCGAGCAGTTGATAGAAGGCCAGCGGATCGAAACGCAGATGTTGCCTGAAGAAGTCGAGGGCTGGCTCGAAGTTCCGATCGAGCTCGAGGACACGACGTAGACACGAGGCCTGACGCGCGGTGTCCCCAACTCGGGCAAAGATCTGGGCCGCTCGGAAGAGGAGCTCGACCCGCGCTGCGCTGCCGGCACGGGTCACCCAGGCTGCGTGCTCTGCGGCCCAGCGGTAGAGCTCGGCTCGCTCTCGCTCGTCACCTTGGGCGACGAGCCGACCTTCGAGGGTGTCGAAGGCCGCCTGCTTGGGGTTGAGCTCCAGCTCGGCTCGCTGCAAGGCATTCAGGACCGCGCGCTCTGGGTGCTCTTCGGCGATGCCCCTCAGCAGTGAGAGCGCAAAGTCGGCGCTCTCATCTGCGCTCGGAAGGTGGACGCGCTGGCGGCAGGCGAGCGCTGCATCATCGATGAGCTGCGCTTCGAGCAGCGCCTCGACCAAGCCTTGCAGACCTTTGAAGTGCTCGGGTTCTCTGAGCAATCCCAGGAGCTCGAGCTTCAAGGTGGCGTGTTGGATGACGCGGGCGTCGAGCTCGAGCTTGCCGAGCAGCTCTGCAAGTACCGAAGCAAGGCGGGCTGTGAGCACTGCCCGAGGATCACTCAACTCTCGTTCCTGGAGCTCACCCAGCAACGTCATCGTCTCTGGCGCAGCAAAAAGAGCACGCAGCTCAGCCGTGGCCTCTGGATGTGCGGGGTCGAAGAGCAAGGACTCGGCGAGTCGCCGTAGGGTGGTCTCGAGCTCGGGAGACTCCAGATCGTCTGGAGACAAGATGATGGTGGCCTCGGTCGGCGCAGCGCGTACCGAGGCTCTTGCGAGCTCCACACGGGCTGGCGGCGGAGCCTGCAGCTCGTCGAAGAGTTTGCTGAGCGCAGCGAGGCTGTGGGTGTCGTTGGGATCGGCCTCGATGGCGGCCTGGTAGGCCGCTGCGGCGCGCGCAGGCTCGAGGAGCTGTTCGGCAAGGGTGTCGCCCAGCTCTCTGAGCAGCTGGGCGCGTTCGATGGGCGATGCTTCGAGTTGCGCCGCCTGCGACAGGACGTCGCAGACCATGCTCCACTGCC
>JAVFAO010000670.1:0-2767 GCA_034002465.1 Myxococcota bacterium
GCTCATTCCGCCGCCAGCAGAATCGGCGAGCGCAGACTGCGAAAAACCAAAATCCGCGTCGCCGTGCTCGCCATCCTGCTCGACGCCAAAGCACCCCTCACTCACGCCGACGTCGAACAGATCCTGCTCGAGCACCAGTTCCAAGTCGACCGAGTCTCCCTCTATCGCTCCTTCAACGCCCTCTTCGATGCACAGCTCGTACACCGTGTCCTTGCCCATGACGGCTGCTGGAGGTACTGCGCCAACAGCCTCGACGACGCGGGTTGCCCAGCCAATCACCCCCACTCCCTCTGCCTCGACTGCGGAGAAATGACATGCCTCCTCGACCAACGCTTGGCCTTCGTCCAGCTCCCACAGGGTTACCAGATCCTCGACAAACAGACCGTCGTCATGGTCCGTTGCCCTCGGTGCCAAGAGTCGCCACCGTCGTCTCGTTTTTCCTCTTGCTCGTCGCCTCCTGCGACGAGCAAGAGGTCGAAATCCTCCCTGTAAAGACCAGCGCCACCATCGCTGTCGTCCTCGACGGCGTCGAACACACCGTGGAGCTCAGCACACTCCCCCAGGAAAGCGCGCCCGATCAGTCACCTGCCGTACGCCTCAGCGCGGCCCTCTCCTTCGTCGATCAGGACTTCGAATCCAAACGCTGCGATTTCGTCGCCGACGACGGATTTCGGACCAGCAATCAGGGTGAGGGCTGCGAACCCCTCGACTGTGGCCGAAGCGTCGACGCCTTCCTCGTCCTCGATAGCCGTGATCTGCTCTGGCCCGCAGAGCTCGGCATGCGCGGTTGCTATCACCCCAGAGGGCTCGCCCGCGTCGAGTTGATGGCCCCGTGAGAAGCGCGCGCGCGCCAGGGGCTCTGGCTCTTCTCTGTGCCCTCACGCTCGGCCTCGGCGCTGAGACAGACGTCTATTCCCAAGACCCCGATGAGAACCAAGAAGTGGGGGAAACGGGCCAAGCGACCAATCAACAGGAACTGGGGGAAAAAGGCCAAGCGACCAATCAACAGGAACTGGGGGAGAAAGGCCAAGCGCCCAATCAACAAGAAAACTGGTTGAACGCTGTGGAGGTTCGCGATGCCGCCGACACCGAAGCGCTGAGCGCTTCGTCATTTCCGGGCTCCTCACTCGTCGAGGAGCTCATGCGCTTGAGCACGGCGCATTTCCACCAGAACTCCCGGGGCGAGCCGAGCCTCATTCTCAACGGATTCGACGAGCGCCAGCTCGACCTGCGCCTCGGCACAGTCCCATGGTCACACCCCTTCGACGGCAAGGCCTACCTCGATGCCATCCCCGATGCCTGGGTCCAGAGCCTGAGCTGGGACCGCCATCAGAGCTCCCACGGCCGCGCTCTCGGAGGGCTCGTCAAGGTCTCCCTCCTCGACCCCTTCGAGAGCCCCCTGTTGCGCTCCCGCATACGCTTCGGTCCCGCCAGCGCCCAAGTCGACCTCAATCACGGCGACACTTTCGACACTTTCGCTTACGCCATCTCCACAGGACTCAGTGACCAACGTTCGTGGCCACTCTCCTCCTCGTTTCAGGAGAGCCGCAACGAAGACGGGGAGCTGCGTGAGAATGCCGATCATCGCAAGTGGCATGGACTGGCCCGCATGAGCTGGAAGAGCGAGCTGCTCGGTCGTTTTGACTTCAGCGCCGCCGTCAGCCATGTAGAACGCGGTTTGGCTCCTTCGAGCAGCTCCAGCATGCCGAGATATTGGCGCTTTCCAAGCTGGTGGGCGAGCTTTGCAAGCCTTCAACACGAGCTCACCAGCAGCCGTAGCGTCACCCAGCACGGTCTCTGGCTGAGCTACTTCGACAACACGCTCTCGGCCTTCGACGACGACAGCTACAGCTCCCAAAGCCTGGCCAGCTCCTTCGATTCACGCTTCGTCGACTGGAATACTGGCCTGAGTGGAGACTGGCGCCTCGCCCCAGAGCGGCTTCACGGACTCGAGCTTGGTTTGCGCTACGAGTTCGGCTTTGAGCGGCACGGCAGCGACGGTGGTGAGGAGGGGCAGCAGCGGGAGTACGTCCAAAGAGCGCGACTGGGCGGCATCGCCGAAGCAAGCTACGAAGCCACGCAAATGCTTCGCTTCGTGCTGAATCTGGGCATCGATGGTGAGCTGCCTCTGGATGACGAGCTCGAGGCAGGGGCGGACTGGACGGGCCGCTTCGAGGCCACTTTCTTCGAGCTCAAGCGCTGGCTCGTCAGCCTCTCTGCCCAGCGAAGCGTGCGGATGCCAACACTCAAAGAACGCTTCTCGCAAACACTGGGCAGCGAGACCTCCCTTGGCAATGAACAGGTCTTTCGTTTCGAGCTGCACGCAGAGCTGGAACTCTCGACCTGGCTGCGGCTCCAGGTCAATGCCCACGAGAGCGAGGTCTTCGCGCTCATCGACGCCATCTTCGAGGAAGCCAACCCCACCCTCGTCAATCGTGGCAGAGCGCGCTTCTGGGGCGTCGACCTCGAGCTGCTCAGCCGCCCTATCGAGCAGCTCGAGTTGCTCTTCCAGTATGCCTACCTCGACACACAACTCTTGGCCTCTGACGCAAGGCTGATGCACCGCCCCCCACACCGCCTCAGTGCAGAGCTCGGAGGAGAGCTCGCCGGGGTCCGTAGCGCACTGCGTTGGCAATGGTTTTCTGAGCAGTACAGCGGAGATCCTTTCCGCTCGGAAGAGGTGCGACTTGGTGCCTACCAGCAGCTCGATGGCGAACTGGGCTACCGCCTCGACCAGAGCCTAAGCTTGACCGCCAGTCTGTTCAAC
>JAVFAO010000671.1:0-2766 GCA_034002465.1 Myxococcota bacterium
CTCTTTCTTTGCGGTGAGGCTCAGGGTGCCTTGGGGAAGCAGGGGGGGCTGAGCGGTGAAATCACTGCAGAGGCCTACGAGTGGCTCCTCCAGCATGGGGTGAGCGATGCTGAGCTCGAGCTGCGGCTCGTCGCAACTCAGAGCGAGTGTGTACATGGGCGCAAAGCGAAGGCTCTGCTCTGGGGCATCGGCTTCTACGTCGATGACGAGCATGGCGCGCTTTCCGTCGAGGTCGAGCGCTTCGAGGGTGTGTTTGCCCGCTGTGAGACGAAGCGCACTGGGGCAGCTGCCGAGGGCGCTTCCATTTTCGAAGATCACTGCGGGGGTGCTCAGCGAGTCGCATTCGAACTTGACCACACCCGCTCCTGCCGCGGCGACTGGTGTAGGTAACGGCTTGAAGGAGACGGTTTCGGTGTGACCCGCTTTGACCTTGACCCGCTGGCTGGATTGCGCGCCGTCGCTGCTCATCAAGACGAGCTGGGTCTCACTCGTGCTCAGCTCGATGGTGTCTGGACAGGTGCCGAGCAGCGCTCCATTCGCAATCAGAATCGCCCCCTTGTCTGCTTCTGCGCAGTCGACGGCGAGGAGAAACTGACAGTCTCCCAGTGTTTCGAGGTTGCGTTCGATGGCTCCCTTGTATTCAGCAAGCCAGCGGGCTTCAGATGCGCCCGCCGCTGTGCCGTCGAGCAAGCTCTGATAGAGAGAGACGGCCTGCTGACATTCGCCGCGGCGATCTGCGATGCGGGCGGGCAAATAGACGGTCGCGGGATGGGGAAGAATCTCGGCGGCTTGAGCACAGAGGCTGAGCGCGTCGTCGAAGCGCTCTTTGTCGTAGGCGGTGATCGCTTTGTCGAGCAAACTGTCGAACTTCCGCTGCTGGTCACGGCTGAGTTCGTCGAAGGACTGTGCTTCGGCGCGCCCAGGCAGGCTGGTGGGAACGAGGAGTGCGAGGCACAGCGCAGCACCCATCATCAGGTGGAACAGGGGGCGCGTCATGGGGTGTTGCATCGCTCAACTCTGTGCTCGCCGCTGCCTGTCAGCCGAGGTCCGGTGAAACGGAGCGCCGCGCAAGCAGAGGAGAAAGAAGACGTATCGACAAACGCAAGGCCAGCGTTGGTCAGCGTTGGTCAGCGCGGTGGAAGGCTCTCCAGCTCACGCGTCTCGCACGCATCGAAGTCGAGTATGCCAAAACACTCGGGGCAGTGGAAGTTTCGTTGTTTGAGCGGTGTCCAGGAGAGCCAGTGGGGGTGTGAGCTGTCATCGGCGCATTTGTAGAAGTTCGCCGTCCAGGCTTGGGATGAGAGGGCGGGGAGGGGGCCGACGAAGCGCTCGAGCGCTTGACAGGGGACTAGCAGCTCGACCCAGTACTCGAGCGGCGCCTCGTGCTCGATGCGGCAGCTGCCAGCGGGGAGGCTGTGGCGGCGTTGGATGAGCTCGGCGTCTCGAGGTGAGAAGAGAGTGGCCTTTTCCAATCCGCCGGCTGTTCGGCGCCAATCCTCGACGTAGGAGGCGTGAAGCACGCCGCAGCAGTTGAGCTCGAAGTTGAAGTACCCTTTGTCAGGCAGGGGCCTCAGAAAGGCTTCGACGCAGGCGTCGCGACAGACGGGGTCGTTGAGTTTTTCCGCGCGTGCGATCACCCAGCGATCGCTCACGTCGAAGCGCAGGGCCAAGCTGTGCTCGTCGTGCAGGGCGCGAACTCGGACCTTGGGGCGATGGCTGCTGCCCTCGGGTCGCACCTGCTCGAGGGTGAAAGACGCGGCCGCAGAGAGCCATGAGGCGTCTCCATGGCGCCAAAAATCTGCTAAACTACGCTTGCTTCGCGGCACTCGCTGCGTGATGCTCATGACTCTCCGAGATGGTGCTTTCTGCCCCGTCTTGCTCAGCGCCGACCCCACACTTTGGCGAGTTGATGACGATGAATCAAGAACAGATGTGGAAACAGTGTAGTCTCTGCAAAAAGCCCATCGGCTTCTCGACCACATATTGGGCGTGCAGTGTTTCAACCTGCAATCGCAAGCGCTTTCCCCTCTTCTTTTGCTCTGTGCAGTGCTGGGATGCGCACGTGCCTCAAGAGCGTCACCGCGAGGCCTGGGCTATCGAAAAGCGCTCGCCGTCACGGGAGGAGGTCGAGCAGACGAGCGTGAAGCAAGCGTCGGCTGCGCAGGCCGAGGCCAGCGCTTTGGCATCAGCCGCGGACGCGCCCAAGGAGATCCTGGTGGTGGCGTCGCGCTATCAAGGCTACCTTGGCGAACGCCTGGGGGCAGAGTGTCGTGTCGAGCGGTCGCTGCTGCATCGGCTCAGTGAGGCGCTACGCGAGCTCTGTGACGATGGCATCGTGAAGGCCCGGGCCGATGGCCGAAAGACGCTGATGGCGCGTGACCTCCCAAAGCCAGCGCCAGCACCGGCGAGCGAGATGCTGATTGTCGTGACCAAGGTCAAGGAATACGTTCGTAGCGCCGCGGGCATGAACACCTCGGGTGATGTGGCCGAGCTGCTCTCTGCCCATCTGCGGAGCTGGACCCACGAGGCGGCTCGGCGCGCGCTGCGCGAAGAGCGGGAGCAGGTGCAGGTCTCGGACTTCTTGTAGATTGGGCGCTTGTCCTGTATCCCGAAGATCTTGTAGAGGGTGCGTGTAGCCGAAAACGTGAGATGTTGTCCTACATCTCGCACAGCAACCTTCATCGCTCTCTCATCACCGATTTGATAGAGGACTCCCTTGGGTTGATCTGCCAGGATCAAAGGAGTCCTCATGAACACGAACGATAT
>JAVFAO010000672.1:0-2763 GCA_034002465.1 Myxococcota bacterium
CGCGCGCCACGCGCGCAAGCCGACCCCACCCACACCACCCGCGAGCGCGCGAAGCGCGCAAGCCGACACCACCCACAACAACCGCGAGCGCGCGAAGCGCGCAAGCCGACACCACCCACAACAACAGCGAGCGCGCGAAGCGCGCAAGCACCACCACCATCCACACCAAGCGCGAGCGCGCCCAGCGCGAGCGCCACCACCACCAACGCCAACCTCCTCCAGCGAGCGCGCGCAGCAAGCAAGCCCGCCACCAACCACACCAAGCGCGAGCGCGCGCAGCAAGCAAGCCCACCTCCCCGTTCCAACGGCGCCCAGGAGAGCTGTCATGAACCCACCACCACATTGGGTCAAATACCCTCGGACCCCATTGCTCCCCTGGTCTCCCAAGGCCGACGAAGATGATCTCCGCCTCACCGACTTCTCCGAGCTGCTCGGTAAGGAGGTCATCGTCACAGAAAAACTCGACGGAGAGAATACCACCCTCTATCGCGAAGGGCTGCACGCGCGCTCACTCATGAGCGGCGCCCACCCCTCTAGAACCTGGGTTGGAGGCCTACACGGCCGAATCGGAGCCTTGCTCCCCGAGCGCTGGCGCGTTTGCGGCGAAAACATGTTCGCCAAACACTCCCTGACCTACGATGACCTGGCATCGTATTACTATGTGTTTTCGGTGTGGAACGAGCACGATCACTGCCTGAATTGGGACGAAACCAAGGAGTGGGCGGCCCTGCTCGAACTTCCTACTCCCCCCGAGCTCTATCGAGGCGTGTTCGACGAAGACCGAATACGTGACCTGAAGGTCGACACCCAACGCCAAGAGGGCTTCGTGCTGAGGAGCGTCGAAGGCTTCCCCTTCGACGCCTTCGCGCGCAGAGTCTGTAAGTGGGTGCGTCCGGCCCACGTCCAGACCAGCAAACACTGGATGTTCGAAACCCTCGTCCCCAACCGGCTCGCCCAGAACCCCTCGCGCGCACGACGGGGGCCCATGCCCTGACCTCCCCCGTCGCGCTCTCGCCCGCGTTTCCATCATTGTTTCAATGACTTACACAACTCTCGCTGACGGCGCGTCAGCGCTGCAGAGAAGCCCTATGCTCGGCGATCCCGCACTGCTCGAACTCTTCCCTGAGGGCATCTTCCACTTCGATGACGTCCTCTCGGTTTTCTCTCAGCCAAGCTACGAGCTGCCAAATGGACGCACACTCGGACAGCTCCTCCGAGACCTCGATGAGGTTCCTCAGGATCCCGAATGGCACGGCGAGGGATCGGTCTGGCAACACCTGCGCCTCGTCGTGCCCCAAGCACGCAAACTGGGACAGCAGCTCCCTCCCCTGCCCCGCGCCGCGTTGATGCTCGCCGCGCTGCTCCACGACGTCGGCAAAGCGCAGTGCACGAAGCTCGCCACGGTGAATGGCCGCGAACGCATCGTCTCACCACGACACGCAGAGGCAGGCCGCAACCTGCTCGTCTGCGCCCTCAGCGCCGCCCTGCCCCCACTCCTCTGGCAACAGGTGGTCGAGCTCGTCGGCACCCACCATCACCCGCGACAGCTCGTCGAGGACAGCCGCTCAGCCGACGCCTTCTACGGACTCGTCGCACGCGTCGACCCCAGACTGCTGTTCCTGCTCGAGGAGGCAGACCTTCGCGGAAGATTCGCCAGAGACCAAGATAGCGAGCTCGACACCTTGCGCCTCTTCCAACTCGAATGCGAAAGCTTGGGCCTCTGGCCTCAAGAGGACTGGGCAGCCTGCGACGCAGACCTCGCCTCACGCGATCCCTATCGAGAATGGAGAGCCCGCATCTCTGAAGCGTTTCCCAAGGCAGAGCTTGCGCAGCGCGTATTCTACAGATCCTGCAGAGACTTCGAAACAGGCAACATTCACTCGGTCGAAGAGGGCATTGCCAGGGGCTATGCGCTGGCCGATGCGCCGCATCTTGCCTTGACCTGCGGTCCGTCAGGCAGCGGCAAATCCCGCTGGGCAAAGGAGCAAGCCGCGCACTTCGACGAAATCATCTCGCTCGATGCGCTCAGAGAAGAGCTGACCGGCGACGAGCGCGAGCAAGGCGAGAACGCCAGGGTGGTGGCACTGGCCAGAGAGCGGCTCAGAGAAGCGCTGCGCAAGCGGCGAAACGTGATCTGGGATGCGACCTCTCTTCGACGAGATTTTCGGCGCATCGTGGTGCAGCTCGGCTGGGACTACGGTGCGTTCGTCAGCATCTCGGCCTTCGCTGCACCCCTTCCCGTCTTGCGGACAACGCTTGCTCAACGCCAGAGGGCCATTCCCGAGTCGGTGCTGCTGCGACAGCTCGCCTCGCTACAATGGCCCGAGCGGCACGAGGCAGACGCCGTGTTCTGGTATGGCGCTGCCGGCTGAGGCCGCGCAGAAAAGCTCAGACGCTGCAAGCTTGACGAATCGAACACTTTGCTCCGAACTAGGCCCTGCATCTGCTGGTCAGCAGGGTTGGCCAGCCACGCAAGGAGCTCGTCATGCTGCATACGAAGCGAAATGGCTCACTGCTCTCGTCTTGTGCACTCGTCTTGGCGCTCTTGGGCGCAGGATGTGAGAGCGAAACCGACGACCCCAAGCCAGAGCTCGATGCCACACAAGAGCTCGAACAGATTGATGACGCCGATCTGGAGCTGGCCGACGAGGAAAACGAGCTCGACCAGGACAGCGTCGAGCTCGAAGCCGATGCGCCGAGCGAGACGGACAGCGCCGACGCCGACCTGCCCGACCAGGCTGACGAGCTCCCAGCAGAACAAGA
>JAVFAO010000673.1:0-2759 GCA_034002465.1 Myxococcota bacterium
TGACCCCCACAGACTCCCCTCCGAAGTACGTCCCACCACCACCCTCGAAGTTCGCGCCAAAACTCCACTCTTCGTTCCCGGCTTCCTCATTGGGGGAGTCTGCGTCACCGACTGTGAAGCAAGACTGAATCCGCTTTCACTCGAATTCGTCCTGAGCCTGATGTATGAGAGCATCTTAGCGGCGAGTGTGCCCGAAGCTCGAGGGGGCTGGACGGTGTGCGGGGTCGAAGCGAGAGCCGATGCAGATGTGAATACATGCTCGTCTGTTAGAGCTCTTGACTGGCGCTGTCTTGCGGAGCAGGAGAAGGTTGATGTCGAAGGATGCAGCGAAGGCAGGCGTTATCATCCATGAGGTTGGCCCGCGCGATGGGCTTCAGGTCGAGAAGCAGGTCGTGCCCACGCAGACCAAGCTGAGCTGGATTCGTTCTCTGATGTCGGCGGGAGTGGACATCGTGCAGGTGGGCTCCTTCGTGCACCCTGAGAAGGTGCCGCAGATGGCCGACACGGACGAGCTCTTTCGCACTCTCAGCGCCGAGGGTTCGCACAAGACCCTGCTCTCGGGGCTGGTGCTCAACGAGAAAGGTTTCGAGCGAGGCTTGGCTTGTGGTGTGGAGCTCTTCTGCATGGGTGTGTCTGCCTCTCAGACCCACAGCCAGAAGAACACCGGCATGAGCACCGAGGAGGCGCAGCGCCGTATCATTGCCACCGCCCAGCGGGCCGTCGAGGCTGGCAAGCGGGTGCAGGTCTCGGTGCAGAGCGCCTTTGGTTGTGGCTTCGAGGGGGCGATCCCAGAGCGGCGGGTGCTCGATATCGTCGCGGCGTACCTCGATGCAGGTCTGCGCAACATCAGCCTTGCGGACACGGCGGGACATGCCTATCCCGAGCAGGTCGAATCCCTGTTCTCGAAGCTGCTCGCCCTTGACCCCGAAATCCAGGCGACCTGCCACTTCCACGACACCTATGGCCTGGGCATGGCGAACATCTATGCGGCAATGCGGGCAGGTGTGCGCAGCTTCGAGACCTCCTTTGGCGGGCTCGGTGGCTGTCCGTTTACCAAGGTCGCTGCGGGCAACGTGGCCACCGAAGATCTCGTCCATGCGCTGCAAAGGCGCGGCGAGCGGCTGGATATCGCGCTCTCTGGGCTGATTGCCTGTGGACGCGAGGTAGCCGACTTCTTGGCTCGTGAATTGACTGGGAGAGTATACAAGACTGGAGCCATCACATGACGATGAAGAAGCGTATTCTCGATGGGATCAAGGTCCTCGATTTGACCAATGTGCTCTCCGGCCCCTTTGCATCGCTGCACTTGGCCTTGCTCGGCGCTGACGTGCTCAAGGTCGAGAATCCCAAAGATGGTGATCTCGCTCGGAAACTTGGTATTGTTCCCGAGTACAACAAGGCCCTCATGGGGACCAGCTTCCTGGCGCAGAACTGCAACAAGCGCTCTATCACTTTGAATACGAAGAGCAGCGAGGGAAAGGAGATTTTCAAGCGTCTTGTCAAGGATGCGGACGTGGTCATCGAGAATTTCCGACCCGGCGTCATGAACCGTTTGGGTTTGGGTTACGAGGTCTTGAGGGAGCTCAACCCCAAGCTGGTGTACTGCGCCATCTCGGGTTTTGGTCAAAGCGGACCAGATTCGGACAAGCCGGCGTACGACCAGATCATCCAGGGGCTCTCGGGTGAGATGGCGATCAACGGTGACGAGCGCCTCAACCCGCTGCGGGCGGGATTCCCAGTCTGTGACACTGTGGGTGGTCTCAACGCTGCCTTTGCGGTGATGGCGGGACTGCTGCATCGCGAGCGCACCGGTGAAGGGCAGTTCATCGATGTTGCGCTGCTCGACTCCATCATGCCGCTGATGGGGTGGGTGGTGGCCAATCTCTTGATTGGTGGCAAGCAGCCTGTGGTGATGGGCAACGACAACTTCACCGCTGCGCCCAGTGGTACCTTCAGGACCCAGGATGGCCACATCAACATCGCGGCCAACAAGCAAGAGCAGTGGGAGGCCGTGTGTGAGGTGCTCGAGCTGCCCGAGCTCAAGACCGATCCTCGCTTCCAGGAGCGCGACACCCGCAAGCGCAATCGCAAGGACCTGACGCCCCTGCTCGAGACGCGGCTCTGTGAGCACCCGACTGCTCATTGGGTCGACGCGCTCAACGCCAAGGGCGTCCCCAGTGGTCCCATCCTCAGCCTGGAGGAGGCGCTGCGGCAACCGCAGATCGAGCATCGCGGTGTGTTGCAAAAGGTGGAGGTGCCTGGCATTGGGGAGATCGAGGTCTTTGGTCTGACGGCACAGTTCGACAAGACCGATAGCTCGGTGCAGACGCCTCCGCCCAGCTTGGGTCAACACAACCAAGAGATTCTGGGCGCCCTGGGCTACAGCGAGGCAGAGCTCGCCGAGCTCAAGGCGCAGGGCGTGATCTGAGCACAAGGGTACGACATCTCACGGCAAGAGCTCACGCGAACAGCGTTCGCGTATCGATTCGTCAATCAAAGGGATTCCAAAGGGCGAGCCCTTTGGTGGGGTGTGGGGCAGCGCCCCACGAACTGAAACCTTCTCCCCACAAGCAGCCCCTCGTGCTACCTTACAAGGAGTCTACGAAAGCATGGCTATGACAGTCGTCGAAAAAATTCTGGCCAGAGCCGCCGATATGCGCTCGGTCAAGGCTTTGGATGTGGTGGAGCCGCGGATTGACCTGGCCATGTCCCATGAGAACGGGGCGCTGGTCATCAACCAGTTTAGGCGATTTATGAGG
>JAVFAO010000674.1:0-2742 GCA_034002465.1 Myxococcota bacterium
AAGGGCCGGTGCTTCGGTTGACGTTGGATTCTGGAGCTCACGCAGAGGCGCAGAGACGCAGAGAGGGTCGTTCGGTGGTCAGCGCCCAGCCGGCGTTGGGCTGCGCAGGACAAAACGTGGGGCCGGCTTCCAGCCGGCCGACCGGGTCTGAGGAGCTCTAGGCGAGCCGCCAGATGTCCCAGTGCAAAGAGCGAAGGGCCGGTGCTTCGGTTGACGTTGGATTCTGGAGCTCACGCAGAGGCGCAGAGACGCAGAGGGTCCTGTCCGTGGTCAGCGCCTAGCCAGCGGTGGGCTGCGCAGGACAAAACGTGGGGCCGGCTTCCAGCGGTTGGAGAGGGCGCGATGAATCGCGCCCCTACCTCGTTCCTCGTTCCTCGTTCCTCGTTCCTACAAAGGCTTGCAGCGTTTGACCCTCGTCGAAACGTGGGGCGAAGCCAGTGCTCGCTCGAAAGAGGCTGTCATCGACCACGACAGGGTACTTGAGGTGGGCGAGGTCGGTGTCGGGCAGGCGGGGAAAGCCGAAGCGACCGAGCACGTGTGGGTAGAGGGGCTCGGGGATGGGCAGCGCGAGGATCTTCAGCTCTTTGCAGATGAGGGAGAGCGGCAGCGGTGCCGGCCCGGCGACGTTGAAGAGCCCCCGCAAGCCTGCCTCGACGGCGGTGGAGATGGCACGGGCCACGTCCTCTTCGTGCATGAACTGGAAGAGCGGGTCGTAGCCGAGCACCGTGGGCACACGTCCAGAGCGCAGGAAGGAGGCCATGGTGCCGCGACGCGACGGTCCAAGGGGATAGACCACGCGCAGGATGGCGGTGCTCATCTGGGGCCAGCGCCACAACGCGCTCGCCGCGAAGAGGTCGGCGGCGCAGAGATCGGCGAGCTCCGGGAAGCTCGCGACGGCCAGGGGCGGCTCGTCCTCGGTGTGGTAGAGGGGAGAGTCGTGGCTGGCCCCGTAGACGGTGTGTCTGCCGACGAAGACGAAGCGCTCGACACCGTACTCGGCACAATACTCGAGCAGGGTGCGGGTTCCGCCGAGGTTGATGCGGCACTGTTCGTCGAGGATGCGCTCGCGGCGCCGGGGCAGATACTTGGCGCGCTCTTCATAGAGGGCGGTGGTCGCCAGGTGGATGAGCGCCTGCGGGCGCTGGGTGCGGAGCACGTCCTCGGCGGGCCGCTTGCGGATATCGGCGAGAAAGACGCGCACGCCTGGCGGCGCGTCGGTCCACTCACGTCGGTCGAGGCCAATGACCTCGTGGCCTTGGGTGAGCAGCTGGTGGCAGAGCAGTTGTCCGATGGCGCCGCTGATACCGGTGATGAGGATCTTCACGGGGTCTCTCCTTGCTCGGCGGTCGAGGCGGTCGTCTTTGCGTCTGCTTCGCGGCTCTGCTGACACTCGGGGCGGTCGCGGAAGCCGTAGCCCCGCTGGGCTAGCCCGCGGTCGACGAGGCTGGCGACGGCGCAGCGCACCCGCTCGACGTGCTCGGCGATGACCTGATCGCTCTCGTTTCCGGCGCCTTCGAAGCGCAAGGGCTCACCGAAGATGAGGCGGCACTTGACGGGAAGCGGCAGCGGCAGGAGCTGCAGGGGGATGGGCAGGTAGGGGACGCGCAACAACTTGGCGAGGGAGGACCAGTGCCCGATGGTGGGGAAGGCCTCCTCGCTGCCGACGAAGCCGAAGGGGATGATGGGGGTCTGGGTGGCCATGGCGACGCGCATGAAGCCTGTGCCGAAGCGAAGCAGCTCGTAGCGATCCCAGTAGAGCTTGCCCGAGCCGCGGGCGCCCTCGGGGAAGACCAGGACGAGGCGTTCGTCGCGCAGCAGCCGCTCGCTGTTCTCGGGGGTGCCGGAGAACTGGCCGATGCGGGCGAAGAGCTGGGAGAGCAAGGGTTTTCTTTGGACGAAGTGCTCGACGGCGGCGTGGGCAAGGCGCGGCTGCTCGGGTTCGAGGAAGGCGGCGGCGATGACCATGGGGGCGTCGATGGGCAGACCACCTGCGTGGTTGCCGATGAGCATGGCGCGGCTGTTGGGCGGGAGGTGCTCGATGCCCTCGGTGTGGACGCGGAAGTAGTGCCGGTAGAAGAAGCTCAGGGTTTCGAAGAAGCGGCCGAGGTGGCGTTTGGAGATGCCATACTTGTCGAGGCCAAAGGCGTTGAAGGGGACATCGAGTCTGTCGAGGCGATCTTTGAGCTCCTGCTTGGAGGCCATGGCCCTGCTCCTTGGAGACTCGGGCAGGCCGCGGGACGTGGCCTGAGTCCGAGCTGGATGGACGAATCCAAGTCTAACGTCGGCGGCCCGGTCTGGGTAGGGGTTTGCTGTTCGAACCCTGCGCCCACCTGCTGCGCATCACCCATAAGCGTTTGAAAGTCATGCGCATTATCCACCGAAACCACAGATGTAAGGGCAGACCTGCGTGTCTGCCCTCCCTGGCTACTGCATACATCCAGGGGGGATGGAGAGATGCCTGAGCCACAGGTGGCAGACTGGAAAGCCTGCCCCACAGCCGGCAATGTATTCGGCCCGCCCCTTGGAACCTCCCCCCACAACCCCATCTCCTGTTCCCCCAAGTTCGATGCCGATACCATCGTTGGTGTGCCATCAGGGCGACCGGCCGGTCGCCCCTACGGGTGCTGTGTTCGGCGATATTGCGCATGGCTTCTATGCAAATACCATCGTTGGTGGGCCATCAGGTCGACCGGCCGGTCGCCCCTACGGGTGCTGTGTTCGGCGATATTGCGCATGGCTTAG
>JAVFAO010000675.1:0-2738 GCA_034002465.1 Myxococcota bacterium
TCTGCTCGGCTTGCCCCGCACCGCCGATGGGAATAGTCTCGTTCGTGCGCTGAAGCTCCCTGCACAGACGAGCTCCCCGAAAGCCTACGCCACCACCTTTCAGCCCACCATCAAGCAACTGCAAGAGCCGAGATTTCAAAGGCCAAAATCCTTTTTTCACGGAGCGTTGGGCAGCACCCCAGTGCGACAGCTCAGCGACACCTCGCCCAAAGCCCCAACAGGTGCCACATGTCCACCGCTCCCACGCTGCGCCTCGGCTTCCTCCTCCTCACCCTCCTCAGCCTCGCCGCCTGTGAGCAGACCGCCACGCCGCCCCCCTCCACAACTCCCCTCACCCCCTCTACCGCGCCCAACCACCACGAGTCCGAATCGAGCCCATCACAACGCGCCTCGAAGCATCAAGTGGTGGTCCTCGAGCTCGAGTCCAGCGCCGACGCGCTGCAGGCGGGCACCCTCTCGGGCAACCCGCTCGCCGCCGACGAGGTGCTGAACACCATCCACTACCAGGTACTGACCGATGAGCTGCAGCAGTACTGTATACCCGAAGACGACGCCCACTTCACCGGCATGCGCATGACAGACGCCTCCGGAAAGGTCGTCGTCAGCCTCTCACGCGGTGAGTGCGCCGAAGAGATGATGAAGCAGGGAGAATACACCATCCAGCTCACCCACGATGGCTCCACCACGGCTGACGCCGGGCGAGTGGGCTTTCTGCGCTGGACCAACGCTCCGCGCTTGCTCACCCCGGACCCTGAGCACTCCTCGCTGTCCTTGGCACCGCCAGGCAACGTGGTCGCTGACGCCGACTCGAGCTGGTGGGTCGTCCAAAACGCCACCGGTCAAAGCTTGCAGGTTGTTGGCTGGCCCTACCAAGTCGACACCGCCTGCTACCCCGGAAACCTGCCCGACACCCGCTTCCCGCTCTCCTGCCATCCCCACACCGACCTGAACAACGTCGCCCTATGGCGTCCCACCCAGGTGCCCCACGCCGCCAAGGGACCTTCGAGACGCTGGGTGACAGGCAGCTCGAGCGAAGGCCGAGGCAGCCACTGTCTCATCCACAGCTCCATTCACCACCCCAAAGCCTCACTTCGACGCGCGCTGGCTGCCGCTGACTCCCCCGGACCAGAGCTGAGCGCGAACCCTGCCCAGCCCGTGCCAGCCGCGCTCGAAGCGGCGCTGGCCAACTGCTATCAATACTGCGACGCAGACTGCATGGGGGTTTACGACGACGCCACGGTCCAGACCTTGCTCGAATACGATGACGAGTTCATCAGCTGCCTGGACACAGCCAAGGCCATCGTCTTCCACCACCCTGAGGTGATGAGCCTCAACGCCGACACCTCTGCGTTGATCATGGTCCGGCACATCAGCGCAAGCACCTTCCTGCACGACTTCGCCTACCTGCTCTGCTGCCAGGGCCCCGCCTGGGAACACGACGAGACGGGCAACTACTCCGATGGTTGGGCAGTGCTGGTGCCGCAGCAAAACGACGAGGGCCTGTACCTGAAGAAAGACAGCGAGGGCAAGGCCTTCTGGGAGGCCGGAAAAGACGGCGAGCTGGTCTACGACTACCGCTTCTCGGAGCTGACCACCTGGAAAATGGCCGACACGGTCAACGACGTCATTCGACGCCTCAAGAGCGACCCCGACCTCGAGGGCAAGAGCTGGACCCATCGGCGAGGCCAAACCTCGACGGTGCAAGGCGAATCGGTACAGGTCCCCGGTGCCGACGCAGCTCCCTGTGCCGCTTGGTCAGACGACCCGAACGCAGCCGCCTGCCTGCCCTCCGCCAACGGCGAGCTCGGCTCCGGCCTGGGCGGCACGGGAGGGAGCGGCGGATACACCCTGAGCGCCTCGCGCAACGCTGGAAACTGGGCAGACGGGCTGCTCTCGCTGGGGGCAACGACGAACAGCGAGAACCGCAATTTCAGCCTCTCCGTGATGAACTGGTTCAACCGCACGGTGAGCGTCTACGTGCAGTTCGAAGACGCCGACGGCACCCCCGTTGCGCCAGGCTCGGGCTTCCGCTCGAAGGTGATGAGCGACATCCTCGACGGCTCTCTGCTCGAGACGGACACTTGCAAATTCATAGGCTTACTGCTCTCGCCGCCAATCTTGCGCTGCTCAAGAGCGGGCAAGGGGCACGCGAGGGCTTGCTCGCGATGCCAGTGGCGGTGGCGGTGCGTTTGGACGGCGTGGTCTTGGTCTTGGAGCAGAGCGCTAAACGTATTCAAGCCTTTGACCTTTCTGGCGCCAATGTGCTCACCTTCGGCGACGCGGACTCGGCGACGATGACGCTCGAGACCGAGTCGGAAGAGGTGAGCTACCTCGACCTCTCGGTGGAGACCCAAGGCTACATGTACGTGCTCTCCTACTCCGGCTCTGGGGCAAAGCCAGCGGAGTACCGGCTCGATATCTACTCGCCGAAGGGTGACTTCGTCTCGCGCAGCAGTGGCGTTGCCGCGGCGCGTCTGGCCGTGAATCGATGGCGAACAGCGTATACCTTGAACTACGAAGGGGTGCTTGGACGCGGGGGACGCACCCAGCCGAGCGTCAGCGAGTGGCTGCCGTCGACGCCTCAACCATGATGGGCGGTGGCCTCTTGGCATCGACGCTTTCGTGCGTCGCGGCTTGTCACGACCGAGGATCGTACGCAGCAGCCCCTTTCGCTCGCGACGCCGTTTGATGTATCCTGCACAGTGTGGATTCGCGAAGAGCGAATGCTTCACTTTCTG
>JAVFAO010000676.1:0-2730 GCA_034002465.1 Myxococcota bacterium
TCTGCAGGCGCAGGTGTTGCAGGCTGAAGGTGACCGATTCCTGCCAGGTGACAGGGTAGGTCGTCATGTCCGGTTCTTCGAGTCCGAGCAAGCCCTCGCCGACGGCGATGACGCGCAAGCCGAGCCAGCCGATGGTCAGCAAATCGCCAGCATCGACCTCCAAGCCCATGGCGATACGCCGCTCCAGATAGGACTTGAGCCAATCGATGTCGTTCGCGCTCACGCCGAGCTTTTCATACCGAAGCAGAAACTCCGGGTGACCATGCTCGGTGCAGCGTTGTGTACGGGTGCTGTGCACGAAACCAGCTCCTCGGCAAGATGCACGGTTGCCATGCCCTCGCTCGTCGAAACGAGCCTATGTGTTGACCATAACCGATTGCCAAGGTCGCGCCAAGTCGCGGCTCGAACGCGAGCGCTGTGTCTGCGACTTCGGGTCCAGCCGAGGCAGCGAGGGCCACCTTCCTTCGCATTTCGATTCCCAGACACCTTTCTGTCTAGTTGACTGGATCGGTGGCGCCTACCGCCTCGTAGGGGTGCCACTGGAAGTTGTCGATGAGCACCGTCGAGGAGTAGGCTTGGTCACCTTCATCGTGGATGCTGAAGGTGAGGGTAAAAGTCTCGCCGCCGTTGATGGGCCAGCTCGTGCGCAGCCAACAAGTAGAACCACCATCCCCGTAGTGAAAGCCGGTGCCCCATTCGGAGCATGGGTGGTACTCGTTTTGGAAGTAGTTGTTGTCGACCTCGATGGAGTTGCCGTTTCCATCGAAGGAGATGTTGGTGCTCGCACCGCCGTTGCTGCTGTCGGCGCGCAGAATGGCGTAGAAGGTGTCGTTGTAGGAGCTGCCCACGTACTGCGGGTATTCTGCCGAGAAAAAGACGAAGTCAAAGGAGAAGCTGCGCGCATCAGGGGGTGCGGTCAGAGTCAGGGTTAGCTGCGATCGATCGAAAGCCGAGGCCCCGTCCGCTGCGATGCGCTGTGCACCATTGTATTCAGGAATCGGATCGGAGGCCGAGCCGAAGGCGGCGCCACTGACCACCTGCGCCTCTCCCACCACACCACTCGAGAGGGCCAACATCGCGCAACCCGCTCTTGGCGACAGGCTGTCATCGCTCTGCCCCAGTGCAGAGATGATGGCGATGGAGCCTGAACCCGCCTGGTCCACGGCCACGTCCGAGACCTCTGAGCAGAGCTCGAGGGCTTGGGAGTAACCCGACTGTTCACCGCAATCACAGCTGCCGACGAGCAGCTCGCCTGCTTCGAGGGTCTTACAATAGGCCTGCGCCTGCTCGAGGATGCGGGGCAGCTCGCGGTCATTGGGCAGCGCCGCCGCGGCGCTCTCGAGCGCAGCGCGGGCATCCTGACACAAGCGTTGGTTCTCGGGCGTGCGCCACTGCTCGCCCGTGTCGGTGGCCTTGAGCATCTCGGCGAAGGCGACGATGGCGTCACCCTTGATGATCTGGCCGCCTTCCGCGGCGTAGAGCTCGTCCAGGCTAGCGCGGGTGCTGACGGTCTTTCGCTGCTTCGTGTGGGGATCGGTGAACTCGGTTTCGAAGACGAAGACCTCGTCACCCCTGGGTGCAGAGCAGCTCCGAATGATTTGATGGTAGATCATGGTGTCATTGGGGCCGAGGTGCTGAGGTTGAACCTCCGAGGCCACCGTCGAGATTTGCTCGCCATGAAATTCCTCGATTCGAAAGCCGCCGGGCAGCACCATCTTGGTGCGCACATCGAGCGCGGCGAGCTCGAGGTTGGCGAGGAAATGATTGCCGAAAGCGCGGTAGGCCTCGTCGGCGGAGTCGACATAGACGAATGCCCCTTTGCCTGCGTCGGTGACGCGATCCATGAGCTCGAAGTTGATGCCGTGGGGGCTGCCCACCGCCACGCCGACGAGGAAGATCTCGGCCCCTTCGGCGCGTGACGCCATCTGCGAAATCAGCTCCACGCTCTGAGCGCCGGTGTTGGTGTGGCCGTCACTGACCAGGATGAGTCGACTTCGACGGCCCTCACCGGCGTTCTTGGCGGTCAAGTTGTAGGCTGCGGTGAGCGCCTCGTGGAGGTTGGTCCGTCCGGACGGACGGAGCTCGTCGAGCAGCTCGCTCAGGGCGGCATCGTCGGCGCCTTGCACTTGGTGGGCGTCGAGCAGGATTTCCACACCGTTGGCAAAGCTCACCAAGCTGATGATGTCGCCTTGGGCGAGGTTGACCGAGAGGGCGCGCAGGACGTCCTTGGCACGTTCGAAAGGCGCGCCAGCCATGGAGCCTGACACATCGACGAGGACGGTGAGGTTCATCGCGAGCCGTTGACTGGGCAACATGCTGGGCCCGAGCACGGCGACCTGCAGGCTGAACGCATCCTCACGAGCGGGCACCTTTCGCGCCTGGCCCAGCACCTTCAGGCTGGGGACGCTGCTCTGGTGGTAGCCCATGTCGTAGTAGTTGAGAAACTCGTAGGTTCGGATGAGTGCGGCGGGCACACGACGACCATCCTCGATGAGTCGGGCGGCCACCCGTGCCGAGGCCTGTGAGTTCGAATCATCAGCAGAGAGGTAGAGCTCGAGGGGCTCTAGCTCGGCGGCAGAACAGCCTGCCGAGGTCGAGGGCCGTGAGACGTCGTTCCCCTCATCCGTCTCCTCTGCGACCGCCACCCTCTCTTGAAGAAGCGCATCATCGGTCGATGCCACGGGAGGGGGCATGCTCTCCGATTCGAAACCATCCGTTGGCATCGAGGCC
>JAVFAO010000677.1:0-2729 GCA_034002465.1 Myxococcota bacterium
GACCCCCACAGACTCCCCTCCGAAGTACGTCCCACCACCACCCTCGAAGTTCGCGCCAAAACTCCACTCTTCGTTCCCGGCTTCCTCATTGGGGGAGTCTGCGTCACCGACTGTGAAGCAAGACTGCAGTGCGCGCTGCTGCCCTTGCATCCATGACTGGAGCAGAGTATCGATATGCCCCCCGAGCGTCGAGCGCGCTCGATGTCGCTACCTTTCCACGGTTCACCAAGGCAGCGGAGCTCTCATGACCGCCACGCGGCATTCCAAACGCAACGAAGAACAAAACCTAGAAGACGACATCGAAATCAACGAAATCGGCATCGAAGACCTACATCCTGTCTTCCTTCTTGGCGAGCGCTCCTTCACCGCCGGACGCTGGCCGAACCTCTATCGCACCTGGGACGAGTACGAGGTCGTCAATTTCTTCGCCTCGGATCGAGAGACCTGTTTCGTCGCCAAACAAGGCGAGCGGCTGCTTGGCTTCGTCCTCGGTACGACCATCGCCAAACGGCGCAGTGCCTGGAGCTATGGCTGGATCGTGTGGCTCGCCGTGGACCCCGGCGTCAAGAAGCGCGGCGTTGGGCGCGCCTTGTTCAAAGAAGTGCAGAGCAAGTTCATCGAGCTTGGAAACAGAATGCTGCTGGTGGATACCGATGCGCGCAATCACGAAGCCATCGACTTCTTCAAACGACAGGGCTTCGGGCACGAAAACAAGCACGTCTACATGTCACTCAACCTAACACACCTGCCAGAATACAAGCGCTTGCGCCAAGCCGACGATTGAGCCCGCCACCTTCTCAATCGAAGGCGACACAACGCACGCCACCTCGATCCATCTCGGCAATGCAGTGATTGCAGGGCTCACAGGCGGAGGCGACGCAATCCCCACGCTCGAGCTCATTCACGAAATCGGGGTTCATGATCAACGGCCGCCCCAAGGCGAGGAGGTCGAAGCCATCACTCAAAATACGCTCCATGTCCACACGGGTACGCAAGCCCCCAACGAAGACCAACGGCAGGGACACCTGCTTGCGCACTTCTAGAGCGTCCTCTCGGAAGAACGCCCGCTCGAAAGCGTATTCTTTGACCAAGAGGTGACCGAAAGCGGCGAGCCCCACCTTTCGCCACCAGCTCGGCTGCACCTTCAACATCGGCCCCGTCGGAACCGCGCCGCGCAACATGTAGAACGGTGTGCGGCTCACGAAGCCACCGCTCAAGACCAACGCGCTCGCGCCTTGGTCTTCGAAGGCCCGAGCACAAGCCACCGCCTCGTCCAAAGCCAAGCCGCCGTCGAAACCATCACGAAGATTCATCTTCACCAAGATGGGATAGTCTGGCCCAGCCACTCGCCGCGCCTCTCGCAGCACCATCAGCCCCAGACGCATGCGTCCTTGCAGGCTGCCACCAAAATCGTCGCGGCGCCAGTTGGTCGACGGCGAGAGAAACTGGCTAAGCAAATAGCCATGGCCCATGTGCAGCTCAACCGCGTCGAAGCCCGCCTCCATCGACCACCGAACAGCGCGGCCGAAGTCGGCAATGCAATCTCGGAGCTCCACAGGATTCATCGCGCGGCTCAAGCTCAGCCCGTAGAGATTGAACCAGGGGCTCGGCGCGAGCGGACGCTGACCGATGACCGCCGGAGACGCAAATCCCCCTCCATGACCAAGTTGAATACACGTCGCCGCTCCCTCCGCGTGCACTGCATCGCAGAAGTCCCGCAGTCGAGGCAGCAACTGCGCCGACATCAGCAACTGATGAGCGAAGGTCCGCCCAGTTCGAGACACACTGCAGTAGGACAGAGTGGTCATCGCCACACCGCCCTGGGCCACGCGCCGGTGGTGCTCGATGAGCGCGTCGCTGAGCTGACCGCCCTGCGACATCCCCTCGAATGCAGCAGTACGAAGAAAGCGGTTGCGAAGCTGGAGCGGACCCAATTGAAACGGCGTAAAGGCTTGCATTCTCTGTTCTTCTTGTCGATTTGGCGCTTGGCCTGTTCCCAACTTCTTCGGCAGGCTGGGATATACTCGCCATTCCCGAGGATTTCCAAGAGCTCAGGCGTCATGACCGTACACCGAAAGACGCTGATGCCCGAGACTCAGCATCGTTCTGCTCCGCTTTGCTCCATGTCTTCTGGCACGTCAAGCCTCGAAAAGCTGCCTTCCTGACAAGCTCGATTATGCTCAGCTCGGCTTGTTTGTGGGATCTGCCATGCGCCAGACAACAGTGCTCCTCCATTTCTCGGTCCTCTTCGCCCTGAGCGTTCACCTCGGCTGTCGCTCTGAAGCCCCGCCAAGCGAACCGCGCGAAGCCGCTTCCCCCTCGATGCAGCCCAGCGCGCAGCCTCCTCGGCCCAAGCCCAAGCGCCCAGCCCAGCCCAAAGCCAACGACGAGGCTGCGGTTCGCTTCGCGATCATCTCTGACGTGAACGGCTCCTACGGCTCCACACACTACTCCGAGGACGTCGACCAAGCCGTGGACAGAATCATCGAGCTCGCCCCAGACCTCGTCGTCTGCACTGGCGACATGGTCGCAGGACAGTCCCAGGGTCTCGACTACGCAAGCATGTGGGAGGCCTTCCACGAAAGCGTCAGCGACCGCCTCTTCGATGCTTCCATCCCACTCGCCGTCTGTCCTGGCAACCACGACGCCTCCGCCTTTCCCCAGTATGCCCTGGAGCGATTGCACTTCCGAAACGCATGGAAACACCGTGTCCCTGAGCTCAAGTACCT
>JAVFAO010000678.1:0-2725 GCA_034002465.1 Myxococcota bacterium
CTTGCGCTCAGCCGAGCAGCAACGCGCTCACGCTACGGGTCTCGCCCAGCGGAGCTGAGAGGGTATCCGACGCGCCTCCCTGGACATTGACCGCGGTGGCGGCGTCCGAGGTGGTGAGGCGACCACTTCAGCTCTATCTCGAGAACAACGTCTCGGATCAACACTTCCTCACGGCGGCGGTGTCCAGGTTCTCGAAGTGGTGTGCAGACGGCTGGCTCGAGGTGGTGATGGGAGGAGGCTCGGCGATGGGAGCCGACATCGCCGCTCGCTCGGCTGAGGTCGTTGGGCGCTGGCGCAGCTTCTTCCTCTTCGACAGTGATCGCTTGCACCCAGATGAGCTGGTCCCTGGCTGGATCCCCTCCAGACAAGATGACTGTCAGGGCTACAAGTTCGAATGTCTCTGCGCAGACATACCGGCAGAACGCTGGCATCGGCTCGAGCGAAGGTCGATTGAAAACTACCTGCCCGCTGTGGTCCTCCGCCCCATCAACCGTCGGGCCCTGGACGCACTCGTAGATCCTGCCGTTGGCGCAATGGCGCAATTCTACAACATGAAGCAGGGCTTGACGGGGGATGGGGTATCGCCGCACGATCCCAATAAGGCCGCCCGGGCAGCGCGCAGCAAGGGCTTTTGGACAGGTCTGCCCGCCAGCACCATTGCTGACCTCGAGGGTGGCTTTGGCAAACACATCTCGAACGCGTTTTCGAACGTGCCACACAACCATCCATGGTCAGCCGAGGTCATCGCCGAGATGCAGGCGCTATCCAATGCCCTCCAAGGCGCCATGTAGGACTCACTCATGAGCGACTCTCCCAGCTATGTCTCCCAGCCCCAGGTCATCGACCTGCCCAAACTGCTCGCGGATGTCCGAGCAGGGCACATCCAGGTTCCGCGGTTTCAGCGGCCGTTCGTCTGGGAAGACGAACGCAGGGTCGAGCTCCTTCGCTCGCTCCGCGCCGGAATCCCCATCGGAAGCCTGCTCGTCTGGAGAACGTCACAGAATCTCCTCCGCTGCTTCGATAGCATCGCAGGAGTCAAGATTCCGCAACCCACCAAGGGGCAGACGGTCAGCTACCTCCTCGACGGTCACCAGCGCCTCACCACGCTCTTCGCGGCCTTTGAAACACGACACTCACCCGGCAAGAAACGAGCACAAGACGAAGATACGCCAGAGCCTCTCTTCTTCGATCTCGAACAGAATGACTTCGTCGTTGGCAACCCGAGCAACCAGTGGTCCTGTCTGCCGCTACACCTTTTTTTGGATGCTGTGACTCTGCGACAGCGCTTCCGTGAAAAGGAGCAGGCCAAAGACGTCGCCACAGCCGAGTTGGACCGACTCCAGGCTATCGCCGAAGGCGTTCTCTACGCGATGCAGTGGTGCCGCATTCCGGTCATCCCGCTGAGTACGGATGACGTTGACCTCGCCACCCGGACCTTCCACAGAGTCAACAGCCAAGGCGTGCCAATGACCGAGGTCCACATGGTCGCAGCGCTCACCTGGAGGGATGAATTCGACCTGAGGGAGATTTTCGAACACGGGTGGGCGAAGCAGGTATTGCCCACAAGATGGCAGCCTGCGAGCGAGCAACAGACCCTGAACGTGCTCAAGGGCCTGCTCGACATGGACCTGTCACGGGCCCCAGGCGACCTACTGGTTCGTCGAATTCAGAAAAATGTGGAGCTCGCATCCACCCCCGTCGACTTGCTGGTGCGGGCGATGCAACTGGCGACCGCGCTCATCCACACACCCGTCGCCATTCCGTATCAAATGCAACTGACACTCACCGCGCTCGCCCTGCACGAGCTGCCAGCCGAGTCGTTCGCCACTCAGGAGTGGCTCCGCCGGTGGTGGGGACTCACCACGGCATGGGGGAGCTTCGCTGGTGCGGCGAATCACCGAGTACAAGCGGCGCTTCGACACCTCAAGGCGGGTTTGAACGGAAAGCCCGAGCCTTGGCCGGAGCTGCTGTTCTCGAATACCCTCCCCAGTGCACTGCCGAACCTCGAGCTTCGAAATGCGAGAGCCCGATACTTTGCTGACGGCTATGCCGCCGCATGCAATAAGGTCGACCTACTTGACAGTCGCGGCTCCAGAGCACTCGTCTCGCTGGTTCGCGGGCAGAGTACTCGCGCAGGCAATCGCTTCTTGTGGCCCTCCGAAAGCGTCGATGAGCTGAACCTGGCGTTGACGTCTCGCGACCTTGCCACGCTGGACGGCCACTTCGTCGACGACGAGTGCCTCGATGCCTGGCAAGCACAGGAGCTCGAGGTCTTCTTCAACGCTCGCGAAGCGCTGATGAACGCGACAGAGGCAAGCTGGTTCGAAAGTCTCAGACCCGCCGATTTCATCGCGGGGCGGCCATGAGCGTCAACTCCACACCGATGATGCCCTCCTCACAGAAGCTGGGGAATTGGGACAAGCGCCCAATCAACAAGAACTTCGGGGAACAGGCCAAGCGCCCAATCGACAAAAACTTCGGGGAACAGGCCAAGCGCCCAATCGACAAGAAGTATCCTGGTGTTGGCCGCCCCCGCACCCTTGGCCAGGGGGTGCAATCGCTCACAGTGTTCCACCTCATTGCAATGCGGAAGTCCAACGCGAGGCCCACGCCGCTTCGCGGGCCTCAGCGCAACACCTCAGCCAGTTTCCAGGCGCTTCGCGCTGCGCTCACAGACATGGTGCAAACATGACGAAGCTGATCCACGACCTTCTCGAGCTGCCCG
>JAVFAO010000679.1:0-2721 GCA_034002465.1 Myxococcota bacterium
TGCGCAGCGCTGCGAAGGTCTCGCGAGAGCGAACGAATGCAACCAAGCGAGACGAACCCCCACGCGGCCACGGCCTGCCGTGGCCCTACGATGCAATCCCTCCTGAAGCTCCCTCTCTCTGGGGGCAGGGAGCACAGCGCCGCTTCATCGCAACACGCGCGACTCAGAGAAGGCACAAGGTAGGTCGGCGACTCAGGACTGTTTGGCCCGATCCACAATCGCCTCGTAAGCCGCAATGGTCGCCTCGAGCTCGAGCTCCGCGGGCAGCGCGCGCCCTTCTTGGTCATTGCCCATGCGCACGTACAGGCCATCGAGGGTCTGCTCGAGCTCTGGCAGGAAGGCCTCACCCATCGCCTCCCATCGGGCTTCGAGATAGCTCAGCACACGCTCGTAACAGGCTTGATAGTGTTGCTCTTTCCATTCTTCCCACATCGAGCACCTCCGCGCCTCTGATAGCAAGTCACAGAAGGCCTGACAAGAGCAGTGCAGCCCCAAGATCCCCTTGATACTGAAACGTTGACAGATTCATCGAAGACAGGAAGTCTTGCAGCGCCTGGGAGCCGTGTGCAAAGGAGCAGGGCATGGCGCGATACATGGTGAAGACATCCAACCTCGTGTTCAACCTCGACAATGAGGAGCAGCTCCGACAGCTCGCCGAAGTGGGCACGGTCAAAGCCACCGATCGTGTGCGCACCATGCCCAACGGAGAGTGGGTGGCCGCTGGCACACATCCCGAGCTCAGCGCCTTCTGGGCTCCCGAGGAAGGCTCGAAGGTGATGAAGAAGAGCGGAAAGAAGAACAAGTCCGCCCTGGCTCTTACGGAACCAGATGAAGAGCAGCTGGAACCCATCGACAAAAAGGTGGGGGAACAGGCCAAGAGCCCAATCGACAAAAAGGTGGGGGAACAGGCCAAGAGCCCAATCGACAAAAAGGTGGGGGAACAGGCCAAGAGCCCAATCGACAAAAAATCTGCAAAGCCGCCGAGCTTGCATACCGTCATGGGGCCCCCTCCAGAGATGCCCGATGAGGAGGCAAGCTCTGCCGCTGAAGAGACGGGTGAGATCGTCGAGCTGCTCGAGAGCGAAATCGCAGAGGAGCCTGAATTCCTCCTCTCAGATGAGTTTCCCGAGCAGCTGCGCACGCCACTCGCTGGCCTGCTGGCGAACCAAGCCCCACCACCACCGCCCGCTTCGCCACCCTCCGGCAGCGATGAGCTCGGCTTTGACGAGTTGGGCTTATCGCAGCTCGATAGTCCATCCAAGAGAGGGACGACGAAGAGCGACGCGTCATTGTCCACTCGACTCAACGAAGGGGTCAAGCGCCCCTCGCAAACCCCTCTCGCCGTGCTGGACTCAGGTCCTGCCGTCACGCGCACGAGCTCACGCTTTCGCTCCGTCATCGACGAAGACGAGTTGGCCTTGCTCGGCTTGGACGGCTCTCCTGCAGATCCGCTGAGCGCCTTCTCCGCCTCAGCTGAGCCTCCGGAAGCAGCTCGAGTGGACGAGGCATCGAGGTCCAAGACCTCGGGAGGCGAAGCAAGCAAGGATGACGCGCTGCGCATCAGCGAAGCACCGCCGACACAGGAGCCAGCCAGCGAAAGCACAGAGGCGCAAACGACTGAGCGTAGGAAGAAGAAGAAGAAGAAAGGCAAGAAAAGCAAGGGCGATGAGCCCAAGGCCGAGACCATTCGAGAAGCCAAGGCCGAGCCGCAGGATGATGAGCCGCTCGATGACGTCCCATCGACAGCCACACCCAGGTCTCTGGACGAAACGGAGCTGCAAGGCCAGCTGAGCGAAGGGCACAGCTCCCTCTCGACTCCTCGAGCTTCGATGGTGCCCGAGAAGCACCTATCGGTGCTCGACGATGCAGAGAGGACACGAGAGGCCATGGCCCAAGCGCCCAAGGAGAGCCGACCGCAGCTCGAGCTGCGGCCTTCACGCGCCGGAAGACCCGCCGTCGACAAGTGGGGGGAACAGACCAAGAGCCCAATCGACAAAAAGGTGGGGGAACAGACCAAGAGCCCAATCGACAAAAAGGTGGGGGAACAGGCCAAGAGCCCAATCGACAAGAAGAGCGACAAGAAGAACGCACCCCCTTCTCCACCGCACGCACCACCGCCACCGCCGACGCTCGACGATTCGCTTCGCGCCCTGAGCTCCACGGCGGACAGGCTGCTGCTGCCCGAAGAGGAAGAGATCCTCCGCTGGAATGAGGTCACGCTGACCAACTTCCGGGTCTGGGCCAAGAGTCCGAGCGGCGTCTTCTCTTTCTTCCTCTCCCGGGTGCAATGGGTCGCGGTGACCTACCGCAGCCACGCGGTACTGCTCTGGCTCGCAAGTTTTCTTGCGCTCAGCGGGATCGCCAGCGCTCTCTTGATCTCGCACAAGCTGCCTGCGATGCTGGGACTGGTCTTCGGTGCGCTGCTTTGCGCGGGCTATCTCGTCACCATGCGCACCGAGGTCGTCATTGGCGCGGGTAGCCAGTCGATTCGGATCATGGTCCGCGGCGGCCGTGAGGCTACCAGCCGTGCCTTCGCCTTCGTGGAGCTGGTCGACCGCCAGATCCATGTCAACGACCAACACCGATTGGAGCAAGGCCCGCCTGTCGAGCTCTGACGCTTCTCGGGAAGCCACACCAGCAGACACCCCAAGGCATTGTTTCTGCTGAAGAAATAGAAATCGACACGAAAACTGCAGCGCCCTGCCGAATTTCGGAAATAGG
>JAVFAO010000680.1:0-2707 GCA_034002465.1 Myxococcota bacterium
CTTCACCGAGCGCCCCTCGGGAAACCCAGCACTGAGCCTCGATGGGACGTTGATTGCCGACGACAGCTCCGGGCTCGATGCGAATGAGGGAGAACGCCCCCCGCGTCGCTGCGCACAGGTTCCGGGCGGCACCCTCAAAGCATGTCGAAGTGGAGGCCTGATCTCATTCGAAGCGAGCGAGCTCCAGACGCCGTTGCTGATGTCGCTGTCTCCATCCGGCGAAGCCATGCTCAGCAGCATGGCTCAGTTCGTGTCCGCCGACGTGGACTGGATTCGCGGGAGCGACGGCAGGCGTCGCATCCACGACTTAGAGGCACTCCGCACAGATGCAACGTTTCGTCGCTTCTTCTCGCAGACTTCGTATTCCCCCAAGCCCGATCCGCTGCAGTCGTGGAAACTCTCGGTGCCCATGAGCTACCGTCTGTGGGTCGACACCGAGCCTGCAGGGGCGTTGGTCATCAAGGACGTGCAGGGACGCCGCAGCGAGCTCGGCCTGACCCCCCTGCGCACGCAGCTCGCCGAAGGGGAGCGCACCACCCTCGAGCTGCACCTCGATGGCTATGAAGCGCAGCGTATCGATATCGAGAGCAACGCCGACATCGAAATCCAGCGCGTCCTCATCGATGAGCTCAGCGCCAGCGAAGCGAAATGGATGCAAATTGACGGCCCCCTGCCAGCACAGCTGGTGACACGTGAGCTCAGCAGACATCGTGCAGCGCTGCTCGGCTGCGTCAGCCAGTTCTGGTGGATGCCACCAGCACAGCTCAGCCTGACGCTTTCAGTCTCTGCCTCAGGCAAGCTCGAGAGTATCTCTTGGATCGAAGGCCCCTCGGAAGCTTTCGACAGCTGCCTTCAAGAGGCCTTGGCAGAGCTGAGCTTTCCCCAGCTTGCAGCAGGATCGCAAGTGATGTACCGCTTGGTGACATTGGGAGCGGTTACGCCGTGACAGAGCAAGACCTCAGGCTCGAGCCAGACAGTTTCTTGTCCTACCTCGATCCACGTCGAGAGCGGATCCTGGCCTGTTTCTCCTTTGGGGTGGGGCTGGCCGAACCCCAGCTCTCACGCATCGGCCGTCAATTGGCACAGGACTTCGCGGAGCTCCTCAGCCTGCACGAAGCGTTCTTGCCCATCGTAGAGCACTTCGTGGTCGAAGCCCCAGAGCAAGAAGCCCACCGTTTCGTGGTCTTCCACTCCCTGCCCGAAACCCGCTTGCTGGTCGATGCCGCTCGGCGGCTAGGCGCAAGTCTCGCTCTCAGCGGCAGACTCGTCGGCGAAGGCACGCAGCTGCAACTGGGCGCCAACTTGCTGGATGTCGAGCGGCGCACGCTACTCGCTGTCGCCTGGGTCGAGGTCGAGCGAGAGTCCTTGCCACAGGCGGTGGTCGACCTGGCGCTACAACTCTTGGGGCGCTTCGGTGTTGAGCGCTCCCCATCCATGATTGATGATGCGTTTCAGATACTTGGAACGAAGTCATTTCGCTCGTACTTGAATTGGGCCCTGGCCTGCGATCTCGAACGTGAGTCACTGCTCAGCGACAACCCTGTTCCTTGGGCAAGAGTGGTCGAGCGCCTCGGTTTTGCCCTCGAGGATGACCCAACGGCAGCAAAGCCCGTGCGCCGGCTCTTCGAACTCATCGAAGGACAACTCCTCGACGAGAAGGCACTGCGCCAGCTCTATCGCTCCCTGGAGCGGGTCAACATTCGGCAACCTGCGGTGGGTCTGCTCGCTGCAGAAGCGGCACGACGCGTGGACGAGCTCGAGCGCGCCGAGTCGGCTTTGCAGGGGCTGCTTGCGGCCTTTCCCCACAACGCCCAAGGCCATTTCCTGCTTGCGCAGCTGCTCGAGCGGGAGCACCCAGCTCGCGCCAAAATGCACTATCGCCAGGCAGCAAGCCTAGATCCGCATAAGGCTCTGTACCGAAGCAAAATCGGCGATTGAGCTCGAGCAGGACAGGCAAGGGGTCTGAGGACTCCGCCTCGAAGAAGCTTTGTGCCAGAATGACGCTGTGGGACCGAAGCGCGTGCAAAGCGCTTCGTTGCGCGTTTCTCCGGACCGTCCTGAGCTTGCCCGTGGGCGGAGCGTGCTCTGGTGCGGGATTTATCCATTGATTTCAACAAGATCATGAATTGGTTCTGAGCCTTGATCGAGCTTGTGTAATCCTGGGCAGGAGCCTTGCTGCGAGAGCAAATTCATAAGGAATGTCGAGAAGATGAAGGAATTTTTCTAGTCCCTCACTGAACGAGCTCCACAGACCCGGCGCCTCGGCGTCGCTCCGCGTTCCCAGGCCGACCTGAGTTGGCCGTGATTTTGCTGTGTTTTTTGTGATCCCCCTTGTCTGGGGTCAGCGAGCACAGGCGGTGCTCGCTTCACGGCACGATGGATAGGAGAGAACATGGGAAATCGATACGACCCAGGAATCTGGGAACAACTCGGCGCGCTTCGAAGTGACGTCGCGCGCCGACTCCAAGAGCAGTCCGGTACAGCAGCTTTGCTTCGCGTTGCGCAAGAGCTGGACCGGTTGATGGTGGCGATGTCCGAGGGACACGTCACGCCCGCTGAACTCACACAACGCTTGAACCGTTGTGCCGAAGAGCTTTCGGCCATGACGACCGAATCCAAGCCTGTTGAGCCCAGCTTAGCCCTGATCCGGGAGACACTTCCCACGGACAGGCACGAGCAGCTGTGGGTCCGCAAACAAGCCCACAGC
>JAVFAO010000681.1:0-2696 GCA_034002465.1 Myxococcota bacterium
GCTCCGGCGAGGGGGACGCTATGTCGCCCAAGGCAAGAACGCTCCAGTCGCGGCGATGCCGTTGGCAAGAATCAACTGACCGTCGCGCCTACTGTGGCCCCGCGAAGCGGGCTATGTCCAACAAGTCCCTATGCAGGTAGGTGGAATGTGCCTATGATACGAACGCGTGCGTAGCGCGCGTCTTGCTTCACGCACTGTGGGCCTAAGTAGCTGGTGTTTCTGGGGAATGAACCACAATTCGTGTGGTCCGCTGTTACGGAGCTGGTTTCGAAGCGCGCTGTGTCTGCGAGCGGCATGAGTGTTGTTGGATGCGAGCCTCGAGGCTCGCGTGAGTGTATTTTTTCTGAGGAGAGTCTCGATGGGTCGTGCCCCAAAAGCGATCAAGCGTTCCCCGGAGCAGAAGCTGCAAAGCCTAGAGGGAGAAGTTGCACAGGTATACGATTGGGCGAAGCGAGAGCTCGATGAGGTGGAGGCGCAGTTGACGGAGATCACTGCGCGACGTGATGAGTTGTTGAGGATGCTGGAATGGGCCCAGGGGTTTCCACAGGTTTCCGTGCGCAATGCGCCGCGTCGCAGGACACTTCAGTGGTCTCGGATCGAACACGTGATGATGGGGCGAGGCGCGTTGGATACGGCGACCATCATCCGTCTGCTCGTCGAGGACGGGGTCGACTTGCCCAAAGATGCTCGCCAGGTGGTTGCAAGCGCCCTGCACCGGGCGTTCGAGGCCCACAAGTTGAAGCGGGTCAGCCGTGGCCAATATGAGTTGGTCGAGGGGGTAGCGACCGTTCACCGCAGTCCTGCGGAAGACCAGCGCTGGGAGGCGGTGCACTCGGCGCTGCAGGAGCGTGGGGAGCTGAGCGCCAAGGAGATGTTGGGCATGATCCGAGGAACAGGTGATGAGGGCAGTGAGCAACGCTTGCGTGCGCTCCTGGGGCGATGGGTCAAGCAGGGGCTCTTGCGCAACTCGCGTCATGGCCGTTATGTGTTGGCGTGAGCAGCCTTGCGACGCTCCGATTTGGCACCAAGTCGCGTCTTGCATGGCCTGGTTTTGTTATTGACTTCAGACTCTTCAAGAGTGGGCGTCGCTCGGGGCCGAGGTGCTCGTGTGTTGCCGCTCGGCGCTGCCCTGCAGTGTGGGGTCTTCGAGGAGAAGCAGCATGGCGATCAAAGTGGGGATTCCCAAGGGGACGCGCGATCACCTTCCAGTGGCGATGCGGCGGCGCGAGCAAGTGTTGGCGGCGATCCGTCGCGTCTACGAGCGGCATGGCTTCGAGCCTCTGGAGACGCCAGCGATTGAGAACATCGAGACGCTCTCCGGCAAGTATGGTGAAGAGGGTGATCAGCTCTTGTTTCGTATTCTCAAACGGGGTGCAAAGGCCGCGACTGGGGAGTGCGATTTGGGGCTACGCTACGACCTGACCGTTCCGCTCGCTCGGGTCGTGGCGATGCACCAGAACGAGCTTCCCAAGGTCTTCAAGCGATACCAGATGCAGCCAGTGTGGCGCGCAGATCGTCCGGGTCACGGTCGATTTCGGGAATTTTATCAGTGTGACATCGACATTGTTGGTGCAGCTGAGCCGGTGCCTGAGATCGACATGCTCTCGGCGGTGGCGGAGCTCTTTGGGGAGCTGGGCTTCTCGGCGATCGCATTGCGGCTCAACGATCGTCGGGTTTTGCGTGGATTGATTGAGCGTGCAGGGGTACCCGCGCAGCGAGAGAGCCAGGCCATCGTGGCCATCGACAAGCTCGACAAGATCGGTGAAGACGGTGTTCGTCGGGAGTTGCTCGCTCGTGGCTTCGTCGAATCCGTGGCTGATGCGTTGCTCGAGCTCTTGCGGACGGCATCTGCGGGCGATGTGTTGTTGGCGTTGGATGGCGTGTTTGCGGGGATGCCCGATGCGCTTGCTGGGGTTGCGAATCTCCGCAAGATCGTGCGAGGTCTGGAGCAGATGGAGCTGGGCGCGACGCGTTTGGTGGTTGATCCTTGCCTGGCGCGTGGCTTGGACTATTACACGGGCGCGATCTTCGAGGTGCAGTCCGAGGACCTTGCTGGCAGTCTGGCTGGAGGGGGCAGATACGACAAGCTGATCGGGATGTTTTCAGGGCGGGAGTTGCCTGCGTGCGGCGTCAGTCTTGGCCTCGAACGTATTCTCGTTGTGATGCAGGAGCGAGGGATGTTCGATACCGGCGAGCATGCCTGCGATGCGATGCTGGCCTACTTTTCGGAAGACACATTGGGAGCGAGCCTGCGCTGCTGCGCTCGGCTTCGGCATCATGGCCTTCGGGTGGACCTCTATCCCTGTGCGGACAAGCTTGGAAAGCAGTTTGCTCATGCCAATCAGATGAACATTCCGTACGTCGTGTTGATTGGGCCTGAGGAGGCGGAGGCGGGCGTCGTCAAGCTCAAGGACATGCGTTCTGGGGAGCAGCTGCAACTCGATATGGACGCCCTGTTGGAGCGGCTTGGCGCCATGACGACTCATGATGGAGCGAGCTGAGCTTAGTGTGTGCGCGCTGAGCTTGCCCTTGGACAGTGGCAGGGGGCGTGATGAGTGGCTGGTGGGGGTCATTTTTCGACGCGTTCTATCGTCGCGCCTGGGCGCCGGTTCTTGGGGACGAGCGGACACAGCCGGAGCTGGAAGGGCTGGAGAAGCTGCTGCTCGAGTATCCCTCTGGGCGTATTCTCGATGTCT
>JAVFAO010000682.1:0-2690 GCA_034002465.1 Myxococcota bacterium
TCCGCCTCTTCGAGGCTGGACTGGTCGAGGCAGCCGTCGAGCGCTGGCAAGCCCTCGCCTCTCGCTCCGACACCGCGGGGCTGCTCGCCAAGCGCTGCATCTCCCTCTTCGAATCCAACGACAGCCTCGACTTCAACCTCCGCACCGCCCTCAGCCGCGAGCAAACCCGCTCGGTCAAAACCCTGCAACACCAGCTCAAACCCGCGCCCCTCGAGCTCATCTCGCTCGATGAGCTCGACCCTCCACAACTCCACAACCAGGACGAAGACTTCGAGCTCTTCGCCCCTGATGTCACCCGCCCAAAAAACCTACAACAGAGCGCCGAACAAGGGCGAGACAACGCACTCGATCTCTTCTTCGGTCCTGCCCAAACGCCCGCACCACGCGCCCCTTCACCACCGCCGCTCTCCCTCGTCGCTGGGCCACCGCCCAGCAGCGCTCCCGAACAAGACCCCTTCGACGACTTCTTCGGAACCAGCAACAGCCCAGATATCTTCGACGACCTGAGCATCGAGGACGCAGCCCGCAGCGACGACCACCCCGTCGCCGCCGCAGACCTCTTCAAGCCCGTGTCTCCTGAGTCCGAGGACTTTCCAGAAGAGCTCCCGCTGCTCCCTCCCCCGTCGATCATCTCCGAAGAAGCCACCGTCGTCGCCCCAGACATCCCCGCTCTCCCCACCTTCGACTTCTTCTCCTCTCGAGACCAAGACGACGCCCCGCCGCGGGCTAGCGACCTCTTCTCCACACCACACCCCGCACAGGAGCGCACACCCAGCCCCACTTCCGCTCCTTCCCTCAGCGACGAACGACACCCGGCTCCACATCTCGAAGCCCACAGTCCGCGTGAGCCCTCCATACCCTCGCTCTCGCCACAAGCCCGGGAGCCTGCTGGCAGCCCCCTGGGAAAAGCTCCTGTGGCAAGGCCCGGTACCTACACCGGCTCACCGCGCTTCGACGACAACATGCTCGACCTCGAAAACGCGCTCTCACTCGATGAGATGACTGACGATCCCGACCCATGGGAAGACATGGCCGCCGACATCGTCGCCCTCCATGAGTCGAGCCGCCCCCCCAGCGCCGCCAAGGTACCCGTCGTCGAACGCCATCCAACTCCCTTCAACGTCCCCAGCAAAACTCCAGCCCGCGTCAGACCTCCAATTGGGCGGGAACCCTTCGTCCCACCCAAGCTCCAAGCCAGCGAAGAGGCCACCGGACGCCCCATCTCCGTCGAGGTGTCCTCTCCCTTTGCCCGCTCCATCACCCCCGTTCGCCCCCCACAGCCCATCGCCCACAACGAAATCCTCACCCAGCTCGAGCAGCTCGTCTCCAAGGGAAACCTGCTCACGGCCTACATTCGCGCGCAGGATCAACTCGCCCTCTCCAATGCGCCGGAGCTGCAGTCCTTCTTCGACGGACTGCACGAACGACTCCTCGGCATGGCCGTCGAGCTGCTCAAACCCTTGCACCGAATCCCCGTGCTGCGAAGCTCGATTGCCGAAATCCGCAGCATGAAGAACATCGACCACCGGGCTGGTTACCTGCTCAGCCAGATCGATGGCAGCACCGACCTCGAATTTCTCATCGACCTCGGCGCCATGCCACGCGCTGAAGGCTCGCTGGTGCTGCTCGTCCTCACCGAACGCGGCGTCATCCAGCTGCGCTGAGCAACCCGCACATCGACGCTCAACGAGAACGCGCTCGAGCCATCGCATCGAGCTGCTGCACCAAACGCTCCACCTGCTCGTGCGTCGACGCCAAGCTGCCCCCGTTGTCCACCACCCAGGTGGCATGCGCACAACGCGCTGCGTCATCGAGCTGAGCCGCCACGCGCGCCTCGGCTTGTGTACGACTCAAAGCATTGCGCGCCATCAGCCGAGCCAGTTGCTGCTCTCGCCCACACACCACCACGATCACTGCATCCATCTCACGATACAGCGCGTTCTCCACCAAGAGCGGCACATCATAGACCGCCCATGCATGGCCCGCCAGCCGCGCGCGCTCACGCTCGGCCAGCGCCAGCGCCGCAATGCGTGGGTGCAGGATGGCATTGACCCGTGCCCTCGAGGCAGGGTCCGAAAACACCAGCGCCCCCAGGGTCGCCCGGTGCAAACTGCCGTCCTGAGCCAGGATCGACGACCCAAAAGACGCAACCAGCTCTGCCAAACCCTCACTGCCAGGTTCAACCACCCGACGCGCCAGCACATCTGCATCCACCACCGGCGCCCCTCGGCGCGCCAGCTCAGCAGAGACAGTGCTCTTCCCACTCGCGATACCACCTGTCAGCCCGATCCACAGCATCCTGCACTCCTGTTGACGCTGGCACACCCAACCGTTAAGACTGCCTGCGGCACTGTGCCCTTCGCTCATGCCCTCCGCAGCTTCATCACGCTAACGCAAGCTCAGTTCTTCGCAATCCAAAGCTCGAGATGACCCCACCCACCCCAGCGAAAGCTGACCGCCAACAAGTGAGCGAAGCGAGGCACGAGTCAGCGTCTGTCGCGGGCGCATCCGATGCGCCTGCGCAGCGCTGCGAGGGTCTCGCGAGAGCGAACGAATCCCAAACAGTGAGCGAAGCGAGGCACGAGTCAGCGTCTGTCGCGGGCGCATCCGATGCGCCTGCGCAGCGCTGCGAGGGTCTCGCGAGAGCGAACGAATCCCAAACAGTGAGCGAAGCGAGGCACGAGTCAGCG
>JAVFAO010000683.1:0-2686 GCA_034002465.1 Myxococcota bacterium
CACCAGGAGCTCGACGAGCCGCCCAAAGGGCCGCTCGCTTCGCCACTCCGGAACGTGGGCATCGAGGATCGCCCCAAACAGCGTCCCCACCGGCAAGACCATGCTCAGCGCCACCGCCAGGGTGAAGCCGTAGGCGCAGTCGAGCAGCAGCGCGGAGGGCGCAAAGCGCGCCCCTTGAAGCTCTGGCGCCAGGTAGACGCTGCCCAAAAAGACCAGCAGCAGGCCCACGCTCAGGCGCACGCTCCAGCGGGCGGCACCCAGCGGCACTGGCAGCAGCAGCGCCAGCGGCAGGAAGCGGCAGGCCGCCGAGATGGCGGCCAGCGCATAGGCTTCGCCCATGTTCAGGGCCGGTCTTGGATGCGCGCACCCAGCACCACGGCGAGGCTGAATGGCAAGTAGGCGTAGTTGCTGTAGAGCCACTGGTTGCGCAGTCGGCGCTTGAGCTCGAAAGCGCGCAGTCGTTGCGCGCTGGAGAGCTGGGAGAGCTTGGCCTCGAGGACGACGCGAACGTGTGGGTCACTCTCGGTGAGCAGGGCCTGCTCGACATACGCGAGCTTGGCCTCGTCCTCGTCGTCCATCAGGCCGGAGATCAGTAAGGGTATGCCGCTGTTGTGGTTTTTGCGCTGCATGGCGAGGTGTAGGTACTCGATGGCTTTGGTGCGCAGCCCTCGTTGCTCTGCTTCCGAGAGCTTCTGGCGTGGATAGTAGAAGGCGTAGTTGAGGCCAATGGTGTAGGGGTAGTAGGCCTCGTCGGGGAAGCGCCGCATGGCGGCCTCGAGGTACTTGTTGGAGGCAGAGACCCCCTCTTCGGTGATGCCGCCGGAGAAGACCATGGTGTTGGCGGCCCAGCGGTAGACCGGCGCGAAGTCTGGGTCGAGATGGATGATGGCGTCGGCGAAGATGGGGACCAGCTTGCGTTCGCGGTTGACGCCCTTCTCGCGGTATTGCAGGGCGCGCACCCAGATCAGATCGGCGACGAAGGTTTTGTAGCCTAGACTCATCACCTCGAGGGTGGCGTTGCTGGGCAGCAGAGAGTGTTGCTCGGCCTCGACCTGGGGGCGGGCGCGGCGGGCGTCGAAGCCAGCGCGCAAGACGCCGATGAAAGAGAGGACGGCGATGGCCAGCAGCAGTGCCAGCCGCACCTGCAGCGAGTCGCGGACGCTCGAGAGGGCTCCCCGCGGCTTGCCCCGGCTTGTCTGTCCAGCTTGCTCAATCGTGGACAACGAGCTCGCGCGGTGACCCGCTGGGAAAGAGCGGTCTTCCTTGGCTTGCGTGGTTTCCTTAGTCATGTTGTGGACTTAAGGAGAAATGGACTGTGGCTTGTTGGGCTGGCTCAGCAGCACGGGACGCCGACGCCAGTAACCATGATAGCATGGAAACAGGCGCCGTCGACCCTCCATTCAGGTGGTGGGCCAGGTGGGCCAAATGGTCAGACATCGTCGCATCGACTATGGACTGCAAGGAGTGCTGGGGTCGATTTCGATGATGTTGGTGATGAACACAGAGCCCTCAGCAAGGTTTCCCCATCCCATGACACAGAGGCGGGTGTCGAGGGGGGCTTCCGAGAGTGCAGCGTCCGCCCTCGCAGCGAAGGCGCTCTGGGTACCGTTGGTGGAGTAGCAGTAGGAGAAGTAGTGGGGTTTGGTGATGTCGAATTTCAAGTCCTTCCATACGGGATCGGTCCAAGTCGTGGAGTCCGGAGCGACCTTTCCACCGCTGGGATCTGCACCCGCCGAACAGGCATCGACATATGGGGGAAACTGGCCTGTGACGATCTGCCCAAACTCGTTTTGCTCAGCGTGGTAGTAGGCGAGTGCGCCATCGGCGATAATGCGCAAATTCGTCGACGCTTCACCTTTCTTGGAATCCTGAATGTATTGCGAGAACGCCGGGATAGCCACTGCCGCCAGAATGCCGAGAATCGCCACGACCATCATCAGTTCGATGAGTGTGAATCCACTGCTCGCTTTTCCTACCTTGCTCATCCTGTGGCCTCCAGGTGCTCACTCTTCAAGCAAGGAGAAGAGTAGCAGAAACACGCCAAGAAAGAAAAAAGGGCCGGTTGAACGGCCCTGCCAACTCGATCCCTCGACAGTTTACTCGATTTCGGCGATGGCGCTCAAAACTGGATTTCGGGTGCCGTCAGTGCCGCCGGTGAGACGGAACTGAGAGTCGGCAGTGTCATCGAGCGAAGCTGTCGCAAGGGCGGTAAAATCATCAATAGCAGTTCCCTGATAATCATACTCATAGTAGAAGGGCTTGCTGATCGTGAAGCGCAGAGCGCGCCATTCACAACTTGTGAAGTCTTCGCCTGCTGGATCGCTCTTTTGGCCCAACACATTGCCGCCCGCTGTGGTGACGCTGCCATAGCTACCACCAGGATCGCCAAGGAAGCATTCCTGCCCAGAAGGATACTCCTTCGTGAATACAGTTTTTGCATCGGCGTCGAGGGGGTGCTCCTCCTGATAGACGGCCAGAGCGCCATCGCCAATCGCCTTCAAGTTCTCTTCGGCCTCTGCGGTCTTGGAGTCGCGGATGTACTTCAAGAATGCAGGTACCGCGACGGCGGCGAGAATACCCATGATGGCGACGACGATCATGAGCTCGATAAGGGTGAAGCCTCGCTTGAACATGTTGCTCTCCTGGCGCTGGTGACTCGAAGGAGTCGGTGGATGGTAAGGACTCA
>JAVFAO010000684.1:0-2677 GCA_034002465.1 Myxococcota bacterium
TTCTGGGATCCCTGGGGCTTGGCGGCGGCAGCGCGTCGGGCGTGGCGCGAAATCGAAGACTGGGTTCTGATGAACGAGGCCAATGCGCCGCATGAGGAACTGTCGACGGGAGAGAAGATATTCGACGCTGCCGTCGGTATGGCAGGAGCTCGCCTCACGAACTATCCGGACAACATCGTCGGGGTTGGCGCACTCTTGATTGGCTTGGGTTCTCAGGTGGTCGAGACCTACCAGAGCGGTGGGGGGCTGGCTGAGATGGTCCTGAATGCCGTGCCCATTCCCTTCTATGACAACGGCGCCCAGTTGGTGCGCGGCGTTGAGACCGGCGATTGGAGGGCTGTGGGCGAGGGCGGCTTTGGCTTTGCAAATGAGGTGGCGGCTTGGTTTCTCCTCACACGCGTGAGTTGGGGCCGTACCGCTGTGAAGGGGGCGCCGAGTGCAGCGGTCAAGGCGGTGGGCGCCGAGAGCACGGTTACGGCGCTGGGGGCTGAGGAGCTTGCTGCCGGCGCGTCGAAGACGGGATTTGGCGGCCTTGCGCATGCAGAGCAGTATGGCATCCAGCCCTACAAACAGCTAACCAAGGCGCTGAAAGGGTCTGGATTGCAGGCCCATCACCTGATAGAAAAGAGATTTGCTGATGCACTTGGAGTAGACGCGCAGCAAATGGCCTCGGTCGCGGTGACAAAAGCTGAACATCAGGTCTTCACCAACGCTTGGCGGAAAGCTTTTCCCTATGGTTCCGGAACGAAGGCCGCCACTCCCAGCGCCGTGAGGAACGAGGCGGCTCGAATCTACGCAGACTACCCAGCTCTGTTATCAGCTTTGGGGCTATGAGAGGAGCTTCATGAAAGTCGTGCACAGGATCACCATTCGTCCCACATCGAAGCAACGCACCATTCTTCAGGAGCTTGGGCTCAGTGTCCCGCCTGGCATCGAGCTACCGGGCGGCGGTACCCCACTGGTGGCAATGGATGTGGAAGAGGGGCATCCCAATTGGGCGGCGCTTGATCAACTGTTTCGCGAGTGGGGTGCGGGCGACTTGGTGAGCACTCGGTTTTCCAAAGATGAGGTGTTGAATGCGAAGTGGCTGGTGCTTGTTCCTGACTGGCATCATGGCTATCCCCAGCCGAAAGATGGTGTTTTCGGGTATCGGCAAGCGACCTACGCGCTCACCGACTGGTGCAAACACTGTGGCATCGGCCTGAGACAGTCAGCGCCCTTTCAGATGAAGGGAGAGCCCAAGTGGGGCAGGAGGAGCATTCTCCAGCTCAACTGGGTGTTTGATGAGTTTTTTGTTACTCCAGCGACTTGGCACCGAGTGTTTGCGCCACATGACATCGAATGTCGGGCAGTGATGAACAGCAAGGGCATGGAGCTCGAGACGGTGGTGCAGCTCGTGGTCGAGGAGACGGTGGGGATTCAAACAGCCGCTCTGGATTCGGAATGCTGCGCGCAGTGCAACCGGACGAAGTACCTGCCGACGGGACGAGGGCGTTTCCCGGCGCTGAGAGGCGAGCCTTCGGCCGCGATGGTCAAGACAGCGGAAGTCTTCGGCAGTGGAGGTAGAGCGCACCACGAAGTGCTTGTGTCGCAGGCGATTGCGCACGCGTTGCTGGACAATGAGGTTCGTGGGGTCTCGCTGCGTCCTGTTGAAAATGAGTGACTTGACGCTGTTGGAGGTCGTGACCGAACGCCGCCCTGCACCCTTCGCTTGGACACGGATTGCTGCCTTTCATGAGAAGAGGTGCCAAGTCGATGACGCCTCATCCACGCTTACAGCGCTGCGCCCTGCTCGCCGCCGCGCTGCTGCTCTTCAGCCTGGTTCCAAAGCAGTCGGCCCTCGCCGCCGACGGAACCGTCGGCGACGCGCTGAGCTGGGAAGACCAGCGGGTGACGGCGATTTCAGGCTGGCTCGAGGGCGTCTCTGTGTACGAGGCGAGCTTTGGCTATGACGCCTATCTGCCGACGAGCGTGGCGTTGTGGTCTGCTCAGCAGAGCTGGTTGGAGAGCGGCACGCAGTACGATGCGCATGGCCGAGCGCAGGCGCGGTGGCAGTCGAAAGTGAGCGAAGGGCACGCATCCTCGCGCCATTCCGGAGGAACTCGGAGCCAGGAGGCGGAGAGTCGCTGCGAAGCAAGCCCGAAGGGTGCCCGCCAAGGAAGGCGGGCGACAATTGCAGCTGGCGCGAGGTCGGTGCCCGAGAGCGAGCGAATACCAGAGAGCTCAATGGCGAGCCTCGCTATCTGCAGTATGAGGGGAGCGCGCTCTTGCGCGAGAGCTCGGCGTGCCTGGAGCGGAGCTGGTGGCCTTCGTCGCAGAGCGAGGAGGTGCTTGGCTACACGCTGCGTTGGCGCTGTCAGGAGGAGCCGAGCGAGGCCGAGCTGGCGGTGATGGAGCTGAGCGCAGGCGTGTTCGAGGCGTATCGCTCGGTGCTCTCGTCGGGTGGTTTGCATTTGGGCTTGCTCTACGACCTGCACGGGGACGTGGTGGGCTTGCTGGACGAGGCGGGTCAGCAGCTCGAGCGCTACGCCTATGACCCCTATGGCGCGCGTGAGCTGTACAACGCCAACGGGGTGTTGGAGTGCAGCACGTCGGAGACGCAGGCGTGTGGGTCGTCGTATGGGAACACGCGCGGCTATGCGGGTCGTTTGTTGTCGGCGTTCTCTGGCCTCTACGA
>JAVFAO010000685.1:0-2661 GCA_034002465.1 Myxococcota bacterium
TCGAGAGGGGCTTCCAGGTGTCCGTGCGCGGGTCGTAGCGGCCGCCGGTATTGATCTCGAGGTTTTTTTCATCTTCGCCGCCCCAGACGATCATCTCGGTCCCCGTCCATACGGCACTGTGCATCTGGCGCGCCTCAGGCGCAGCGATGGTGGAGATGGGCAACCAGGTGTCGTGAGGCAGAGCCGGCGCTTCCTGGTCATCGGGTATTGGAACCTCCTCCGCGTCGGAGGAGAGCTGCTCTGCCGGGGGTGAGGGCGCTTCCTCCTCGACGACCGAGCGTGGCGAGCAAGCGCAGAACAGGAGCAGTCCCAAGAGACAGCTCCCGAGCCTGAGGCTGCACGGACCAAGGTGGCGTCGCGGCGCGGGCCCCAGCGTTGGCACTTGCTGTGCGGAGCTCAGGCGAAAGGGGGGCAGGTTGTCGCGCGTCATCCGCGGCGTGCGCTCTTCAGGCTTACTTTGCAGCGCGGCTTCGCATCTTGGCTGTATTTGGTACATGGTTCTGCCCTTGGGCTCGTCATGGTAGATCTTGAAAGGAGATGATGCCTCGGAAAGGGTGCATCATGGGTCTTCTTCATCCGGAAACGTCGGTTTTTCAATCGAGTGGATGTCGTTGCCTGGGCAGCCCTCGCCAAACGAAAGGCCATTGTCTTGGCAGTAGTGGCATGGGTTGACGCTCGCGGGACAGCTACATTGGGCCTCGCCGCCTTCGATGTTTTCAGGGCATGCAGTACAGGGGTCCGGTGCGTTGGGGTCACTGCAATCGTGGAAGTAGCATTGCTGATAGTACTGGTTTCCCCAATAGTCGCAGCGTAGATTGTTCTCAGACTCTACCCAAGTATCCTTCGGTACTTGAGCCTCGCAGCGGACCCTGCAGGCTTCGCAGAGCTCATCATAATCTTCACCTAGGTATCGACCTGGTCTGCCCGCCAGTTTGCTGTTCATGCAGGCGATCTCGGCCTGAGCGCAGTCTCGAGCCTTTACCTTGCAAGGATTGAGCAGAACTCTGTCATCGAAGGTTGCGAGCGGCCTGTTTGGGTCCAGAACCAGCAAATCGAAATACTCACGCGTGCAGACCCGCAGAAAGGGACCGATGGGGCTATTCCACGGCAGATGGGGCATGGCAATGGCCAGGATACTCCTCATCTCCGGGCTCAGTGTGAGCGTGCTTTCACCAGCAGGGCAGCGTGGAGGCCGACCAATGTACGGCGTGACGCGCCCGATGAACACCTCGACATCCGTTGGATATCCACGATCGGGCAAGACCCACTGGCCGCCGGTGGTGGTGCCGTCCCACTGGCTGCTCACCAAGACTTGCTCAGGGGTGACGAGGCTGATCTCGGTGGCGGCATAGATGGTGCGCAGCTCCTCCCAGGTCTCAAGGTCTCTGAGGGTTCGCCGACTCAAGGCAAAGAACTCGTCGTTGGGTGGCGCCCCTGCCACAGCCAGGGTGGCATCGAGCCCGATGGCCAGAGTGCTGTCTTCGTGGCCAAGGATGGAAGGTCTCGGGCTGAGCTCGTAGGAGTAGATCTGGGCCAGGTTGTTGACCCCCCACAGCGGGTTGGCCTGGTCGACCGTTCTGAGGGAGAAGGTGAGGCTGGTGGGCGTCGAGCTGTAGCCAGCAAAATCGGTGGAAAGCACCGACAGCGTGTGTGAGCCCGGAGTCAAGTCGAGCTCGGGGATGAAGACAAAGTCACCCGAAGGGGGTACGGAGCTCTCACCGAGCAGCGTCTGTCCATCCCAAAAAGAGAGCACGGTGTACGGCGCCGCCCGGCCAGTCACGGCGGGGCGCAAGTTGAGGATTTCTCTGCCTGCGAGCGGCGAGAGGACGGTGGGTGGGGCAGGCGGGGAGAGATTGCAGCCCGTCGCAATGCCATGCTTCCAATAGTCCGCGCCGCCGTAGGGGTAGGAGTCTACGAGGGTGGCAGGAGAAGCGTCGACGCCAGCAACGAAGAGTGAACCTGGGCACTGCCGCCCCCACCAGTTGCCCCCTTGGTTGTGCGACAGCTCTGCGCTGATGGGATCGCTGAGCAGACCCAGGTTGGCATCGATGGCGTTGTGCCAGATGGTGTTGGGCCAACCTCCTCCGGTGAGATCGATACCGACGCCAAGTCCCTCGACGCCATTGCCGCTGAAGTGGTTGTTGATGATCTTATTGTCTTCCGCCAGGAGCAGACGCAGGCCAGTGGCGTCGTTCGGTCCAGAGACCTCGTTCTCCGCGATCGAGACGTCCTCGATGGGGATGAGCTCTCCCGAGCTCAGGCCGCGGAGCTCGATGCCAACGCTGTCGTCGCCCAAGTTCAGCTCGTTGCCGAAGACGTTGCCTACTCCGCTGGTGCTAGGCCCCCAGAGCTCGATACCCAGGCCGTAGTCTGGAGTCGTGATGACATTGCTGCCAATGAAGGCAGCTTCGGTGTTGAGGGCAGAGACTGCGATGGCGTTATCGGAAAAGACGTTGTGATGGACGTCGGCGAAACGCGTGCCGCTGAGCAAGATGCCCGTGGCGTAAGCGTTTCCAGGTGTGCCGATGACACAATGCTCAATGTTGATGTTCTTCAGTTGTGGTTGGCTTTGTTGCGGCCCTGGAACCAAGATGCCGATGCCTTCTCCGTGATACATGGCGCTCTGCGAGAGCGTGTGGCCGTCGCAATCGAGGACTTGAT
>JAVFAO010000686.1:0-2649 GCA_034002465.1 Myxococcota bacterium
GAGGACCTCTTGGAGGTGGTGCCGCTCTTGGCAGAGTTGCGTGCGATGCCGGGGCGTCCTCATCTGGTGCTCACGGACAACGTGGGCTACTACGGCAAGTACGAGGCAGCGATCCGCAAGTCCCCAACTTCTTGGGGTTTTTGGATGGGCTGCAGGGCGGGCTTGCAGACCATCGGCATCGAGTCCAATGGCAACGTCAAGGGCTGCCTCTCGCTGCCTTCGGAGCGGCACGGTCGTCGCAGCTTTGTCGAGGGCAATCTTCGCACGCACAGTCTGTCGGAAATCTGGCATCGCGAGGGGGGCTTTGCGGACACGCGAGAGTTTGGCGAGCAGGACCTGGGCGGTTTTTGCCGCGAATGCAACTACCGGGACGTCTGCCGCGGCGGATGTCTGTGGATGTCCTACGCCTGCAGCGGCGACCCACGTGACAACCGCTTTTGTTTCTACCGTCAAGCGGTAGAGGCAGAAGCCTGGGAGCTGCTCGACGAAGCAGACATTCCGGCGGCCCAGGCTCTGCGTGAACGAACACGGACGCGCTGACACCTCATCGCAGAGAGCTTTCTGTTCGGCGACCTAGCCGCTGATGGCGTGGTCAATCTGGCGCGCCGCCTGGCACCGCGTCGACGAGTTCGGTGTGGATCAAGCTTTGGGAAAGGACGGCGATGAGCGAGGGGAGGGGCAGGTGACGTTGACAACGACCATGGACCTCGACTTCGAGCCCACCGATTGTGATATCGTGGGGGCTCGGGTATTCGTTTGTTTGGTCTTTGAGGGACGCTGCCACACCCCGACAAAGGGCTAGCCCTTTGGAATCCTTTCACTTTTTGGTGCCGATGGGCGAACACTCCTGATGATCGCTCAACACTTCGAGGCAGTGCTGACTTAGGCGCCTTTTTTCCGATCAGCGGCGAGCTTCTCGTGGGCGGGATGGGCAAGCTCTGGCTTGGGTGGGCTGATCTTCTTCCAGACGCGGTCAGGGGCGCTCGTAGGCGGCAGCACCTCGTCCCCGTTCTCCATGGTGACCCGCAACGCGTTGGGGATATCCTCGCCGTGGGGCCCCTTCTCGACGTACTCACCCGGTTCTGGCGGGCGATGGCCCGGCCGCAGTAGGCCTTCCATGAGGGGAACGCCGTAGGGCGTGATCTTGACGTCGATATCGAGCGCCTTGCCGTACTCGACGAGCTCCTTGACCTTCTTCTCGGACTTGGGTGGGACGCGCAAGTCGACGCGCAGCTTGAAGGCCTTGAACTGTTGCTCTTCCTTGCCGTCTTCGTTCTTGGTCTGGACTTCTTGGCCGACCTTTCTGGCGGAGAGCTCGTCCATGTGCGCCTTGATCCGCTCGACTGCAGCGGGATCATAGGGGTCGACGGTCTTGAGGCTGACCGCGTATTCGCCTTTGACGAAGTCGATGAGCGGGAAGTAGCCCATACCCTGTGCGCTGACACGGCCCCAGTCTTTGTATTCTCCGCTCGTGGCGAGCTCGAGCTCTGCCTCGTTGTCGGTCTGGACCATGTCCTTTCGCCAATCGTTCTCGAGCTTGTCGTGACGACCTGTCAGGTATTCCACGATCTCTCGAGGCGTATACTCATCCTTGGATGCCTGAGCGAGCCACTGCGCAGTGGGGGCGAAGCGATCGGCGCGGCCACGTTGGAAGATGGCGTTTCGGAACTCGCTGACGGCGGTGTCTGTGGGGAATTTGCGGTGCTGGATGACGGTCCAGTAGAAGAGGATGTAGGCGTCGGCGCTGTTTTCGAGGCGATCGAGTCTGGCGCGTTGGCTCTTGAAGCTGGGATGGGCGAGCACGGCGAGCTTGATGCGCATGAGGGAGGGCGCGTCGACTTCGCTGTTGCCATAGACGAGGTCGGGGACCTGCGCCTTGTCCTGCTGTTGTTGCTCGGGGTTGAGCTGTGGAGCGAGCAGCTCATCGTCAGCATTGCGTAGCTTCGAGCTCGCGTTCTTGTCGGCTTGGCCGGCTGGTTGAGGGCCTTGTGCCTGGAGCGCAGGGTCTTTGTCGCTTTGAAATTGCTTTTCCATGAGTCTTCTCGCTGGTTGGTCTGCCTAGGCAGAGACGGAGTGAGCGCGGCTGCATCGGCACTGCGGTATCGTGAGGCTCGAGTGCATCATTGTGTCATGACGAGTTTGCCCAGCTTTCTGTATTCTGCTTCAGCTGAGCGAATCAACAATTCCTGACTGACTTGCTCGGCTGCTCCGTCGCCCATGGCGAGGGCCGCAGCGCGCAGTACAATTTCCTTGATGTGCCCACCAGAGAGCTCATAATCCTCAGCGAGGGTGCGGAAATCAACGTCCTCGGCGAGGGGTACGTCGGCGGGCATGAGCATACGCCAGAGGCGGAAGCGGTGCTTGACGTCGGGTTCGGGGAAGGCGACCCGAAACCGTATTCGGCGAGCGAAGGCATCGTCGATGCCTGCCTCGAAGTTGGTGGTGAGGACGACGACGCCGTCGAAGCGTTCCATGCGTTGCAGCAGGTAGTTGACCTCGAGGTTGGCGTAGCGATCCACGCTGGTTTTCACTTCGGTGCGCTTGGAGAAGAGCGAGTCTGCCTCATCGAAGAGCAGCATGACCTCGCCGTTCTCCGCGGCGGAGAAGACCGTGCTCAGGTGTTTCTCGGTTTCGCCGATGTACTTCGAG
>JAVFAO010000687.1:0-2646 GCA_034002465.1 Myxococcota bacterium
CCTTCGAAACGGTGATGAGCAAGGCTGACGAGGCTTTTGCGAAGTGGCGGATGAAGCCGGCGCCGCAGCGCGGCGAGATTGTTCGGCAGGTGGGGAACGCGCTTCGTGAATACAAGGAGCCGCTGGGTGAGCTGGTCACCTTAGAGATGGGCAAGATCCGTCAAGAGGGCCTCGGCGAGGTCCAAGAGATGATTGATATCTGCGACTTCGCGGTGGGGCTGTCGCGTCAGCTCTATGGCAACACCATGCACTCCGAGCGTCCGATGCACCGCATGTACGAGCAGTGGCATCCGCTCGGTATCGTGGGTGTGATCTCGGCGTTCAACTTCCCTGTGGCGGTGTGGTCTTGGAATGCGGCGCTCGCGGCGGTGTGTGGCGACGTGACGCTGTGGAAGCCGGCCTCGAGCGTGCCGCTGTGTGGCATCGCGGTGCAGCACATCTGCAATCGAGTGATGCGCGAGCACGGTCTGGACGGCATCTTCAACTTGGTGATTGGTCCGGGACGCACCGTTGGCGAGCGTTTGGTCAGCGACAAGCGTATTCCGCTTGTAAGCTTCACTGGTTCGACGGCGATGGGTAAGAGGGTGTCCCGCATCGTTGCGGAGCGCCTGGGCAGCACCATTCTCGAGCTGGGCGGCAACAACGCGATCATTGCGACGGAAAAGGCTGACATGAAGATGTTGGTGCCCGCCATCGCCTTCGGCGCAGTGGGCACGGCGGGTCAGCGCTGCACGAGCACGCGTCGTATTCTGATGCAGGACACCATTGCTGATGACCTGCAGCAGCGCTTGGTCAGGGCCTATGCGCAGGTGCGGATTGGCAATCCGATTGAGGAAGGTATCCTCATGGGGCCACTGCACACGGAGCAGGCGGTGAAGGAGTGGTCGGAGGCCATCGCCAAGGCGAAGGAGCAGGGCGGAGAGGTGGTCTTTGGCGGCAAGCTGCGCGAGGACCTGGGGCCTTGTTTCGTGGAGCCGACGATCATCCGCATGCCGAAGCAGAGTGAGATCGTGCACACCGAGACCTTCGCGCCGATCCTCTATTTGTTGAGCTGGAGCAGCCTCGACGAGGCGCTACAGCTGCACAACGAGGTGCCGCAGGGCCTGTCCTCGGCGATCTTCACGACGGACATGCGTGAGGCGGAGGCCTTCTTGTCGCACCGGGGTTCGGACTGCGGTATCGCCAATGTGAACATCGGCACCTCGGGTGCCGAGATTGGCGGTGCTTTCGGTGGCGAGAAGGAGACTGGTGGCGGCCGCGAGTCGGGCTCTGATTCCTGGAAGGCCTACATGCGGCGGCAGACCAACACCATCAACTGGTCATCGGAGCTGCCCTTGGCGCAGGGCATCAAGTTCGACCTCGAGTAGTCGACGGTGCGCAGCTGCTCCAAGCCAACGAAGCCCGCACCTTACGCTCGATGGTCTGGGGGCACCGACCTCGCTCGAGGACGCTCACTTTCATTTCCCTTTCGGCACAGGTAGTCCGGCGAACTTGCAGATGATCTCGTTGGACGTCTTGCTACTGAACAGGCCGCACTGCTGTGCGCAGAAGCCAGGCAGCTCGTTGCAGATGGCGAGCAGGGCTTTCTTGGCTTCATCGTTGGAGTTTGTGTTTTTTGGGTCGGCGTCGCAAGCCTCTGCGCAGAGCGTGCCGAGGTCTGCCTGGGCGTCGGCTGGGCCTGCATGTCGGTGTGTTCTCCTTGGATGGCGCAACCAGCAGTGAGGCGGTTGCGTATCGACCGGGGATACGCGGCCAAAGGATCGACGGGCTAGAGCCAGGCGCCCGACTGGCTCACATTCTCGAACGCTTATCCAGTGCTCTTCTGGTTGGTTGGCCAGCCCATTCTCGGCGCGTCTGGCGAGAAAGCGAAGGTTGACAGGCTTGGTTGACGGTGCATTCTGGGGGCGACAACAGGTTGCAGCGCTTGCCGTTGCACGAACCCAAGGAGGCTCGCATGAAGTGGTTCTCTGTATTTGCTCTGCTCTTTTCGTTGATCGCGTTCGCTGGCTGTGAAGCCAAGAAGGAAGCCGACAAGGCGCCTGCTGAGAAAGCCAAAGAAGGCGAGAAGGCCAAGCCAGAGGGTGAGGCCAAGCCAGAGGGTGAGGCCAAGCCAGAGGGTGAGGCCAAGCCAGAGGGTGAGGCCAAGCCAGAGGAAGGTGCTGCCGTCGATCTGGACGCGCTCAAAAAGGCCGCCGCCGAGGGGACGGTCAAGGAAGGCGACTCCTGCGCGGGACTTGGTGCCATGGACTCGATCATGAGCTGCGAAGGCCAGAAGATCATGTTCTGTTCGTCTTACTCGGACTACAAGTTCAAGATGACCCAAGAGTGTGGTGAGGGCACCAAGTGCACCATCGGCGCCGACGGCAAGTCGGCCAGCTGCTTGTAATGTCGAGTACGCTATGCAGTCCACCTCTGCCATGAGCTCCTGACTGCAGTGTGCTTTGGTCGCCGCCATGGCGATAGCAGTGTTGGCTAGGTGATGGCGCGAGGCCGAGTTTCCCGCCCCTCGCAGGGTGCGGTGGAGGTTGATGTGGGTAAATTCTTCACATCTGGCTTCACTGCTCTTGACTCGCCCCCTCGCTCTGTGCTCTGATCCTGGCGCCAAGGTTCATCTGAGCCCTGGTCGCTCCGTTTCGCTTCGATGTG
>JAVFAO010000688.1:0-2645 GCA_034002465.1 Myxococcota bacterium
CGCCGCGAAGCCGTCGAGCTCCGATTCGGTGAAGACCTGGGCCTCGGCCAGCTCGTGCTGCAGCGCGTAGAGGCGCTGCGGGTCGACCTCGTCGGCAGTGCTGGTCGCCTCGTATCGCCGTTGTAGGGGCAGACCTGCGTGTCTACCCTCCGCGGAAAATGCGCATTTCAGAGGCACCATCACCGTTGTAGGCAGACCTGCGTGTCTGCCCTCCATGTCTGTGACCGACGGGATCGACGCCGACTGGAAGGGCGCGGCATCCGAGGCGGAGAGCGCTGCCGTCGCGGCGTCGCAGCTCGCAGAGCAGCAAATGCTGCACCCTGGGTAGGCGTTCCAGCGTGCGGCTCAGCCAGCCTTGGGACAAGGGCTCGGTCCATTGGGAGAGGCCGATGGCGAGAGCCTCTCCCTCTTCCCTACGCCCGTTCGCTGCCGGACGAAGGTGTGGCGAGTGCATCACCACGGCTCGAGTCCGACCCTTTTCCGTAGCGCTGAACGAAGCTCCAAGAGCTCGGGCGGCTCGGTGTGTTGCGAGCGCTGATACTCGGCGAGTCCCTTGGCGAGGTCCTCGAGCGTGGGTGCGCGTTCCTTCCGCATGTATCCAGCGAGGTGGTTGAAGAGCTCTTTTCCAGACCAAGCCGTGACCCAAGCACTGCTCTCTCGTTGCCCCTCGAGCGTGGTTTGATGAGCCAACAACCGGGCCTCCACCCAGGAACGATTCAGTCCAGGGACCCATTGAGCGAGCTGTTGGCCCCAAGCCGAGCCGAGCAGCTTCTCTTCCAATAGCGCTCGTGCTTCGTCGAGATTCGTGAGTTCCTCGGAGTTCGGCATTGGCGGATGAGCAGGGAAGGAGCCCATGAGCACCTCGTGCACCTCCGCGATGGTGGCCCGTACAGCCATCCACCACAAACTGCGCCCCGCAAGCTGATTTGCACGCGTCCGAAGGTCGTTGGGCTGCCGCGGCCAAGGATTGTGACCTGGGCCAAGTGCGCCGAGTCCATCGAAGTCGAGCAGGTAGTTCTCAATCTCGAAGGCCTTCGGAACGAAGACCAAAGGATTCTTGTTGGGGTTCAGCCAACTCGCGTGATTCGAAGCGCCAAAATCACGGTCCTGCAACCCGAAGACGTTCGGATGGCCGCCTTCTCGGGCATCTTTCACCGCCGCGCGGAGGATTTGGTTGCCGCCCGCTACGAGAAAGCCAATGTCATCGTCCTCCCATAGAGACCGAAGATAGGTCCAGGTGAGCGAGTCCTCAACCAACAGCAGCAGTGGTTTGTTTCGGTACAGCGAGGACAGTTCGGAGGTGCTCACGCGTCCTCCTGTCCCAGCCTGCGGGGATCGCCTTTGGGCAACAGCAAACGCCGCTGCCAGGACATCGCATCGTCCCAAGGATCGTCGGCGTGGCTCGCCACGAACAACTGCGCCTCAGGAACGATGGACCGGAGAGCACGCAACGCCCGGCCTTGCCACTGCGGGTGCAGGTGAAGCTCTGGCTCGTCGACCAACAGCAGCCCATCGAAGGGCTCAGTAATGAACGGGACCGCCATCGCGATGAGCTCTTGCTCGCCGGAGCTGAGTGCGTCGATGGAGCAGATGCGGCGCTCGCCCTCGTAGAGGAACAGATCCCACTCGTTGGCGTCGAGGTTGTCGGGGTTCACGAGGGTCATCGTCAGCGAGCTCTGGTCGCGTCGGAACTCGTGCCAGAAGCGATTGAGTCGCTCCATCCACAGCAGATCCAGCGGCTCTGGGCCCTTGTACCCCGGCACTCGACGCCCTTGCTGCTGCCGTGTCCTGTGCTTGAAGCGCCAAATGCGGTTCGCCTCGGTGTTGTCTGGTGGCCGCCCTTTGACGGAGTCCTGCACCGCACCCACGGCCGCGGGGACGCGCCGAGAGGACAAGTACTCGACCGGCGGCGCTAGCTTCTCGCTGAGCACCGCCCAATCGCGAGTGACTCGTTGAGCGTCGCCCTCCGCGTAGCTGACGAGGTGAACGTCGGCCGTGCGACTGACGCGATACTCCCGCTTGCTTGCGCCGTCTCGAAGCACCGCAGTGAGCCGCGCCCCAGGCTCGAGGCGGAGACGGGGCGAGCTTGCTCGCTCCTTCGCGTCGAGATCCCGCACAAGCAGGTCGTCGCGGCCGAGGGCCAGCACGATCGCCTCCAACACCGTGGTCTTGCCACAGCCGTTGGGCCCTGCCAGCACAAAGTAGTCGAGGGACTCGGCTGCGGGCGAGAGCAGCTCGAGTGTCAGTGGCTCTCGAAACTTGCGAAAGCCCTGAAGCTCGATGCTGAGGAGTTTGAGCTGACTCATGGCGCGGACCTGTGGGTGAGAGATGTTCGGTTCCTTTTTGCGCTCTCGGGATCCTCATCTGCGAAACCGAGCTGACGGGCATGAAGGTCAGAGAGGTGCAGGATTCGCAGGTTGTAGCTGTTGTTCTCGGCTGCCATGGTACGCGACGCTTGCGTGCCCAACACCCAGCCGCCCACCCTGCATACTACTCAGTTCTACCAGGACAGACAATCGGCTGACGCCTCAGAAAGATGGAGGGCGCACATGGGGTGGCATAGGTTACGGCCGAGCGCCCAACTCGCCGAGCTGGAAGCAAGCCATGAGGTGGTCGATACTGGATTGCATGACAACTCACGGCGA
>JAVFAO010000689.1:0-2638 GCA_034002465.1 Myxococcota bacterium
GCGCAGTGCAGAGGCCTCAGGCAGCCGCCGCACCAGCAGAAGCTGCTTTCCGAATCCCCGAAATGAGATAGACTACCCACAATGCTGGCCGCAGCTTCGCGACCGCTTCACTGGAGGAATCATGAAGCCACAACATGCTCTTCTGTGTCTCGTGTTTACCCTCTCCTGCTCGGGAAACGCTCCGAAAGAGGAGCAGCCCGTGCTGGCCAAGCCCGCTGAAGCAGTAGCTTTTCAGGGTGTTTCCGTGCTCTTCCAAGCGGGCGAGAGCCAGATGCCGGATGCTTGTCTGAAGGGCATCCCTGAGGGAGAGCTCGACGAGTGGGCTGCTTGTGCGTACTCAGGGGAGCGCGTGGCGCACTCGGTGGTGATACCGTTGGCCTGTTACGACCATGGAGCCAAGCGCTACCTGTCCGTGGACGAGCCTGCCTGTCACCCCCAGCAGGCAGAGCTCAGCGGCCCGAATGGCGCCGCCAAGACCACCACGTTTCTGCCTTGGCTCTGTGAGGTCGCGGGCTATGCATTGCCAGCGATGGGTGCGGAATTGCCAGCAGAGCTCCCGTTCTGGTCGTTCTTTACGACGCCTGAGCGCGCGCAGAGCTTCGTCTCTGCGAAGGAGCTCAGCATCGATGCTTCTCAGCAGGCGCTGTTGGAGGCTGCGATGGCCAGCGAAGTCGCGAAGCTTCCTCCTGGCGTCGACTGGAAAGGCGAGCTTGGGCAGGCTTTCCAGCTCGACGTCAATGGCGACAAGCTGCCGGAGACCTTCGTAGAGCTGGCTGTGCTGCGAGACGATGGCGAGGCGGGGCTTGCAGGATTTCTGCTGCTGCGGGGTGATGCGCCTGACAAGGTGGTGCTGCTCGCCGGAGATTGGCTCAAGGCACAGGTCGTCGCAGGTGTGGACGTCGATGATGATGGGGTGCTCGAGCTCATCGTCGCGTCATGGGGCATGGCCAATGAGACGATGTCGGCGTACGCGCTCGAGGGCGATGCGCTGGTGCAGCTCGGGACGCTGCGTTGCGGAAATGACTGAGCTCTGCGTTCGATGAGCAGCTTGCTCTGGATTTTCGCGCTCGCGCTGCGACAGTGGAAACGGCAGCCAGGTACCACGACCGCAGTGCTTTGAGCGTCGTGCAGCGCGCCGAGCTCTGAAGCTTGCGTGCAACACAGGCTGTCACCGATGCAAGCGCGTGCAGCGCGCCTGCAACACAGGCTATCACCGACGCAAGCACGTGCAGCGCGCCTGCGACACATGCCTTTCACTGACGCAAGCGCGTGCAGCGCGCCTACAACACGGGCCGTCACCGATGCAAGCGCGCGCAGCACGCCTGCAACACAGGCTGACACCGACGTCGATGGTCATAGCGCGAGCTCTGTGCGTCCCGCTTCGCGAACGCTGGCTGCTTCATCTGATGGGCGCTGGGCGCTTCTGTCACAGCTCGCGAGCTTGGCTCAACAGTGGCAGGAGCTCCTTTTCGAGCAGGTAGTGATAGCTGAGCAGCTCGCCGTTGTGGACCAGGCCAAAGACCCCATAGGGTGAGGGCGAGCGCTGCATCAGCTCATCGCGACTCTGCAGGTCCACCACCTGGCAGCGAACACCGAGCTTGGCCGCGGTGTCGACAGCAGTCTGGGTGGCGTCGACGATGTAGGGGCACTGTTCGGAGCGGAGAACCGTGAGGCCTTCGCCGCACAAGCGGGCCTTCTCCTCCCAGCCTCCCGCAAAACGAGGGAGGGGCAGAGCGCTTGCGGCGGATTGCGCTTCGGGTGTGTGCTTCACCATCAGAGAAAAGACTTTTTGTCGATTGGGCACTTGGCCTGTTTCCTCAACTTTTTGTCGATTGGGCACTTGGCCTGTTTCCTCAACTTTTTGTCGATTGGGCACTTGGCCTGTTTCCTCAACTTTTTGTCGATTGGGCACTTGGCCTGTTTCCTCAACTTTTTGTCGATTGGGCGCTTGGCCTGTTCGCCCAAGTTCTTGCGCCGTGTCGACACAGGTGAAGCCGTGCTTCTCGAGAATGCGTCGGCTGCACATCCACACCTTCTCACTGCACACCATGGCGACGCCACGCAGGCCCATTCGCTCGGCGTCTTGCATGCAGGACTCGAGCAGGGCGGCCGCATGACCCTTGCCCTTGCTCTTGCCGACGACCCACAGACAGTGGATGAAGAGGTAGCCGTCGGCGTGTACCGCGCGCCAGGCGTGCTCGCCGGGGATGTATTCGATGAAGCCGCGCTCAGGGAGCTGCAGCATCTTGATGCGCAGTCCCTCGGCAAAACGGGCCTCGAGCCACTGGAGTTTGCGCTGGTAGCCCTCGCTCTTCTTCTTGCTCATGTAGCAAAAGAAGCCGGTTTTCGATACGTTATCCGCGGTGACCTGGATGAGCTGTGATGCATCGAGTGGGTTCATTGATGTGTTTTCTCCGTGTGTCTCCGCGATATCGAACGCTCTGCGAGCGGCTCGCCTGCTGGGGGGCTCGCGCTCTGCGAGCGGCTCGCCTGCTGGGGGGCTCGCGCTCTGCGAGCGGCTCGCCTGCGGGGGGGCTCGCGCTCTGCGAGCGGCTCGCCTGCTGTGGGGCTCGCGCTCTGCGAGCGGCTCGCGCGTTCCTTGGTTTGTCTTCGTGGGGCGCGGCCCCCCACCCCCCCC
>JAVFAO010000690.1:0-2624 GCA_034002465.1 Myxococcota bacterium
TCCCGAGCAGCCCAGGAAGAATTCGACCCCGTCGCTCGTCCTCGTGGCGCAGCTCAACTGGGCGGAGCACAATTGACCGCTGCCCTGGAGGGAACAGGAGATGTCCTCGAAGACGCCGCACCCACGCACCGGATCGAGGCGCATGGCGAGCCAGCCCACACAGCCTTCGGTGCACATCCCGTTGCTCAGAGTGCAGACGATCTCGTCCTCCTCGGCACAGCCAACGGCCGCCAGTACGAGCCCCAGAAACAGCAAACGTTGATAAGCCATCGCACAACTCCTTTGAGCAACGTGCTCATTGACCAGGAAGATCGCTGCCGCTGTGATACAGGTCGGCCGAGTAAAGCCGGATCCCGCTCGAGCTGGTGTGCAACGCAGTGACCTTCATGACGACACACTTGCCGGTCACTGCCCAGTCTCGCAGGATGATCCGCTTGCGCGGTGAGGCCGAAAGGTCCTGCGCGAGCACCGCGTTGTTCGCACATGTATCGATCGCTTGGATGACGATGTCCGACGCATCGGCGGCCAACGGGTCGAACCAGGTTACAGCCCATTTCCACTCTCTCACAGGAGCCGCCTCTGGGCCAGAATCGTTCACGGTCCAGGTGACGGTTTGGCCCTCGTACAGGATCAGGCTGCGATACCCCCAACCCCATGGACCACCCACCATACTCTGCGGAGCCCGAATGCGAGAATGGCCTACGCCTGAGTTCCACCATGGTGCATAAATCGTTCGAGCATCACTCATCCCATCGCCCATCAACAACATATTGACGATCAATTCGCGAGGACCGGGCTGAAGGCCAGCGTCGTAGAAGCCCTGCTGCAGTAGCGCGACCTGCCCCGAGACCTGAGGTGCGGCAAAAGACGTTCCTTCAAGGCCACCGGGGAACGGCCCCTCACCAGTCGGGTAGTAGTACCAGCTATCAATTGCATCCCATAGATAGGGACCATTTGGAACATGATAGTTGAGGACCTCACCCGAAGCGACCATATCGACGGCAAGGGCAGGTGCATAGCTCCCATCAATGCGGATCCGCCTCGCACCGTGGCCAGAGAAGTCGGCAACCTGAGATGTCTCGGTTGAATCGACGACACCGTTGTTGTTGACGTCGAGCTCCGTAGCGCCCACGCATAATACCTCAGGCCGTCCACACGGCCAGTTCACACGACAGTCGTATGGCTTGCCTGTTGTCACGTCTCCGTTGTTTCCTGGCGTCCCAACGAGCACCATACCAGCATCGGTCGCGATCCGAAGTGCTTGATTCAGATTCGTCGCTGGCTCCCAGTCAGGTACGCAGCCCATGTGCATCGGATTCTCGATGCCCAGGCTTAGGTTGGAGGTTGGCCGCAATCATCCATTCCAGAGCCCGTTTCATGTCCGCAGCTGTATTGACTCGAAAATAGTAGAGGCGGACATCGGGGGCGATCCCCCCACCGTATGCCGCGCGTTCCTCAGGAGTATCGATCCAAGACACCTGTCCCTTGTCAACGCTGCCCGCTAAGATGGAGGAAACGACTGTCCCGTGACTGGTGGTCCAGACCAACTTGGGTTCCGAAGTACACGGATTGGTTCGACAGTTCACCACCATTTGCACGCGGTTCCCCACGAGGCATCTCGGAGTCATACAGATCGAATCGGATCCCAAGCATTGCTGGTGTTGTTCGGCGCTCGAGCAAGGACAACAATTGGTATTCATCCAGCTCGCATAGCGCTCGGATGCGAGATGGTTCGGGTCCGCAGTAGTTGAGGCCTCCATCACAGCGACTCGAACCGGCGCTCCCGCTAGACCGCGCGCTCCACGTCGTCCCGTAATGCCAAGAGAATGCAGGTGTTCGGAGCACGTGGTTCCGCGAGGTAGGGCATCACACATACGGTTTCGCATCGTGAAGGCTGTTGTCGGAGCTAGCTCTGCGAGGTACTGAAGACGCCGCACCTCGGGCCAGCTCCTGATCCTTGATACGGCGTCCTCAGGCACGAAAGCGTCAACCGTGTTGACGAGCCACGAAGACTTGATCTCTTGTGCTCCAATGCTTTCCAGTTTTGCAATCAGTGGTTCCTGAGCCTGACGGACAGTCGCTTGCCTTTCCTCGATGACAAGGGCCTTGTCACTGCGAGTAAGGGCTTGACCGTCCATCTCGGCGCCAACCAATGCGATATCGATGTGAACCAAGGTGCCCTGACGACGCAGGGGCAGGTCCCACGAGTCGGGCTCCTCTGGGCGACCGATCTCACCAATCTCGTCGACCTCGACTGCTCGCTCTACACGGACCAACTCGTCGAGCTCGGCACGTTCGACTTCGGAGAGGAACCTCGAGTGCGACTGCGAAGGTTGGCTGGTTCTGATTTCGCCATCTTTACAGACCCCATTGCCGCTGATGAACACTGCATGTTCCGCCGCCATCGGTTCACCGAGATGGGCTGGTGGAACAACGTCATCACCAATGCTCGATTGCCCCGCGACGCTCTGGAGGGACTCACTCTCATCCGACGCTTCGACGCACGCAACCAAGCTCAGGAGCGGGAGCAGCCAGCCCAGCCCCTGCAGCATCCCGAATGCATGATTTCCCCCTTTCTCTGACAACCCCCTGTCACCGACACCGACGCGGCACCAGTTCCTGCC
>JAVFAO010000691.1:0-2618 GCA_034002465.1 Myxococcota bacterium
CAAATGGCCACTGCAATTTGGCGGGGTGTGGGGCAGCCCCCCACGGTCGTATCCTTGTTCCTCCACACACCAGTCACTTCGAACGCTGTGGTCCAGCGAAAACCAATCGAACAAGGGGACGGAGCCAGATGAGCATTCGAATCAGCGGCAAGGGTCTGAAGGTGGAAGATGTGGTCGCCGTCGCGCGGCATCGTGAGAAGGTGGAGCTCGACGAAGGCGCCATCGAGCGCATCAAGCGCTGCCGGGTGTTCATCGAGAAGCGCATTGGTGCCCGAGAGATCATGTACGGGGTGAACACTGGCATCGGCGAGTTCTCGGAGATGGTGCTCACCGACGAGCAGGTCCAGCAATTCCAGCGCTACCTGATCTACAATCACGCCGCTGGTATTGGCGAGCCCATTCCCGAGGAGCACGTACGCGCGGCCATGTTGCTGCGCATCAACGTGCACGCCAATGGTTACTCGGGCTGTCGTCCCGAGATCACCCAGACCTACGTCGACATGCTCAACCGCGGCGTCACCCCTGTGGTCTGCCAGAAGGGTTCTGTCGGCGCCTGCGGCGATCTCTCGCCGATGAGCCAGATCGCGCTTTTGTTGCTCGGCGAAGGGGAGGCTTTCTATGAAGGGGAGCGCTTGCCTGGGAGGGTGGCGCTAGAGCGTGCGGGGATTCCCATCCCTAATCTGCATGCCCGAGATGGCCTGGCTGCCATCAATGGCTCCAACCTGAGCAATGGTATCGGCTGTCTGCTGCTGCACGACGCCCAGAGCTGGCTCAAGCAGGCCGAGATCGCCTGCGCCATGAGCCTCGAGGCCCTCAAGGCCAACATGAAGCCCTACGATGAGCGCCTGCACAGGCTGCGCGGCTTCTCTGGGGCGGTGACCTCAGCCGCCAACATCCGCAGGGTCATCGAGGGCTCCGACTTGCTCAGCGGCAAGACCAAGACCCGCGTTCAGGACGCCTACTCCATGCGTTCCTCGCCGCAGGTCATTGGCGCGGCCCGCGACCAGATCGCCTGGACCAAGTCGCAGCTCGAGATCGAGGCCAACGGCGTGGGTGACAACCCCATCTTCCTGCCCGAAGACGAGGTCGTGCTCACAGGTGCCAACTTCCAAGGCACCCCCATCGGCCTGCCGCTCGACGCCATGGGCGCTGCCATCACCATGATCTGCGTGCTCTCGGAGCGTCGCCTCAACCGCCTGCTCAACCCCGCCCTCAGCGCGGGACTGCCCGCCTTCCTCACCAAGGGGGCTGGGATGTACTCAGGCATGATGCTGAGCCAGTATACGGCAGACATGCAGATCGTCGAGCAGCGCATCCTGTCCGCACCAGCGTTCATTCAGTCCATCCCGGCGGCCGCCGACCAGGAAGACTTCGTGTCGATGAGCATGAATACGGCGCTGAAGACCCAGCAGATCCTGGCAGTGGCTGACGGTGTGCTTGGCATCGAGTTCATGGCCGCGGCCCAGGCCCTCGACTTCCGCGAATTCACGCCAGGCAAGGGGACGCAGGTGGCGCACGCGGAGCTGCGAAAGCACATCGAGTTCCTCGATGTAGACCGCCCGCTCTACCGCGACCACAACGCAGCCATGGCGCTGAGCAAGAGCCGTGGCATCCTGCAGGCAGTGGAGGCCGAGATCGGCGCGTTGGCCGACTGATCCAAGCCGGAAGGCGGCGCGTAGCCCATGAGCGGGCTGGAGGGCTTGCGCGCGACGCGCTGCAGCGTGTTCTCTTGGGCTTCTCTGCCACAGCCAAGGTCTGGTCATCATGGCGCTTCTCGACATCGTCCTCTACCCCGATGAGCCCCTTACCAAAGTCGCAGCACCGGTCGAGCGCTTCGACGAGGAGCTGCGCCAGCTCGTCAATGACATGGTCGAAACCATGTACGCCAACGATGGGCTTGGGCTTGCCGCTCCTCAGGTTGGCGTGAGCCGACGGATCGTGGTCATCGACTATTCGGATCGAGAACAGGACGAGGAGCCGAAGCTGCTCGTCATGATCAATCCGCGGATCGAGCACGCCGAAGGCAGCATCCGCTGGGAGGAGGGCTGCCTTTCGTTGCCTGGGCTGTTTCGTGAGGTGCAGAGCCACGCGGTGGTCGACGTGGTCTACCAGGACGTCGACGGCAATCCCCAGCGTATCCACGGCGAGGAGCTGCTCGCCGTGGCCCTACAACACGAGATCGATCACCTCAACGGCATCCTCTTCATCGATCGTTTGGGCCCGCTCAAGAAGCGCTTTGCGCTCAAGGAGTGGAAGCGCCTGCGCGCCGAAGAGCTGGCGCGCCGCAGCGAGGGGAGAACCGAGGAACGAGGCGGGGTTGAGCAGTGAGCTGCTTGGAACCTTCGAGAACCTCGACAGTAGAGAAGGCAAGGGAGAGTTCGAAGACGAGCTGTGCATTCCCTTGCTTCGTCTTCGTGGGGCTCTGACCTACACCCCGCCAAAGCCCAGGTGATGCGCATCACATGTAAGACGCCGAAAGTCCTGCACAACTTCGACGAAGCCCGCAGCAGTAGGGGCGTATGGCCATACGCCCGGGCTGGCCTTCCCAACACCTCGCTCGTAGGAGGGGCGTATGGCCATACGCCCGTGCTGGCCTTCCCAACACCGCGCTCGTAGGT
>JAVFAO010000692.1:0-2617 GCA_034002465.1 Myxococcota bacterium
AAATCGGCGCGCGCAGGGTCTTCGTCCAGCGCAGAGAGCCTGGGGATGATGCTGGAAGGCTTGGGGAGCCCCTCCGCTGGCCACGCACTGCGGACCAGAGCCCACTCCACCAAGAGCCCCTCGAGGCGCTCGGCATCGTAGAAGGGCTCGGTCGCAACACAGCTTGGTGTCGCGAGCGTCAGGTCCGGATTGACAGCTCCTGTGTCGCGCTCTTCACTCAGCCGCTCAGGGCTGAGCGCCGTGTGTTGTGCTTGCGGCTCAGCGCCGAGCTCTGCCTCCGCCTTTTGCTCAGCGGCCGGTACCTCAGGAGGGGGTGGGGGCGGTGGGTTCATGCCAGTGCAGGCGCTCAGCCCCAACGCCAAAGCCAAACTGGCGCTCGCCCCGAGGAACTGGCGCGGCATCCAGACGTCCTTGAAACACTCCTCGCCGTGTTTGCGCTGCAGCCAACAGCCTCCGCCGCAAGCCGGCGCATAGCGGCAGCGCTGACAACGCAGACTCGGCTGATGCTCTCGCAAGGCAGCGAAGCCCGCAGACCAGAGCTGCATCAGGCTCTGCTCGCCGAAGCGACCAGCCGAATGGCGCAGGTCCAGGCTGGTGCAGGGCAGCAGCGAACCATCGGGCAGCACGACACACTGCGCACGGCCAGCGGCACAGAAGAAGGGCGCGTCGCGCAGCATGGGCTCCCAGTCCCCGCAGAACCCCAGCTCGTCGGCCAAACCCACCGGAAACGCGCGGCGCTTGAGGGCGACGAAATCGAGCAGCGCCGAGAGCTGCCGGCGCGACAGGCGGAGGCTGGGGTCGGCGCCCGCTCCCTCGGGGACGCACAGGTGCAGCCCCCAGGAGTCGGCCTGACTGCTGAGCACCACGCCGAAGAGCGCATCGAGCTGGGAGAAATTGCGGGCGTGCACTGTGGTGCCAATGGCCACCTGCGCGCCAAGCTCACGAAAGTCCCGCACTGCTTCGAGCACCTCCGCAAAGGCGCCCTCGCGACCGCGAAAGGCATCGTGAAACGCCGCATCGCCATCCAAGCTCAGGGCAACGAAGCCCGGCGGGTGCTGCCGCATCAGCTCTCGTTGCTCGCGCGTGGGCCGCAGTGCCGTATTCAGACTCCATCGCAACCCTCGCTCGGAGATGGCCTCCACGATCGCTGTGAACTGAGGCAGAGCAAGGGGCTCTCCACCGCTGAGCAGCAATTCTGGGAGCTCGAGCTCGGCGACCTCGTCGAGCAAGGCGAGTTGCAGCGGCCAGGCCATGGGCGCCAAACGCGGCTGCGAACCCCGAAGCAGACAGTGTCCGCAGCTCAGCGGGCAGTCGGTGCTCGGCATCCACTGCAGCAGCAGCGGGCGCTCGGTGTAGCCGTGTTGCCGAAAGAAAGGAGAGCTCAAGGCTTCGCGTGCGCGATGCAGCGCTGGATGCAACGTGCCCATAGACTCGGCTCCTTGCTCATGTGGCTGTTTGCGGAGAGCGCCGTGAAGCCTGGGCGCGTGCAGTGCCCAGCATGTACCTCCGCAGGAGCTTGTCGCGCTCTCAGACAGGAAGGCCGGTCAGGGCAGCTCGATGAGCTCGCCTTCGGGCTCGGGATGAAGCTCGAGCGCACCAGGTCGGTCCATCATGAAGAGCATTTTGGGGAGCTCGCCGTTGATGAAGGGATCGGCGATGAGCACGGTGACCATGGTCGCGCCCAGCAGCTCCAGGCGCGTGGGCGCCGCCAGGTCGAGGGCGACGTTGCTGGCGTCGAGGCTGAGCAGGGAGTAGGCCCCAGCACTGAGCGACGAGGGGCGGTCGAGCACCTGGACTCCAAAGTCCAACGGCCACTGAGCGGTCTGCGAGGAGTCGACGCCGCTGAGGGCGAGGTTGACGCGCTGGACTGAGGCAGCGGCGTGGAAGACCGAGATGAGGGTCGTGTTCTCGTCGGCGGGAGCGCTCGTGAGCTCATTCGCATACGGAAAGGCCACCAATTCGGTGCGCGCCGAGCTCTCCACCAATGCCAGGAGATAGGCTCGGCCCTGCTGCATCTCCGCGCTCAACTCAGCGACCTGCTGGCCCTTGGCCCAGACGCTGAACTCGAGCGTGCCAGAGGGGACGAGATAGAACTCACGAGAATACGAAGCATAGGCGTAGTTGCCGAGGCTGCGCTCGAAGGGCGGCTCCTGGATGGCGACCAAGCCCGTCTCATCGAGGGAGAAGCGCGACGAGGGGACAGGAGCCATCACCTCGACGCTGGGTAGGCTCGGGGCGAGCTGCACGAAACGCACGAAAGCGGCCGAATCGTAGGGGTGCAGCTCTGGCGGTGGCGGCGGCGGGGGTGGCGGCTTGGGATCCTCCCCACAGGCGAGAAGAGCTACGGCGAGGGCGAACGAGAGCGCGACGAGGAGCCACGCTGTCTGGCAGAGATGATCGGCTGGCTTCATGCGCATTTCCCTGAGCGCGAGGCCCCGCTGGGGTCGACTCGAGCAGCATAGACGCTTTCGCAGCCAGCACCAAGACTGCGCGGGACCGTGTAACGAACGTCGGTTCGGCCCCATGCGCTTACGCCGCCATTTTGGTAGGTTCAAGCAGGGGAGTCTTACTCGACAGGTACCTTGCTCTTGCGGTCATGAGCTGTTCTGCTCTGCGC
>JAVFAO010000693.1:0-2615 GCA_034002465.1 Myxococcota bacterium
CTGGAGTCGTGTCCTCGTCGTCACGGGATACTCCGTGCTCATCATGCTGCATTTGCTCTTTTGGTTCATGGAGTTGCAAGTGATGCGCATCACGTGGGCTTTGGCGGGGTGTGGGGCAGCGCCCCACATTCGAGGACCGAGGACCGAGGCGAGCGCGCATAGCGCGCGAGCACTGTCGTTCGAAGGCGCATTCACCCCTGAAAGGGATTCCAAAGGGGAACCCTTTGGCGGGGTGTGGGGCAGCGCCCCACAAACGGCAAGTCCGTTTCCCCGCCTCAGAGCTCCATATCGTCGGTGCTGGTGCCGGTGTGCGCAGGCGCGAAGGGCAGCGCCTCTTCCAGCGCTCGCGACATGGCGCCGAGCTCGAAGCAGCGCCACAACCACTCGTCGACGATGCGCGGGGGCGACATGCCGATCCGAACGCAGTCGTCTGTGGCGATGGCGAGCCCTAGATCGCCAAGGCTGAAGGCATGGCCCGCAAGAAAGGGGCGACCATCTCTGAGCTGCTCGGCGACGACCTGCCAGGCCGTCTCCACGAGCGATTCGAAATCGCGCTGTTCGAGTCCGCTCTCTTCATGCCCGAAGTAGCGGAGATTGGGCAGCAGGTAGCGATCGGCGAGCCTGTCGAAGTGGCGAGCGAGGCGAGCTTGCTGGGGGTCGTCGGGGATGAGCCGCGCGGGCCCACGTGACTCCAAGTATTCGATGATCGAGGTCGACTCGAAGATGGGACCGTCGGGGCTATCGAGCACTGGCGCGCCCCCAAATGGCGACAGCGCCTGAAAAAAGTCCGAGCTCGAGAGCTCGCCGAAGACATCGACCAGGTCGAAGGCGACCTCGTCACCGCGGTAATAGACCGCCACGAGCGCTTTTCGACAGTGCGCGGGGACCGGGTGGTAGTAGAGGCGCAGCATCCGCAACTCCCTTTCGAACATGTGTTGGGAGCAACCATCGTGGCGCACCCACCGTGCTGACCGGTGCGGCGCTTGGCCCTCACTCTCGCAAGTCCCTCGCAGCGCTTCAGATGCGCGCGGTGTAGACGCTGGCTCACGACTTGCTCCGCTCGCATCCAAGCCCAGCACTGGCTCTAGCCTAGTACGCCCTCCGCGAGCTGACAAGCCCCCACCAGAAGCGCACTGACGAATGGGAGTGCTCGTGCTCGGCTCGGTGGGGCGGAGCGTCACAGGTGAAGTCTTCCCTGTATTCCTGGACTGCTGACGATAGGCGTGGGCTCGAGCTGCTGTCAAGCGCTGCCGGGGCCTGAGAAACGGGCCTCAGTCAAAGCAGGGGAGCGGCGCGAGAAACACGTTGGGGACGCCGTCCTGGACACCCAGAGTAGGCGAGCTGGAGGTGAAGACGAGGAAACGACCGTCGCGCGAGAGCTGCCAATCACTGCTCGTGCCGCGCATCGATTTCGTCGCCTCGATGAGCGCAGAACGGCCACTGGCCACATCGTAGACCGCGAGCGCATAGCGCCAACTCGACGCGTCACGACTCCCCCCGTGCAGAGCCAACTCGAAGGCCACATGTCGCCCATCGCTCGAGACCTGAGGCATCGAACACTCTGCTTGCAAAGTGAGCGAAGGGCACGCATCCTCTCGACATTCCGCAGGAATTGCCGCTGTCGAGAGGTCGGTGCCCGAGAGCGAACAAATGCAAGGAAGGTCCTCGGGCAGCTCGCAGAGGTCCATCAGCGTGCCAGCGTCACGATCCAGGATGCGGAGTTGCTCACGCTCTGTGTGCGCGTCCGAATTCCACAGCACCACGATGCCAGCATCATCCGACAGGGCGGCGTAGTCTCCCGTACCAAGCCGAGAGAGCTGAGCGGTGTCGCGATCGAAGAGATAGATATCGTTGAAATCGTGCTCATCCGTTTGTTCTTCCGCACTTTCTTGCTCCACCCCGCTGAACGCAAGGTATCGACCATTGCCTGAAAGGCCCGACCAGCCCTTGAGGACGTAGCCCTGCAGGCCAAGTTCCTCGAGCGGAAGGCGACTCAGCTCCTCCTTCCCTCGCTCGTAGACGAAAACGCGACTCCGAGGTGGAGTGAGGCTCGTGTCCTTCATGACATACGCGACGCCGCCCAGGTCCGCAGAAAACGAAAAGCGGGGTTCGACCCAGCGTTCCAAGTCGAGGCGATGCAGGTCTTTCGACGCCAGGTCGAGCCATGCGAAGGAAAAGCGCTCACTGCCCGTGGCTGCGTCCTTCGTCACCTCATACATCCCAAGCTGCTCACTCGTCAGTCCGAGCCAGAAATAGCCGGTCCCTGCCTCTCGGGGAACGATGAGCTCTCGTTCGTCTGCTCCAAGCTTCATCCACCAGAGCCCTTCATCTGCGTAGGCCGCAATGGACGCTCCATCCTCAGAAATGGCAGGGAGGGAGCCTGGTCCGAGAGCGACAAGCCCGCGCGAAGCGTGTTCACACCACGTGTCATCACAGGGTGCCGTGGAGCCATCGCACAGGAGCGAGCCGTCGGCCTGTGAAGCGTCACTCGAAGGCGGAAGCCCGAGCTCCTCACCATCTTTGGGGGTGCACTGTGGGTCGGCTGGGGAACACAGCGGCTCTTCGAAAAGGGCGCCAGGGCCGCAGGCGGCGAGCTGTATGCCCAGGAGCACGAT
>JAVFAO010000694.1:0-2613 GCA_034002465.1 Myxococcota bacterium
CAGGCTAGAACGCATGGACTGAGGTAGGCGCAAGGTCTTCACGTTGCGTGCCCCAAGTAGGCACGGCGCGTCCGAATCGGCTAGCGACTGCAGGTAGAGGGACAGGAGATTCTCAAGGGCTCGTGGACTGAGCCAGTAGCTCGATGCTGACTCTATGTCCTCGCGGAAACGCTGGTCCGACAGGTCGAGGCCGAAGAACTCCTTCTGGCTCTGCTCCAATTCCAGTTGCTCGGACAGCAGACGCAACTTGTTGTCCGAAAGCTGTTGCAGCTTTGCCTGTCGTTCCCCCTCCGTGAGCTGGACACTCTCTGCTATAGCCCGTATCTCGCGGGTCAGGTCGCCCAAGATCTCCTCGCACTCACCGACCGAACTCTCGAACACGCCGATGCGCAACAGGCAGCGGTTGTAGATGTCGGCATCGACCGTGCCCGGGGTGATGAGGTTGTAGATGAGCACTGCCTCGCTCTTCTGGCCGTTACGGTCAAGACGCCCGATCCGCTGCTCAATCCTCATCGGGTTCCAGGGCAGGTCGTAGTTCACGAGCGTGTCACAGAACTGGTAGTCGAGTCCCTCGCAACCGACCTCGGAGAACAGGAGGACGTCGATTGCCTCTGCATCGTCCTTGCCCAACATGAAGCGGCGCCGGAGAGCGACACGTTCATCGTCCTGTACCCCGCCATGGACAAGGCCCACCCGGGCACCAAGCGCCCGGAGTTCCCTCGCTAGGTAGCAGAGCGTGTGCCGGAACGTACTGAAGACCATGATCCGGCTGTTCTCGGCTCCCGCCTTCCCGGCGACGACCTTCAGCAAGGCCTCAAGTTTCGGATCGTCGGGAGGCAACGCCTGGGCTTCTTTGACGACGGCAACGATCGCGTCCCCCAAAGTCTGCTTGGCGTTCTCGCCGACATCCAGGCCAAACTCGCTGTCGTCCAAGTCCATGTCATCGAGGCGTCGCGTCAGGATGTCCTCTATCATCGGTGCCAGGGCGAAGATGCAACTGGCTGCCTGTCTCTTCAGGGTGGTCATCATGAACTGGACGCACCTGTCTCCGTGCAGGATCGACAGGATACGGGCTTGCACGGCCAGTAGGTTGTCGTGGAGTTGCCGCTGTGCCGGCGTGAAGTCGACGACCACGGTTTCCGGCTTGCGCACAGCGAAGTCGCCGATGTCGCGGCGGCGGGTCCGGTTGATGATCCCGGCAAAGGAATGTAGGCCCTCCAGTGCGGAGATGGCCTCGACGCGCCGGCGGTCATCGGGATCCCGTTCGCTCAGGATGGCGGACGCTTTGGCGTACGTGGGATCCGAAGGGTATACCGCACGCCCCCAGGAAGTCCCGGCGGCGTTCGCGAGTTCTGCCGAAGCCATCGATTGCCAGTCCGTACCAGCCCCGCGAACAGCACGGACCGCTCGGTTGATGGGGGGATTGGGTTCGGCCATTTCGTCGTAGCTCGCACGGTCGATGATCAGATCGGGACGCAACGTGTTGAGCAACACAAACAGGTCGTCGTCACCCAACTGCAGCGGCGTTGCCGTCATGAACAGGACGGCTTCGGCATTGTCGCAGAAGAAACGCACAGCCTGATGAGCGAAGGTGCTCGGGTTGCGGATGTGGTGGGCTTCATCCACGATGACGAGGTCGAACCTCGGCGGTGGGTCGAGGTCAAGCAGCCCCTTCCACTTCCTCCTGCCCTTGTCCCCGTGCAGGAGCCTCTCGTCGAAGAGGGAATAGGGAATGATGACCCTCGGGCTCTGGGGGTCCCATACCCCCTCCAAGTCTGTCTCGCCGATGGCGTTGCGTAGGCCACGTCCGTCCAGATGGATGAACTTCTCATCGAAACGCCGCATCTCGGCCTGCCACTTCTTCTCCGCAACCAGAGGTCTCGGGCAGATGATCAGCACCGTCCTCACGTCTCGCCGTGCCTGGAGCTCTCGCAGGATGAGCCCGGCCTCGATCGTCTTGCCTACGCCCACACCGTCGGCGATGAGGAGCCGGGGACGATCAGCGTGGATGAACTTGATGACCGGCCTGAACTGGTAGGGGATGAAATCGACCCTGGCAGCATTCAGGGAGAAGAGCGAAGAACCCCCTGGATGCAGGATCTCCGCGGCACTCAAGCGTGCGTGGAACGCTTCCGCGGCCTCGATGCTAGGTGTGGCTGTAGGTTTCTCACATGGAAGGAGCTGTGAAGCGTAGAACTGCCGAGAACCGCCTTCGATAAATAGCGTGTATCGTCCTTCGGGATGGCCAGGCATACTCTCGATGACAGCTCCAAATCTGCTGGGATCAGATTTGAGCCTGACAACAGAGCCGACCGGCAAGAGACCATCACTCAAAGGTGGTTGCGCATCCTTGGGCGGTGAGAATACTGGCAGCGCTTCGTATGTTTTTGGAACCCGCCCGAGGGCCTCCTGCTTGAGCTCCTCCAGTACTTCCAGAACATGATGCTCTGGCTCAATGTAGCGCAACAGGCGTTGCACTGTGTCTAGGTCGCGGTAGATCGTATCCGCAGATTCCATCGACGTCGCGGCATGCGCCCAGCGGTTTCGCACGGCCTGTAGCTCTTTGAGGTAATTGCGGCAATCCGGAGACAGCATTTCCCGACGCGAGAGGTC
>JAVFAO010000695.1:0-2561 GCA_034002465.1 Myxococcota bacterium
CTCCGGTCGATTGCATTCGTTCGCTCTCGGGCACCGACCCCGCACGATGACTCGCGGGGGTGGAGTGCCCTTCGCTGGGGCGAATGATGATTCGCCCCTACACACCCATCCCCCAACACCCTGTGCCAACCCACAATGCATTTGTAGGGGCGAAACATCTTTCGCCCCTATGCAACGACGGCGAACACGCCCTGTGATCATCCTCGATGCCAGAAAGATGGGTTCTCAGCATGGGAGATGGCCAACTGAAGCCCGAAACCCGAAACCCGCGGCTCGCCAAGAGGCCAAGCGCCCAATCTACAAAAAGCTGGGGGAACGGGCCAAGCGCCCAATCTGCAAAATCTGCAAAAAGCTCAAGCGCTGCTGAGCTGCCGCCACGCTGCTGCCAGGAGCGAAATCGCGCGCTCGACCTGCTCAGCGCTCGTCTCACGCCCCAAGGACAATCGGACCGCCCCCAAGGCGCGCTTCCGCGTCAGCCCCATCGCAGAGAGTACCGCGGACGCAGAGGCCACACCTGCGTGGCAGGCCGAACCGGTGGACGCAGCAATCTCGGGGGTCGCCGCCAGCATATCGCTGCCAAGGACATCCGGGAAACTGACGTTGAGCGTGTTAGGCAGTCGCTCCTCGGGGTGGCCATTGAGGCAGAGACCAGGGACCGCACAGTGCAAGCCTTCCCAGAGACGGTCGCGAAGCCCCCGCACGCGCGCTGCCTCGTGCTCGAGCCCCTCCGCTGCCGCGGCACAGGCCTCACCCAAGCCGACAATCGAGGCCACGTTCTCGGTGCCAGGCCGCAGCCCCCGCTCGTGACCAGCCCCCACCAACAGCGGCCGCAAACGCACGCCGCGCCGCACATAGAGCGCGCCAACACCCTTGGGCGCATAGAGCTTGTGTCCCGCCACGCTGAGCAGATCCACCCCGAGCTCCTTGACCCGCGTCTCGATCTTCCCGACCGCCTGCGCTGCATCGGTGTGGACGAGCGCGCCACTCGCGCGCGCCTCCCGCGCCATCTCTGCAACAGGAAAGAGCACGCCGGTCTCATTCTGCGCCAAGATCACCGTGAGCAACGCAGTGGGCTTCTGCAAGCTGCTGCGCAGCGCATCCATATCGACCCAACCCGCGTCGTCGACCTCGAGTAGCTCCAACTCTGCTCCGGCTATCGCAAGCTCGGTGCAGGCCTGCATCGTCGCAGGATGCTCCACGGTGGTGCTGAGCAGCCGCTGGCCCCGCGAAGGGTCGACGCATCCACGAATGGCCAAGTTGTTGGCCTCAGTGCCGCCAGAGGTGAAGTAGACCTCCTCCGGCTCGGCTCCCAGCAAAGCCGCGACCTGCAGACGCGCCTGCTCTACCCCCTGCTTCGCGCGGCGACCAAAGGGGTGCTCACTCGAAGGGTTGCCGAAATGGTGCTGCAGGTAAGGCAACATGGCCTCGAGCACCCTCGGCAAGAGAGGGGTCGTGGCGTTGTGATCGAGATAGATGCAGTCGTCGTTCATCGCTTTCCCCTCGGCTCAGACAATGCCGAACACCAGCGCCAACAATCGCTGTTCGAAGCGCTCGACCCGCTCGACGGCTGCACTCTCGAAGTTTTGCCTGAAATGGTCAATGATGGGACACGAGGGAGAGGTGGACGGCACAATGGCTGGCAGAAGCTCCCCTCACCGATCATGTGCTGAAATGGGAATATACGCTGTGCTCCAGCGTTCGAATAGCGTCTCTTGGTGTCGGACCAAGCCCATCGGGCTGGGTCTCGTAGGGAGCTCGAGCGAATGCCACTGAGAACTGAGAACGACGAAATCATCACCAATTATGCACCGCATTGGTACTGGGAGCGCATCGCCAACCAGAAGGCGCCGACCGACGCGGAGTATGACACCTATCTCAGCAACTTCTCAGCCTTTTTGAAGCAAGCTCAGGCGCCTACGGTACACCTGACCCTGCTCGTGCCGGGGGCAGTACAGATCAGCGCCATGCAGCGAGAGCGCTTCGCCCAACTGCTCGACGCCGAGAGCCATGGCGTGCTCAAAGGCGTGGCGGTGGTCGCCCCGACGGTGATCCTGCGCGGCGGCGTCATGGTCTTCAACTGGGTCGTCAAGAAAGACCCGCAACCTCGCGTCTTCGCGACGCCGCAGGATGCGCTAGCCTGGCTCAACACCCTACTCCCCCGCGATGCCGCTGGCGAGCTGCGCGCCTCACTGCAGAAGGCCGACCTGCTCGAGAGCAGAAGGCTTCAGCGCAGCCCCGTTCCTGGTTGAGCTGGCACTCGCCTGGCGTGGACTCCATTAGTCCGCCACTTCGTCCTCGGGGTCCTCCTCGAGCAGGGGCTCCGGCACCGGCGCAGCATACATTGCCACCACATCTCCTGGTGTCAGGAGCTCTGGTGTTGGTGCAGCATACGCCGGCACCGCCACTGCCCCGGGATCTGCCGACTCCAAGCCCTCCGGATCGTCTGGGGCGGCGTACAGTGAATACGACTCTGGAGGCATGCCAGGGTCGTAGGTGTCGGGGCTCGGCACGGCGTAGAGCGGCACGAGCTCGCTGGGGGCCTCGTAGAGCGCGTACGACTC
>JAVFAO010000696.1:0-2553 GCA_034002465.1 Myxococcota bacterium
GCTATCCGGTGCTCTTCACACCGCCCGGCTATGTCTTTTCCATATGGGGCGTGATCTACCTGCTGCTCATCACCTTAGGCGTCGCGCAGCTACGCAGCAAGATGCACCCTGTGGTGCAGCGGATCGGGCCATTCTTCGCGCTCTCGTGCCTCTTCAACGGTCTCTGGCTCCTGGCATGGCACCACCACTGGCTGTTCGTCTCATGGCTGCTGATCGTCGGGCTGCTGCTTTGTCTGGCTGTGATCTATCGACGCCTCATCATCTCGGGTGAAGCGGCTACCCTCTCCTCCCCGCTTCGCTGGTTGTTACAGCTCGCGTTCAGCATCTACTTGGCCTGGCTTTGTGTCGCGACCATCGCCAACACCACCATCTTGCTCGCCGCCTCCGAGTGGAGCGCCTGGGGTTTGTCGGCGTCGCTGTGGACGGCGATCATGATTGGGACCGCTGCAGTGCTCGGTGCAGCGCTGGCGTTGTATGGAAGAGATCCTGTTTTTCCTTGGGTTTTTGTGTGGGCTGTGAGCGGCATCGCCAGCATCAGGGGTGGCGACGACGTGATCGTTGGCAGCGCTTGGATCGCGAGTATTGCGCTGGCTGGGCTGGCCATCGTCTTGGCTGTGCGCTTGGCGCAGCATCGAATTCGTCAGCGTGTGACCTGCAGTCCTGGGTCGAAGGAGTAGCGATGAAACGCGAAGAAATCAGCTTCCCGCCCGAGGACCTCCCCCTGCGTGACGACGTCAGCGCGATGGGACAGCTCGTGGGCGAGCTCATTCGAGAGCAAGGTGGAAGGGCCCTCTTCGAGCGTGTCGAACACGCGCGTCTCGCCGCCATTGCTCGGCGAGATGGGCGAGCGGACGACGGCGCACTGCTCGAGGCCTGTTGTTTCCAAGACCCTCGGGAGGCGCACGACTTCGTCAAGTCTTTCAGTACCTGGTTTCGCATGCTCAACGTCGTCGAGCAGACCCATCGTATTCGTCGTCAGCGACAGCAGGACGCTCAGGGGGAGGCATCCCAAGCAGAGGGATGGGAGCAGATCCTCTCCTCGCTGCGCGAGGACGGGTATTCACGAGATACCTTGCTTGCCCTCGTCTCGAAGCTGAACATCAACCCGGTCTTGACGGCACACCCCACCGAGGCGAGCCGCCGGGCGCTGCTCGAAAACGAAGAGCGCATCGCCCGGCTCTGGATCGAGGGGATGAACGCTTGCCTGGGTGAGGGTGAGCGTCGCGCGCTGCGCGACCAGCTTCGAATGGAGGCCAGCATCGCCTGGCAAAGCGCAGAGCACAGCCACGAGCGTCCCACCGTGGCCGACGAAGCCGAGCACGTTCATTATTACCTCTCGAAGATGCTCTTTCGTGTGGCGCCGCTGCTGCACGAAAAGCTAGAGCAAGCCATCGAACGCCATTTCCCTGCTGACGTCACGGCGAGCCTAGCTTCGAGTGAAGTGGCGAGCATCAATTCTAAGGACTCGGGCTCGACCACTGAGCCAGTGCGCCCCACAGCTCGCGCTGCGTTATCGGCGCCGACGGCGGCGCGCGTGCCTACCTTCTTGCGCTTCGGCTCTTGGGTCGGGGGCGACATGGATGGCAACCCCTTCGTCTCTGGCGAAACGGTCGAGGCCACGCTTCGAGAGCAGCGCCGGGTCATCATCGAGGCCTACCGGGAGGAGCTCTCTTCTCTGGCACGTCGACTGACCCAGAGTACGGAGGCTGTGCAGCCCTCTGAGGAGTTCAGGGCGCAGTTGAAGGCCTACGGCTCACTCTTTCCTGAGCTGAGCTTTGCCGCACAGCGCCAAGACATGCCCCTGTCTCACTACTGCTCGCTGATGGATGCTCGCCTCGAGGCGACGTTGCGCGACGAGGAGCAGCGCGCTTATCCAGGACCGCACGCGTTTCGTGACGATTTGCTGAGACTGCGCGGGCTGCTTCATCCGCGGGCAGGACGTTTTCCAGTCGAGCGATTGCTGCGAAGGCTAGAGGTCTTCTCTTTCCATCTGGCGGCACTCGACCTCAGAGTGAGCTCCAGCGACCTGCACGACGCCGTGGCGCTGCTTTTGGGGTGCGAAGCGTGGCAAACGCTGAGCGTCGAGACCCGCTGTGTGCGACTCCTCGAGGCCATCGAGACTGGGCCTTTGCCTTCGCCGGTCGAGCATCCTGTCTGTTCGCTGCTGAGCGCCGCTTCTCGAGCCAGGGCCCGCTATGGGCCGGATTGCATTGGCGCGCTCATCGTGAGCATGAGTCATCACCCCGACGACTTGCTGGCGGCCATTTTAGCGAGCCTTGCCTGTGGCCTGGAGCTGGGCACTGTAGACGTGGTTCCGCTGTTCGAAACCATCGACGATTTGGCTGCGTCGCAGCGGGTCATTTCCGAGCTCTTGGCGCTGCCGCTGTGGCGTGAGCTGCTCGCTCGCCGTGGGCAACGCCAGATGATCATGCTGGGCTACTCGGACAGCAGTAAAGACGGCGGTATCACGGCCTCTCGATGGGCGCTGTTCGACGCTCAGAGGGCGATGGTGGGTGCGGGACTGGTGCTGGGCCTCGTGCCGCGGTTCTGTCT
>JAVFAO010000697.1:0-2546 GCA_034002465.1 Myxococcota bacterium
CCAAGCGCCCAATCAACAAAAAGCTCGTTCGCCGTCGCATCGAGCACCCTCTCATCCTTGTGGTCTGCGGTGCATCCTGCACGCCTTCGTCCTGCGACGAGCCGGCCTCGCACCTCGCTCAGCCTATCAGCTGCTGGAGGCACGGCAAGTTGCGGCACTTCACGGCAAAGCACCGCACTGCACGCACAGACGAACGTGCGCAGACCAAGACGATCCACAAACAAAAAAGTTCCCTCGAAGGGAGCAGCGCTTGGCTGCTCCCCTCGAGGGAACCTTTCGGTTCCCCGGTGGGTGCTCCCAGAAGGAGATGTCTAGGCGTCAAGCAATCTGTGGGCCAGCTTCGGCACCATCAAGCTCACCCCATTCTCAAAGGGTTTTCACAGCAAACGACGCCCAGCCAAGTTCCTTGGCCTATGCGATTCGAATGCAAACTGCTATCCTCCCACTCGAAAAACATAGCGCGCCAAGCACAAGACCGACGCGCTCCACTCAGGCTCACCATCGTGCCCAAGAATCACCACATCAGCGATGCAGAGCTGCTCGCCAAGCTTCGACATGACACCCTCAAACACCTCGACCTCCCAGCCCGCGAACAAGCCCTCGACGAGCTGAGCTGGGCCCTGCTGCTGCGCCGAATCTACGACCCTCAACAGGGGATGCTCGCCAAGGGGCGACAATGGCTCACGCAAGTCCAACCCCATCAAAGTGCACTGCGCACCATCGCCAAAGACGCCGAAGCGCTCTTCTCACGCCTCGCCGCGCTCGAAGTGAACACCCGAAAGGCGGCCACCCAAGCCGCTGCCGCGCCCACTGAGCTGATCAGCGCCCTCGAGGCGCTGCGGCAATTGCTACACCCCGACCAAAGCCTCGTCGAAGAAGAGCCAGGGGCCTTCGACGCCATCGACAGTCTCCTCGAAGCTCCCCTCAGCCATCCCCCCGCGGTCTCGAGCCCGGTCGTCCGCGAGAAAGCCCGCATCCTCATCGTGGACGATCGGCTCCAAGCGATCGAACGCTTCCACGCCGTCCCCATGATGCGCGAACGTTTCGAGTGGATCACCCTCTGTGAGCTCGATGGACCATGTTGGCTCTGCCCTCACCGCGACGGCTGCCAGATGAAGCGCGCCCGCAATTTCCGTGAGCTCGAAAGCGCGCTGCGTCGCGCCCAAGCCAAATCGCGCCCCATCGACGTCATCCTCATGGACCTTCGCTTCGACGACATCACCATCGGCGAGGCCTTGCCCATCCCCAAGGGCATGCTCTCGACACATCCCGACGCTGCCCGCTCCCTGCAAGGCCTCATCATGGTGCGGGAGCTGCACGAACGCAGTGATCTGCCGCATGTTCCAGTGGTCTTGATGACCGAACGCGCCACCCTGCCCGCCGGTGCCGAACGTCTCATCCGAGGTCTGGACGGTCTGCACTTCGTCGACGATGAAGCCAGCATCGAAGCCCTCATCGCACGCCTCGACATGGTCTCTCAGCGCGCCCGACGACCGCTCACCGAGGGCGATTTCTACTGGGGCCGCGGCCCGGCCATGCAGAAGGTGCGCGAACAAATCGAGCTGCTCGCCCTCGGTCCGCGCCCCATCTTGCTTACGGGCCCCTCGGGCTCTGGGAAGAGCTTCCTCGTCGAAGAGGTGGTGCTGCCCCTGAGCGGCCGAAGCCACCTCGTCACGGTCGACCTCAGCGCCATGCCCGAATCGCTGGTCGAGAGCGAGCTCTTCGGCCATGTGAAAGGCTCCTTCTCGGGTGCCATCGCCGACCGCGCAGGACTGCTCGAAGAAGCCCACGGCGGCATCCTCTTCATTGATGAAATCGGACACCTCTCCCCAGAAAACCAGCGGCGCCTCCTGCTCTTCCTCCAAGACCGAAAGGTTCGCCGCGTCGGGGCCAGCCACCGCACACAACGACAGGTCGACGTCAAGGTCGTCGCCGCGACCCACCTCGAGCTCGAGCGAGAAGTCGAAGCAGGGCGATTCCGCTTCGACCTCTTCATGCGTCTTCGCCCCGCCACCCAAATTGCCCTGCCCCGACTCAACCAGCGTATCGAAGACCTCGATGGCCTGATGAAACACCTCGTCGAGCGCCTGCTGCGTGGCCCTGAGCTGATGCCCTATGTGCAGACCCTGTCCGCAGAACGAAAACTCGAAGGTGTGCATGGACTGCTCATTGGACACGAGGCGGCAAGCCCGAGAGCCCTCTGCGTGCGCCTCAACTCGCCCAGCGCCGCCGTGCTCAAACAATATCAGTGGCCTGGGAATACACGTGAGCTGGAGAGCGTGCTCGACACCCTGCTGCTGCGCGCCTTGGCCGACGCCAGGATGGTGAAAAGCCGCAGCAACATTGCAGAAATTGACCACTATCTGGCCATCCGTCTGCTCTCTGGAGAAAGGCAGAGCGAGAACCTTCGCCCCACTCTCATGCTCGCCATCGAACCAGCCTCGGACCTCAAGGAGATGCGCAGCCGACTCGAACGCGCGTATCTCATCGAAGCTTTCCGCATCAGCGAAGCGGACATGACCCGCATGACCGAGCTCGTGCTCGGC
>JAVFAO010000698.1:0-2545 GCA_034002465.1 Myxococcota bacterium
TGCCCGAGAGCGAACGAATGCAATTGCACGGAACACAGTCATGGGGAGTCTCAGGGACGAAACGGAGCTCGGGAGCCGCTGCGATCAGCTCTTGGCTCGAGGCGGGTACCTTCGCCACGAAAAGCTCGAGTGGAGCGATCTCGAATCGCTCCATTTTGGCCAAGCTGAACGCCAACCATCGACCATTCCTCGAGATGCTCCCATCTCCAGCGAACGTCGCTCGCTCCGGCTCGTCCGCTTCGGACTGTTCGAATAAACGGGGGGGGCTCCCGTCCTCGAAGCGGAGCCGAAGCTGACCATTCTCCACCTCGATTCCAACGCCAGACTCGGCGAGCTTGCGGCTGGGCGGACAAAAGAGAGCCAGTCGGGTGCCGACGATGCTGCTGCTCGACGCGTTCGTCTCGACAATGATCCGGAGTGGGGGTGTCCCGAGTCCGAACAGCTTGGTCCAGAAGCCGCACCAACGGTGCCATCCCGAACGTTGGGCCAAGTTGCCTGCGTAGGTCAGAAAGCTCAGGCGGCCGGGTTCATCTTCGAAGCGCGCACAGAAGCTGGGCCCGTCACCGCTCAGCCCCTGCTCGTCGACGCTGAGTTCGCGCACCGTCGCCGCGGTGCAGGTCTGTCCTGGTGCGTTCCACGTGCTGTCAGCAGCATCGGGTCGTAGCGTGACGAGAAAGACGTTAGCGACTCCAGTACAGTCGTTCGCTCTCGGGCACCAACCTCTCGACATCTGCAATTGCTTCGGAATGTCGAGAGGATGCGTGCCCTTCGCTCTCTTTCGATTGCCCTCACCCTCGACGAGCCTGCTGGCCTCGGAGGTGAACAGGATTGACCTTCCGTCATCGGAGATGACTGGATCCCAGGAATCGCCGTCGGGAGGTGAGGCATCATGAGAGACCGAGACACGCAGAACGGGGCTCTGGGAGCAGGACTCTGCGGACACAAGCCAGGAGCTGCTGAGGCAGGGATGGTGCAACAAGGCTGGGGGGGCGCTGTGGCAGCCCCAGAGCCAAGCCGCAAGGAGCACTGCCAGCCAAACTGACCGTCGACTGGAGGCGAATCTGGGAGGGGCCGAGACGTGGCGGGCGCTCATCATTGGCCTCCATCAGAAATTCGCAGGAGGAGCGGTACACTTTGGCCATCCAGGTCCCCAACCACTGAAGCAGTGATTGTCTCCCGAGAGCTGGTACTCACCAGGGTCAAGCAAGAGGAAAGGACTATCCCAATAGCGACAGTGTGTGTATGGAATAGCGACGTCTCTCCACGTGCAAAAGGTGGCGCTGTTTTCATCGAAACAAAGGTTTTCACATTGTGTGCGGCAGATTGCACAGCGCCCTGGCTGTTCACTTTCTGATGTGGTCAGCTGACATGCGGCGAACGCTTCGTCACAATCCCTAGCTTCATGCCTGGCTGGATCGCAATTGACTCTCATTTGCGGAGGCACCCCCAGATAGAACACACAGTTGTTCCCGTTCATGTCCCGCGACGGCCAAGAACAACAGTTGTGTTGGGTATCACAGAGCAACAGACACTGATGCGCACAATCAAAACACTGAAGTTCGGTCCATCCCGCAGCAACACACTCCGAGTCCACTTGCTCGCAGGATTTTCCAATAGTCAGTTGTGGAGTAACCAAACTCAAGCACCAATCGAGCACCGCCCGCACCAACGGTCGCACCGAAACACAGCACGCCGGTAGCGCGCTGATCCGCTCGAACACGCCAGGGGACGCACCAATGCGCAGCGCCTCCTGCAAATCCTCCGGGCCGCAACCCGGACCGTTGCCTTTGCCCGTCCAGAAGCGCGCCACCATCACCTCTACCTCGAGTGAGTAGGCGCGATTGGGCTCGACCAGCTCACCCAGTTCGTCACGACCATCCCAGCCATCACTCAGCTCGAAGCCCTGCAGCGATAGGCCATTGTCCAGCTCGGTCGAGGCATAGACCGTCGCCACCACAGCGCCTGTCTGCGCATCGCGCATGGTGCGCCGCATCATCGCGACAAATCGATGCTTGGGCGAGTTGCCGCCAAGGCCCTTCACACCGTCGACCTCAAGTTCCACCGTCAATCGATTGAGCTCCGTGCTGGGGTCGAAGGGATTCGGACCCAGTTCGAAGGAGAGCACGCGGAGCTTGTCTTGAGGCTCGTTGTTCACAAGCTCCGAGAGCTGCGCGGTCTCGAAGCTTCGTGGTGCCGAGGGCAGCGACGTGTTGCCTTGCACGTCCGTCGCCGTCGCCGTGACCGTGTGCACCCCCGAAAGCAGAGGCAGCGTAGCAGCCATGACGAAGCGACCACTGCGATCAGCCTGCGTTGCACCCAGCTCCACTCCATCCTCGTAGAGCCGCACCGTGCTCAACGCCTCTGTTGTCCCGAGGAATACAGGATGTGCCGTCAACAGACGCGCGCCTTCTCCAGGAGCCTCCACAACGGGTGGCTCTGGTGCCGTCTCGTCGCAACCCGGCGTCCAGTCGTACCACCACCCGGAGGCGAGCCCATAGGCATACGAGTCCAGCACATCCGTGCGATTGCTGTCCACCCCCGCCTC
>JAVFAO010000699.1:0-2534 GCA_034002465.1 Myxococcota bacterium
TACGTCGGACACGGCGAGCGAAAACTCGAACGTCCCTTCTACGCCAGCAGATGAGGGCCTCTCAGCCACAAGTGGGGGAACAGGCGAAGCGCCCAATGAACAAAAACCTGGGGGAACGGGCGAAGCGCCCAATGAACAAAAACCTGGGGGAACAGGCGAAGCGCCCAAAGAACAAAAACCTGGGGGAACAGGCGAAGCGCCCAATGAACAAAAACCTGGGGGAACAGGCGAAGCGCCCAATCTACAAAAAACTGACGAAGCGCCCAATCTACAAAAAACCGAGGGGAGTGAGCAATGTCGCTGACTGCCCACGCCATCCGTCGCAATCGCGTCACCCTAGTGGCGCTGCTCGCGCTCTGCGGCGCGGGCATCTCTGCCTACCTCGCGATGCCCCAGGACGAGAACCCAAGTTTCGTCATTCGTGTTGCCGTGGTGGCGACCTACTTCCCTGGCGCGAGTCCAGAGCGGGTCGAGCAGCTCGTCACCGACAAGCTGGAGAAGGCCATCCTGGAGATGCCCCAGATCCATCACCTCAGCAGCACCTCCAAGACGAGTGCGTCGATTATCTTCGTTGAGATCAAGGAAGAATACGCCGACATGGAGCCGGTGTGGAAGGAGTTGCGGGAGAAGGTGGAGGTCGCGAAACGCGACTTGCCCACTGGGGTGATTGGCCCGTTCGTCAACGATGACTTCGGAGACGTCTACGGCATCGTGATCTCTTTGAGTGGCGATGGTTACTCAGCGGCAGAGCTCGAGGACGTGGCCGAGGAGCTGCGTAGCGAGCTGCTCGGGGCGTCTGAGGTTGCCAAGGTCGAGATCTATGGAAAGCAGCCCGAGAGGGTCTACATCGAATACGACAATGCGAGCATTGCAGCGCTTGGCTTTTCGGGGGCTGCGTTGCGCCAGCTCCTGGAGATGCAGAACATCATCATCCCTGGCGGCTCTCTGCGGGCTGGCGATGAGCAAGTTGTCGTGGAGCCGTCGGGCAATTTCAGCACTGTCGAAGACCTAGAGCGCACAGTCATTCGCGCCCCAGACAGTGATGCGCTGTTCTTTCTGGGCGATGTGGTGGACATTCGGCGGGGGACCATCGAGCCGCCCGAGGCCCTCGTCCACAGCAGCGCTGCAGCGCGGCCCTGTCCTCCGAGCTCGGCGGTGCCAGGCTACGCGCCGCAGACCTGTCGCCGGGCGCTGGCGCTGGGCGTGTCTTTGCGTGAGGGCGGCAACATCCTCGAGCTCGGCGAGCAGGTGAGCGAGCTCGTGCAGCGCTTCGAATCGCGCGCTCCGCTGGGGCTCGAGCTCGAGTTCGTCGCCTATCAGCCCGCTCGGGTGGTGCACAAGGTAGGAGAGTTCTTGACCAATCTTGGTCAGGCGATGCTCTTGGTGATCGTGATCATGCTCACCGCTCTGGGCCTGCGCACAGGCATGATCGTCGCCGCGGCGGTGCCCATGACGGTGATTGTGACCGTGTTCCTGATGTCCGTCTTCGGCGTGGGCATCGACCAGGTTTCACTCGCAGCGCTGCTCATTGCGCTGGGCATGTTGGTGGACAATTCCATTGTCATGTCCGAGTCGATCATGGTGCAGATGGGGGAGGGCAAGACCCCCTTCGACGCGGCAGTGGGCGCGGCAGCGGAGCTGAAGTGGCCGCTGCTCATCAGCTCCCTCGCCACCGCCTCGGCATTTCTCCCGATATTTCTCGCCCAATCGATGGCAAGTGAATACACGCAGTCGCTGTTCAAGGTGGTGACCATGTGTTTGCTCAGCTCCTGGGCGCTGTCCTTGACGCTCACGCCACTGCTCTGTGTCGCCTTCCTGCGCGTCGCACCACGCAACGAGAGCGTCTATTCTCGCTGGCCCTTTCGAGTCTACCGCGCCATCTTGGGCTTCTTCCTACGCCAGCGCCTGCTGACTTTGGTGCTGCTCGGAGGGGGTATTGCGTTCAGTGTACACCTCGGCACGCAGGTGCCACAGCGCTTCTTCCCTTCGGACCGCAACCTCTGGTTTCTCGTCGAGCTCGAGCTGCCTGAAGGCTCGGCGGTGGAGGCGACCGAGGCGGTGGTCAGCGAGCTCGAGGCGTTCATGAGCGAGGAGCTGATGGCGCAGGGGGAGGGCGATGGCATTGTGAGTTGGGTGGCCTTCATTGGCAATGGCGGCCCTCGGTTCATCCTGACCCAGAACCCAGAGCTGGCGAGTCCAGAATACGCCATCCTGCTCATCAACACAGCCACGCCCAGCGTGGCAGAGAGCATGGCCAAGATTGATGCCTTCTTGCGTGAGAAGCCGGATCTGCGCTTCAAGGTCAAGGAGGGAAAGCTCGGACCGCCGACCAAGAACCCTGTTTCCGTTCGCATCTCCACGCCAGACAAGGAGCTGCTCGCCCGGATCGGAGAGCAGGTCGCCCGAAAACTCGAGAGCATTCATGGCGTCCGAGATGTCAACGACAACTGGGGAGTGAAGGCCAAGAAGCTCTATGTCGACGTGCACGAAGAGAGCGCGCGAAGAGCGGGAGTCAGCAACCTCGATGTGGCGCT
>JAVFAO010000700.1:0-2526 GCA_034002465.1 Myxococcota bacterium
ACCGCGCAGCGCCCATCTCGCCGTAGAACGCGACGACGAGCGGCAGCCTATCGAGTCGAGGTTGGGGTGGCGATGCTCACTCGTCTCCTTCGCGGTGTTGAGCTCCGCGCCAACAGGCTGCCAGGCCGCTAGGCAACGCCCATCTTCGCTTGGCGGTCATCGTTCCGGATCGCTGGGGTTGCCCTGTATCGCAGGGAGACGCAGACGCGCGGCCAGCGCGAGACAGACTGGGGTTCGAGACCCAGTCTCCGTGTTCACGACGAGCGAGCGGGTTGTCAAGCAGATGGTTAACGCTCCGAACCGAGGACGACTCCTGCACTGAGCGCTTCGTTGCCGAAGCAGAGCACCCAGGTCTTGAATCGTGCCCTCGAGAGCGCCACCGTCCAGCGGCCAGGCTGTTGGTAGAAATGTGAGCTCAGCAGCGGGTCGTTGGCAGCCACGCCCAGTGAGAGCACGCCCACCGAGGCGGTGCGGCCCTGATTGCGTTCGATGGTGTCGATGCGCCACAGCGATGACGCCACGTTGGCATCGGCGAGTGCGCGTCGGACGCGCGCGATCTGAGCGCGCTTGAAGCACGACAACAGGTAACGCGGACCTTCGTGCTTCAACTCCGCCTCAACCTTCGTCAACCAAGCGCCATGGATGCGTTCGCAGTCGAGCAGCAGGCTGGCCACCATCTTGGCCTCGACTGCAGGCGACGCGCAGGCCACCAGCTCCAGACCAGGCGTGGCATCGAAGGGTGCGCGACCCGGATTTGGCCAGAAGCGCGCTGCATTGCTGGGGTGCGACTCGAGCAGGCCGCCGTAGAACAACGCCGAAACCTGCTGGCACACCGGCGGGTTCAGGCGGTAGCTGTGTCTGAGGAAGAAGGACTCGCCGCCAACACAACGCGCCATGGCCAACTCTACGAAAGAGCGGTCGAGCTGTTGCGACCGGTACGGCTCGGGCACCGGGTTCTGATGCAGCAACGGCGGCAACTGCTGCGGATCGCCCACCACCAGCAGGTGGCGAGCTAGGCGCCCAAGCACCAAGGCAGGTCCGAGCCAGACTTGGCTGGCCTCGTCGAGCACCACGACATCGAAGAGCGGCGCCGCCTTGCCGGCGAAGCTGGTGTTCACCTTGAACAGCGTCGCACCCACGCAGCAGCCTGCTTCGGCGTTGATGGACTTGGCCGATGCGACATGCGGCGCGTGCTTGCGCACGTGCGGACGGCCCACACGAACGAAGCGTGCACGTGCTGTGGCGCGCGTAGCAAGCAGCAACTCGTCGACGGCGCGGTTGGTGAAGGTCGTCACCAGCACTGAGGCGCCTTGGCTGGTCCAGTCGGCCACGCGCTCGGCCATGAGGCGAGTCTTGCCAGTGCCTGGCGGGCCTTGCAGCACGCAGACGCTGGGGAGCTGGCGGTAGTCGCCGAAGCGCTGATGAAAATCATCATGGCTCAGCAGACTCGGTTGGCGCTTCTGCGCTGGCCGCTGCAGCACGTCGAAGAGCGCAGAGGGCGTGCTTCCATCCACACCAGCGATAGGCTCTTGGAAAGGGTCCTGCTCGCCGTCGTATGCAGACCACAGCTGCGCCTCGCCGTTCACCGCGACGTAGAGATCTTCGAGTGGTGGCGTGGGCAAGATCCAGTACCGACCGGCTGCCGGCGATTGTTCGAAGCGCAGCTCCGTCCCGAGCAAGGAGACGATCTGGGCGCGACTCAGACCGGACTGCCGAAGCGTGCCCATGGTCTGGCTGCCGAGCTCGACGAAGCTGCGCAGGTCGACGTGGTCGTCGTCCTTGAAGGCTGGGAACGCATCGCCAACGAGGCCTGCGACGCCGTTGGAGGCGACCTCTATCTGGGCAATGCGGCCAGCCTCGAGCAGCTCCGATGCTGCCGTGCCGCAGAGCGCCTGCCACTGGTCGCGTTCGGCGAGTTGTTCTGCGGCGTTGAAATCGGAGACATGTGCGAGCATGAGGAGCTCCGGCAGGTGGTCGTGCGGACCGTGTGAGAAGGACTCAGGGTAGATCCTGGTAGGCGCAGCCGGCAACGAGGGCTGACCGCACGCGGGGCTGCCAGTCGGGGTGCCAGAGCGTGGAGTGGGGTGTGGAGAAGGCGCCCCAGGTGGGGTCACCGAGCAGGCCGCCCAGTCCGAGTCGGAGGAAGACCGCGCTGAGACCGCAGACGTAGGCGGCGACGATGTCGCGATCGGCGAGCACGTGGTGAGGCGGGGTCTCGAGCTGCAGGCCGAGCTGGGCGAGTCGGCGCGCGAGGGTGTCGCTCTTGGCGAAGAGCTCGTTGGCCATGAGGCTGTCGCGCATGTTGCGCTGCACGTCGAGTCTGGCGAAGGCCTCGACGGAGCATTGCTTGGGGTCGCGGAGCAAGGCGAGGAACAGCTTGGGGAAAGCTTCGACCACGAAGCGTGCGGGAGGCGGGGTAGGGGAGCTGGTGCCGGGCAGCAGCAGGGAGAAGCCGTGGGGGAGCAGAACGTCGCGCAGCTGCATGGAGCCGTCATAGAGTTTCTGACCGACGGGCAGCATGAAACC
>JAVFAO010000701.1:0-2524 GCA_034002465.1 Myxococcota bacterium
GGTTTCAGGTTTCGGGATTCCAAGGGGCTAGGCACTTTGCCCAAAGCTTGGGTGTCTACTTCATCGGCTGCGCCTCGCGAGAGACGTCCACCAGGAACGACGCCGGTGGCGTCTCGTCTCCCGCTGCGAACGCACAGGAATCAGGGTCTCCTACGGCACAAGCTTTCTCGAAGAGCGCCTTCGCACGACTCGCTTGCGGCTTGTGCAGTAGAATCCCGGCGTTGCGACAGCTCGCCGCGAAGCCCAGCGCGCAACCCGATTCAAAGTGAGCCACCGCCTCGTCCACATCCTTGGTCACGCTCGCCAAGAGCCCGGCGTGGTGACAAGCCTCGGCGATACCCTGTTCACAGACCTCGGCGACCCGCGCGACCCGCCCGAGCTGCTGCGAGAGCTCGTCTTCCTCATCCAAGAAGCTCAGACTGACACAAGCCTCCAGCTCGCCCAGCGCGCAGCCCTGCTCATAGCGCAGTTTGGCTTGCGTCAGATTCGGTGGCACCGAAAACTGCAGCACAGCGCCCGCCTCGAAACAGCTCCGCCCATCTCCGGCATCACAGGCGGCAGCATAGAGCTTACCCGCCTCCACCTCATCCGCCTCGACGCCTACACCCTCGAGCCGGGCCCGAGCCTGCTCCCGACAGCCCAGCAGGTCGCCTGCCTCGCAGGCAGCAGCGAAGAAGGCGTAGGCACGTTTGGCGTCGCCGTTCTCTTGCACATACGCCCGTAGCATCAGCGGAAGCTGCCTGCAGTTCCACAGGTTGGCTGGCGAGCAGGCGCGCAAGCCATATCCCACCGACGCCCAAGGCTCTGCCGCAAAGATGCGTCCATAGGCGTATTCCTCCGACACCTGCTCACAGGCCCGCTGCTCGCCTCCTCGACAAGCGCGGATGGCATACTCACGCACTTCCAGCGGATCTGAAGCGTAGCTTCTCGAGAGCAGCATCTCGAGCCCTGTGCACGCTGGCCCAAGGCCCCCTTCACAGGCCTGGCGCATCAATGAGACCGACTGCTTCAGCTCGCCGTTCTGCCCGTAGCGTCCAAAGCCCATGTTCTTCGCCTTCAGGAAGCAGGCCACAGGCTCGAGCGCCGTGCAGCCTTCCTCGATGGCGGCCAGGAAGGCGGCTTGATCAGCCGGGTCCAGGCCCTTGCTCTGGCGAAACCAATGGTCGCAAGCATAGTCGACACCACCCCGACACGCACGCTCCACGTCAGCCATGGTCCCGCTCTGCACGTAGGAGAGATAGAAACACACCTCCAAATCCTCGAGCTCACAGGCCTTCTGCAGGGTGCGACGACCCTGATCCTTCTTGTTGCCTTGCTCCTGCACGAAGCCCAGCTCGTGACATGAGCGAGCGTGAGCCAGCGCGCAGCCGCGCTCCAGCAGCTGCTCTCGTTTGACCGGGTCCTGTAGGCTTGCATCCTCGGCATAGCGCACGCGCTCCGAAGCCTCCAAGCAGGCGCTTCCCACGCCCAGCTCGCAAGCCCGCAGAGAGTCGGGCTGGCGCGCGCTGTCGCTGCCGAAGCCGCCGAAGCTGCCCAAGATGGCGCAGGCTGAAGCATGGCCAGCCTCACAATCGGCGCGGAAAAAGTCGTCGAGGCTGCGCAGTTCCCAGGTCGGCTCGAGCGACGGGTGCTCTCGCTGCAACATGACGCCGAGCCAGGTGCAGGCACGCGCAGAGCCCTCCGTGCAGCGCCGCTCGTAGAGCTCGCGGGCCTTGGCCCAGTTGCTTGGGCCGCCGCGACCCAGGTGCAGATAGCGGGCATAGCGAAGACAGGCCGTTTCCCCTTCCTCTGCACAGTCCAGCTCTGCCACGCGTCGACACGCCGCCAGCTCACCCTGCACACAGAGCGGCTCAACCAGCTCACGGGCGAGCTTGCTGTCCGCCGCTCCGCCAACACCGTCGACCAGGTATCGGGCCAACAGCAGGCAGGACGCGGCTTCACCACGTTCGCAGGGAGCCTGCAGCAGTGCGCGCGCAGCCTCGGCATCGGCGTCGCCGCCGCTGCCGTCGACCAGCATCGGCGCCAGCTCCCAACAGCCCACATAGGCAGGCGCCGCGCAGGACAGGGTGAAGAACTCGCGGGCGCGAGACAGGTCCGCTTCGACCCTGCTGCCTGTACGGTATACTCGACCGAGCAGCGCGCAGGCCAAGGGATGCTTCGCCGAGCAGGCGCTGTCCAGCGCCTCGAGGACCTCGTTGCCGCGGTAGTCGAAGCCGCTGATGAAGCCAAAGTCGCGCCGTGCCCACTCGGCGCAGGCAGCGCTGTCGCCTTCACGGCAGGCCGAGCGAGCCTCGTCCGTCCCCTGCGGCCCTCCCATGAAGTGCCACTCGCGCCGCGTTTCGACCTCATGAAGCGCGTCGCAATCGGCGAGGGCCCCGGCTTGACAGCGGGGCTGGTAGAGCTCCAAGGCCACCTTCCAATCGCGCGGGCCGAAGGGGGTGTACGAGCGCATCTCTCGAACGGCGTCACAGGCGGCAGTCGAAGCCAGATCGCACTGCGCTTGGTAGAGCAGGAACGCGCGCTG
>JAVFAO010000702.1:0-2503 GCA_034002465.1 Myxococcota bacterium
CGGCGCCAGCGGCAAAGCCCTGGGTGCTCGACGCCCTGCGCGCTCTGCAGCATCCCACCCTGAGTCAATGGGTCACCCACGCGCGACGCTTCGCCAAGAGCCGCGGAGGTGAGCTGGCGGTGCGATGGCAGAAACTCGATGCCAAGGAGGCAGGCCGCTCACCCATCGAGCACTTCGTGCAGGCTCGTAACGACTGGGCGCACCTCCATCGTGGGGGCACCCACCAAGACCTCGTGAGCGCTGCTCGGCGCGTTTGGCGCTTGCTCGAAGACCTGCTCGACGCTGCAGGCTTCGAGCTCTATTGCGGCAACACCAGTCTGCAGGGTGTCAACGCTTCTGCAGCGGCCTGCAAGGCCCCAAGCCTGAAGACCCGGAAGCACAACCAACTACCGTTGACGCCTCTGCTGCGGGTCTTTGACGAGAAGCCTGGAAAACTCGCCGTGCTGTCCAAGCACCTCTACGGTCGTCAAGAAGTTGGTGGAACAGGCCAAGCGCCCAATCAACAAGAAGTTGGTGGAACAGGCCAAGCGCCCAATCAACAAGAACTCAGCTACGAGCTGCCTTCGGAAACCCACCGCCTGCGTTCGAACGAGCTGCAGCAGCAGATCGACAAGGTCTCCAAGTGCCTCGATATCACGCCCGAGAGCTGGTTTCGGCTCTGCAAAACGTACTTCGAAGAAGAGCTCGGCGAGTCTCCAGCGACACCCTCTGCAGTGTCAATACCTGAGATATTTTGGACTCAATTACAGGGTGCGAATGCCATCGCCGAGCTGGGCCACCGATGCCTGAAGGCCGAAAACCCTGTCGTTTTCTTTTCAGCAGACGGGCTGCGAGGCCGAGGTCTGCCGCACGCCGTCAAGGAGCGCTTTCCTTTTCTGGTGGGTGACGACTTGCTGTCGACGTTGCGGAAGGCGACGGCGCTGACCAAGAAGGGGCGATGCCTGTATCTCCTGGTCGAAGGACTCAGCCAGGGGATGCGAGCGTCACTGCGGGCGCTGGAGACGGATGCCGAGCTCAGGGCTCGGCTCAGGATCGTCGAGTTCCCGGACAGTCAGGGGACCCTGCTCGGCCGGTCGATGGGCAAGACCGGCCAGCAGGCATTGAAAGCAGCGCTGCGCGAGGCGCTGGGCGATGGCTTCATTCTCCCAGTGGCGAGCGTGTTGACGCGCTATGGCTTCCTGCCAGTGGGCCAGCTCGATGAGTCGCTGCTGGAGCGTTTGTGCGGGGAAGAGCGCTTGACACCGCGCTATGACGGACTCGAGCTGGAGGGCTACGAGTTCGCCGAGTTCGACTGGACACTGGCGTTGCTTCTCGCGGGGGAGCCATCGAAAGCCGCCACTCGCTCTCGAGTACCGGCCCCAGGCGATGCCTTGTCGTCTGAGCAGGTCAAAGCGCTCATCGCGACAGCGCGTCGCAGCTTCAGAGACTTGTGGAGCCCTGCCGAGCTGGAGTTTCTCCAGCAAGCGGCCGAAATCCGGGCGACTGAGGCCGTTCCTCGCCGCGCCGAGTCGTCGTCCATAGCAAGCGCAGCGAGCGCGTCCCAGCCCTCGCCCCCCTTGCCGAGTCCGAGCTCGCCAGACACTCGCCCAGGCGAGGATGCCGCGCGTGACCTTTCCCGAGCCCCTTCCAATGAGCATCGGGATGCGACGCAGGTGCCCCCAGAGCTGCCAGCTCGCCTGCAGGCGCCGTCCTGGCGGCTGTTGCTGGAGCCCGAGGCCCAAGCCGCCGCGTTCGAGGCTGCCTGTGAGTGGGCGCAGTCCATCGAGCTCTACCTCTCGTGGTTGGAGCCTGGAGACAAGTGGGGGCCGCGTTGGGGCAAGCTCGAGCCTTTCGAGGCGAAGCTGAGTCGGGTGGTGACCGCCTTGACTGGCTTTCGTTCCGAGCCCGAGCTGCTTGCGCGCCTCTACGCGGCCAACAAGCTGCGTCTGGTGCTGAGCAGCGACATCTCGTTTGCGCCCAACCTGTTTCTCTTCCGGGCAGGCCAGCGCCTGCGTGCGATGCTGAGCAGCGCGCCCTTCAGCAGCACTTTGTTCAATCGCAGCCTGGAGCACTGGGTGCTCTTCGAGGCGGATCAGAGGGCGCGCCAGAGTCTGGAGCTGCTCGATTTCGCGCGACGCTGTGGCGAGCAGGCGTTGGTGCCAGAGCCAGGTTTCATCGAGCAGTATCGGCAACGGCGCGCGGCGTTGGCGGCCTTAGAGCGGGCGCAGATCGCGCAGCCCAAGCTCTGTCAGCTCGAGCCCCAGGGGGAGCTGGTTCAGGTGACGGCAGCGGCTGAGCTGGCGAGCTGCGTGCAGCGACTGAGAGCGGAGCTCGAGAGGGCGAGCCTGGGGAGCAGTCGGCAGGCGAGTCTGATGCTGGGAGAGGAGAAACGGCTGGTGCAGCTCGGGCTGATCGAGTCGCTCTCGTTCGGTGCAGCGCTCGAAGAGGATGCGTCGGGCGCTGTCTGGCTGGTCTACACTGCGTTGGAAGCGCCGATACCGCGTCGCTTGTGCTTGAGCAACCC
>JAVFAO010000703.1:0-2500 GCA_034002465.1 Myxococcota bacterium
AAGAGGATGGCTGCGATGACGGCGAGAAAGATGACGATGAAACCTTCGAAGGGGACCCGCACGCCGAAGACGACGCGCTCGTTGAAGAAGCGCCCTCTGGTCTGATGGTTGATATCATTGGTGATGACATTGACGAAATCATCGGGTGCCTGCGTCTCCCCGAGTCCCTTGACCAAGCTCAGCGAGCGCTTGAAGCTCTCGTATTCTGCATGACACGCCTTGCAGGTACCCAGATGCTGCTCGAAAGCGCGCTGTTCCTCGCTGCCGAGCTCCCCGTCGTAGGCGGCGCTCATCAGCTCGGTGACATGACCCGTGTGTGACTGTGTTGTCGTCATCTCATGACCCCTTGGCTGGTCCCTGCTTGTCGGGATTCTGCGCGCTCAGATCTGGGTTCATGTAGCGCTCGACCACGTCCTTGAGCTGGAGCCGCGCCCGGTGCAGACGGCTCTTGACGGTGCCCGAAGGCAGTCCAGTGATGGCCTCGATTTCGGCATACGAGAGGTTCTCGATCTCCCTGAGCACCAACAGCGAGCGATGCTCCTCATCGAGCTCGGCGATGGCACGCTGCAGCACACCTTCCAGCTCCTGCCCCAGCAACACCTTGTCTGGCGCGGGAATCCGCGACCCCGATGGATCCTGCAAGCGGCTCTCGTCCACGTCCTCGATGGGTTGGCTCGCCTTGCTGCGGCGCCGCGCAAGATATTTGATGCGGTTCTTGGCATGGTTGACGGCAATCCGATAGAGCCAGGTGGAGAACTGAGCGTCGCCGCGAAAGCTGTCGATGGCACGAAATACGGTAATGAAGACGTCCTGCGAGAGATCCTCCGCCTCTTGAGCGTCGCCGAGCATCCGAAAAATCAGTGTATAGACTTTGTTCTGGTAGAGCGTCACCATCCTTCGGAAGGCTTGCTCATCCCGCGCCTTGAGGCGCCGAACCAGCTTCTTTTCGCTCCACGGCAAGAACATCAGCTCACCTCGCCAGGGAGCGCCGAGCTCAGCCGACGCAAGGTCTTCGACACCGCTGACTGCGCAAAGTTCCCAGCGCTCAGCAAGGCGCGACGACGGAGACGGAATCGAACGGGAAACAGACGAACCGACGGCGCAGGCGATGCTGTCAAGGTCTGCTCCCTGAACCGAGTTCGACGGCGCGCGAAGAGCTCAGCGCGCCGAGCGCACACTCAGGACGCCTTCTTGGCGTAGACGATGGTGGGCTTCTCCCGCCCAAGCACCACATCTTCTGTGATCACAACCTCTTGCACATTGCTCAGCGAAGGCAGCTCGTACATCACGTCGAGCATCACCTCCTCGAGGATAGCGCGCAAACCGCGTGCGCCACTCTTGCGGGCGACGGCCTCTCGCACCACCGCGCGCCGAGCCTCTTCGGTCATGTTCAGCTTGACGTTCTCCAGCTCGAAGAGCTTGGTGTATTGCTTGAGCAGGCAGTTCTTGGGCTTCCAGAGGATCTCGAGCAGCGCCTCTTCGTTGAGGTCTTCGAGCGCAACGATGACCGGGATGCGACCAACAAACTCAGGAATGAAGCCGAACTTCACCAGATCCTCGCTCTCGACCAAGTGCAGCAAGCCAGAGTCGACCTCTGCCTTCTTGCTGACATCGGCGTTGAAGCCCATGGCACTCTGCCCCGTGCGACGGCGCACCACATCGGCGAGGCCATTGAAGGAGCCGGTGCAGATGAAGAGGATGTCGGTGGTGTCGACCTGGATGAACTCCTGTTGGGGGCGGTTGCGGCTGCCGTCGGGCGGAATCTGCACCATCTCGCTCTCGATCATCTTGAGCAGCGCCTGCTGCACACCCTCACCTCCGACATCGCGGGTTCCACCCACACCACCACCGCGGCTGGCGATTTTGTCGATCTCATCGATGCAGACGATACCCCGCGCCGCCTTGGCAGTGTCCCGCCCCGCAGCGATCCAGAGGTTCTTGATGATGTTCTCGACGTCCTCTCCAACGTAGCCTGCCTCGGTGAGACAGGTCGCATCGGCGACGGCGAAGGGCACATCGAGCAGCTTGGCGAGGGTCTGGGCGAGCAGGGTCTTGCCACTACCGGTGGGTCCCATCATCATGATGTTGCCCTTGGTGAGCTCCGTGTCGTCCTCTTCGTTTCGCCGCTCAATCCGCTTGTAGTGGTTGTATACCGCCACGGACAGCACTTTCTTGGCGCGCTCCTGACCAATGACGTGCTGGTCGAGGTACGCCTTGATGACCTTGGGCCTCATCTCACTGGCAGTCAGACCCTTTCGGCTCTCTCGCTGCAGATCCTCGGCGATGATCTCGTTACAGAGCGTCACACACTCATCGCAAATGTGCACGTCTGGGCCAGCGATGAGCTTGCGCACATCGGCAGAGGGCTTTCCGCAAAAAGAGCACCGAACCCGAGTCTTTTCCTTGTCCTTGTCGCTACTGCGAGGCATTTCGCTATCCTGAAGCGCGTGGTCATCACGAGTGCCGAGCGTTGGTCAACAAGCATGGACCTGGCTCGATG